>DATCWE010000225.1:0-8583 GCA_036566495.1 Gemmatimonadales bacterium | reverse complement strand
CCGCAGGCCCCCACCCTTCTCCTCACCAATATTCGGCTGCTCGACGGCACCGGTGCTCCCGCCCGCGCCGCGAGCGTGCGGATTGCCGGCGATACTATCGCCGCGGTGGGGGAGCTGACCCGCGAGCGCTCCGATAGCATGATCGATGGCGGGGGTTTGACCCTCGCCCCGGGATTCGTGGACACCCACAGCCACGCCGATCGCGCACTCGGATCCCATCCCGACGCGCTCGCCGCCGTGAGTCAGGGCATCACCACCGTCATCGGCGGCCAGGACGGCGGGTCGCCCTATCCGCTGGCCCCGTTCCTCGACTCGCTCGAACGGCATCCCGCCGCGGTCAATCTCGCGATGTATGCGGGGCATGCCACCCTGCGGATGCAGCTGCTGGGCGATGCCTTCCGCCGCCCCGCCTCCTCCCGCGAGCTGGACAGCATGAAAGTCCTGCTGCGTCACGAGCTTGGCGCCGGAGCGCTCGGGCTCTCCACCGGCCTGGAGTACGAGGAGGCCCACAGCGCCGACCCTGCCGAGGTGCTCGCCCTCGCGCAGGTCGCGGCCGATTCGGGTGGCCGGTACATCAGCCACATCCGCAGCGAGGATCGCGGCTTCTGGCCCGCGATCGAGGAGCTGCTGACCATCGGCCGCACCACCGGCATGCCGGTTCAGCTGTCCCACGCGAAGCTCGCGATGCGCCGGCTCTGGGGTCACGCCGACAGCCTGATCCACCGGCTCGACGCGGCGCGCGCCCAGGGCATCGACGTCACCCTCGACGTGTATCCGTATCTCTACTGGCAATCCACCCTGAGGGTGCTCTTTCCCGAGGGCAACTATCGCGACCTCCGTGAGGCGCGCTTCGTCCTCGACCAGGTCGCCCCGGCCGAAGGACTGCTGCTCGGTCGTTTCGATCCCGACCCGTCGTACGTCGGGAAGACCGTGGCGCAGATCGCGCGGCTCCGCCACGACGACCCGGCGGTCACGCTGGTGGCCCTGATCAGGGAATCCGAGGGCAAGTCGGAAAGCGTGATCGGGACCAGCATGGTCGAGCCCGATCTGGAGCGGCTGCTGGCCTGGCCCTTTGGAAATATCTGCACCGATGGCGAGCTGGCCGGCCGGCATCCGCGCGGCTATGGCTCCTTCCCCCGGGTGCTGGGGCGCTACGTTCGTGAGCGGCGCCTGATCCCGCTGGAAGAGATGATCCGGAAGCTGAGCTCCCTCGCCGCCCACAATGTCGGCCTAACCCGCCGGGGCGAAGTGCGGCCGGGCTGGTACGCCGACCTCGTGCTCTTCGATCCGGCCACCATCGTCGATCATGCCACGCCGACCGAGCCAAGGGCGCTCTCTACCGGAATTGCGCGGACCTGGGTGAACGGCGTCGAGGTGTACCGCGCGGGTGGCCCCAGCGGGGCCCGTCCCGGCCGCGTGCTCCGCCGGACCCGCTCCTCGTGAGCGACGCGGTCCTGGCTGCGGTCCGCAGTGCCGAGCCGCGCATCCGGCCCTGGATCAGGGAAACTCCGCTCGAGCCTTCCCCTCTCGGTCCCCATCTCAAGCTCGAAAACCTCCAGCACACCGGCTCGTTCAAGGCGCGTGGAGCGTTCAGCAAGCTGCTGGCCCTGGGGTCTCCCGCCTGCGCGCGCGGGGTGATTGCCGCCTCGACGGGGAATCACGGCGCCGCGGTGGCCTACGCCGCCGGCAGGCTGAATATCTCGGCGCGCATCGTGGTGCCCGAAGGAGCCGATGCCGGCAAGCTCGCCAAGATCCGCGAGCTGGGCGGAGTGGTGGAGATCCACGGTGCCGATTCGGGGCTCTCGGAGCAGTACGCCCGCGGGCGCGCCGAGCGCGAGGGCGTTCCCTACATCTCGCCCTACAACGACCTGGATGTGGTGGGAGGGCAGGGTACCATCGCCATCGAGCTGGCCCGCCAGCTTCCCCGCGCCGACGCCGTGTTCATCGCGCTCGGCGGCGGCGGCCTGCTCGCCGGGGTGGCGGCGCAGCTCAAGTCGGTCTGGCCCGGTGTCGAGATCATCGGCTGCTCCCCGGAGAATTCCCCGGTCATGATCGCCTCGGTCCGCGCGGGGCGCATCCTGGAGCTCGAATCGCTCCCCACGCTGTCCGACGGCACCGCGGGCGGGGTGGAGCCCGGTGCGATCACCTTCGAGCTGTGTGCGGCTTTGGCGGATTCCTTTGAGACGGTGTCCGAAGCCGAGATCCGCCGGGCCATGGATCTCGTGCTGCGGACCCATGGCCAGACGGTCGAAGGAGCGGCGGGGGTGGCGCTGGCGGGCTATCTTCGCCAGGCCGAGCGGTGGCACGGCCGCAGAACGGTCGCGATCCTGTGTGGCGGCAACGTCAGCCAGTCACGGGTTTAGCTGGGTGGAATCCTGAGTACCAGCTCCTCCCCCTGGTTGACGGTGATCTTCTGACTGAATTGGCTGCCGCCACCTCCCAGCGGAACCAGCTCGAAGACCATCTCCGTGACGCCGGTGGTCATCGTCCTGGGAATC
Source organism: Gemmatimonadales bacterium (assembly GCA_036566495.1). Lineage (GTDB taxonomy): Bacteria > Gemmatimonadota > Gemmatimonadetes > Gemmatimonadales > GWC2-71-9 > JABFSM01. Next base: position 6,085 of record DATCWE010000225.1, on the reverse strand, counting down.
TTGAAGGTGGTCGTTTCCAATCCATTGGCGGTGCCCAGGCGGAATCGGGCTCCCCCTGCATTCGGCCGGACATAGACACGCATGTCTCTGATGTTCTGGTTTTCGACCGTCACGACTCCGTACCCTTCCGGCCCGAGACTCGCCTCGGTGCGGTTACCGCCGCAACCGCCCACCATGAGCGTGGCCAGCGCGGCTTGCATGACTAGGCGTGACTTGAGCATAGGATCCCCCCGGAATTCCCTGTGGCGTTCCCTTCCATCTTACCAGACGAGTAGTTTGCCGGCCGGGAGCACACTCGTCGCATGACCGATCCCGCCCCCTTTACGGTGGCCGACATCGAGGCAACCGCGCTCGCGCTCGCTCCGCACGTTCGGCACACCCCGGTGTGGAGCTGGAGCGACGAGGCGGTCGCGCGGCGCTTGGCGACGACCGCGGAGCCGGTGCTCAAACTGGAGCTCTTTCAGCACGCCGGCAGCTTCAAGGCCCGCGGCGCGCTTACCGTGATGCTCGCCCTGGACCCGGCGCAGCGCAGCCGTGGCGTTACCGCGGTCAGCGCGGGGAACCACGCCATCGCGGTGGCGTGGGCCGCGCGGACCCTGGGAACCACTGCCAAGGTCGTGATGCCCCGGACCGCCGACCCCTTCCGGGTGGCCCGCTGCCGGGCGCTGGGCGCCGAAGCGGTGCTGGCGGACGACGTGCACCAGGCGTTTGCGACGGCCGATCGGATCGAGCGCGAGGAGGGCAGATTCTTCGTGCACCCCTTTGAGGGCCCGCGGACCGCCCTGGGGACCGCGACCCTGGGCCGCGAGCTGCTGCGGCAGTGTCCCGATCTCGACGCCATTATCGTCCCCATCGGCGGAGGCGGACTCGCCGGAGGCCTGAGCGCGGCGGTCAAGCTGCTCAAGCCCGGTTGCCAGGTCTTTGGCGTCGAGCCCGAGGCCAACGACGTGATGCTGCGCAGCCTCCGCTCCGGCCACCCTGAGAAGGTGCCCGAGGGCGGCTATCGCACCATCGCGGACAGTCTGAGCCCGCCCTACACGTTGCCGTATAGCCTGGGGCTGTGCCGCCGCTACCTCGATGACCTGGTGCTGGTGAGCGATGACGAGCTGCGTGCCGCACTGGCCCTGCTGTTTCGTAGCGCCAAGCTGGCGGTGGAGCCCGCCGCTGCGGCGGCGACGGCGGCGCTGCTGGGTCCGCTGGCCGACCGCCTGCGCGGCAAGCGGGTCGGCCTGATCGTGTGCGGGACCAACATCGCGCCGGAGCGCTACGTAGAGCACTTGGCGCTCGGAACCAAGCTGCTGGAGGAAAAGAGCCTCCTGACCTCTGACCTCTGATCTCTGACCTCTGATCTCCGACCTCTGACTTCTGGCCTCTGATGCTGCTCCTCTTCGCCGCCCTCGCCCTCACCCAGCAGCAGCCGAAATACGACCTGCTCATCAGCGGCGGCACGGTCATCGACGGCACCGGCGCCGCCGGCTTCCGTGCCGATGTCGCCGTCCGGGGCGACCGTATCGTCGCGGTCTCGCGGACTCCGATCCCCGCGACCGACGCCGCGCGCACCATTGCCGCCGCAGGCAAAGTGGTCTCTCCCGGCTTCATCGACCTGCATGCCCACAACGAAGCCATCCTGCGCATGCCCGATGCGGAGAGCCGGGTGCGTCAGGGAGTCACCACGGCGCTGGGCGGCCCCGACGGCGGCGGTCCCTATCCCTTCGGAGAGTATCTCGATCGGGTGGGCAAGCTGAAGCTCGGAATCAACGTGGCCTGGCTGGTGGGTTTCGGCACCATCCGGCAGCAGGTGCTGGGCCAGAGCGATCGCGCGCCCAGCGCCGAAGAGCTGGCCAAAATGAAGTGGATGGTGGGCGAAGCGATGCACGAAGGAGCCTTCGGCATCTCCACCGGGCTGTTCTACGTTCCGCAGACCTACGCCAAGACCGCCGAGGTCATCGCCGTGTCGAAGGTGGCGGCCGATTCGGGGGGCTTCTACACCTCGCACCTGCGCAAGGAGGGCCTCGGAGTTCGCGACGGCGTGGCCGAGGCGATCCGCATCGCGCGGGAGGCCCGTATCCCGGTGGTGCTGACCCATCACAAGGTCATCGGCAAGGCGATGTGGGGAAAGAGCTCGCAGACCCTGGCGATGCTGGATGCGGCCCGGCGCGCCGGCCTCGACGTGATGGCCGACCAGTATCCCTACGACGCCAGCTCCACCAGCTTCAACGTGCTGGCGCCCGCCTGGGCCATGGCCGACGGCGACACCGCCTTCGCGCGGCGCGTCAAGGACCGGGTGCTGCGCGACAGCATCCTCAAAGGCATCGCCGACATCCTCGAGAACGACCGCGGCGGCGGCGATCTCAAGCGCGTGCAGTTTGCCAGCGTAAGCTGGAAGCCGGAGCTCAACGGGAAGACGCTCTACGACTGGGCGGTGGAGCGCGGCGTGCCCACCACCAGCGAGGGAGCGGCGCCGCTGGTGATCGAAGGGATCCAGAAGGGCGGCGCCAGCATGGTGTATCACGTGATGGCCGAAGCCGACGTGCAGCGCATCATGCAGCACCGCTGGGTGGCCATCGCCTCCGACGGGGCGCTGTCGGCGCCGGGGCCCACGGTGCCGCATCCACGCAACTACGGCACCTTCCCCCGCGTGCTGGGACGCTACGTGCGCGAGCTGCACGTGCTTACCCTGCCCGATGCGGTGCGCAAGATGACGGGGCTCCCCGCCGCCCGGCTGGGACTCACCGATCGGGGCCGCCTCGCCGCTGGGCTGCTGGCCGACCTCGTGGTGTTCGATCCCGCCACGGTCGCCGATCAGGCAACCTATGAGCAACCGCACCAATATCCGCTGGGCATCGACTACGTCATCGTCAACGGCCAGGTCGAAGTGGACGGCGGTAAGCTGACCGACGCCCGCGCCGGCCGCGTCATCCGTCACACCCCCCGGCGCGGGCCGGTCGCCTTCCTCAACGTGAACGTGATTCCGATCGGGCGCCCGGGCGTGCTCGCCGGCCAGACTGTCGTGGTCCGCGGCGAGCGGATCACCGCGCTGGGCCCGGCGGGGAGCGTGCCGATCCCGGCCGGCGCGGTGCGGGTGAACGGCAAGGGGAAATACCTGATCCCCGGGTTAGGCGAGATGCATGCCCACATCCCGCCCAGCGAGACCGCCGACTCGGAGATCGTCCGGACCCTGGCGCTCTGGGCCTTGAACGGCGTCACCAGCATCCGCGGCATGCTGGGGACCCCCCGCCACCTCTATTACCGCGACCTGGCCGCCCGGGGCGAGATCTTGAGCCCTCGCATCTGGACGTCCGGCCCCTCCTTCAACGGCACCAGCGCGCCCACCCCCGACTCGGCGGTGCGCATGGTGCAGGCCGAGCAGGCGCGGGGCTACGATTTCCTCAAGATTCATCCCGGCGTCTCGCGCGCGGCTTTCGATTCCCTCGCCGCCGCTGCCGATCGGCTCGGGATCCGCTTTGCCGGGCACGTGCCCCTGGCCGTCGGGCTGCGCCGCGCCATCGAGGCCAAGTACTGGAGCGTCGATCACCTCGACGGCTTCCTCGAGGCGCTGGCCGGCAGCCCGCCCGGCACCCCGAAAGAGGACGGTTTCTTCGGGACCGGGGTCCTGGCCCAGGCCGATACCTCCCGTCTCTCCGCCCTCGTCGCCGCGATGAAGGCCGCGGGTGTGTGGTCGGTGCCGACCGAGGGGTTCTTCGAGTCGCTCGCGGGCGACGAGCCGGTCGAGCAGCTCTACGACCGCGCCGAGTTGCGCTACGTGCCGCGCGCGCTGGCGCTCGGCTGGGTCAAGGGGACCAACGATCTGCGCAACGACAGCAGCTTCACGCCGGAGCTGCGCAAGAACTTCATCGCGCTCCGCCGCCGGATCATCAAGGCCCTGCAGGCCGGCGGTGCCGGGATCGTGCTGGGTTCGGACTCGCCCCAGTACTGGAACGCGCCGGGCTTCTCGCTCAGCCGCGAGCTGGCCAGCTACGTGGCCGCCGGGCTGACCCCCGCGCAGGCGCTCGCCACCGGCACCCGCAACGTGGCCCGCTTCCTCGGCAACGAGGCCGAAGCCGGCACCATCGCCGTGGGCAAACGGGCCGACTTGATCCTCTTGGACGCCAATCCGCTCGCCGACATCAAGAACGTGGCCAGGAAGGCCGGCGTGATGATCGGGGGCAAATGGCTCGCGAAGGAAGAGATCGACCGGCAGCTTGCCGGTCTGGTGGTACGCTGAGCCGTTAGCCGTTAGCCCACTTCTCACCGAGCTCCTTTCATGCGCCTTCGCATTTCCGCGGCCGCCGCCCTTGCCCTCGCCTTGGCTGGCTCCGCCGCCGCTGCCCAGACCGTCAGCGAAGCGGTGGACCTCTCCGTCCTCCAGAAGATCAGGGACGAGGGACTGACCCGCTCCAAGCTCGACGATTTGGCGAGCTACCTGACCGATGTCATCGGGGCCCGGCTGACCAATTCGCCCGCCGGCCGCCGGGCTAACCAGTGGGCGGCGGAGACCTTCCGCTCCTGGGGACTCGCCAATGTGAAGCTCGAGCCCTGGGATTCCGCCTTCGGTCGCGGCTGGGAAATCGTGAATTACAGCGGGCGCATCCTGGAGCCCTGGCCCAAGCCGCTCGCCGCCTATCCGCAGGCGTGGAGCGGCAGTACGCTGGTCAAGGGCAAGCCGGGCACCCTCGCGTGCCAGGCCGTCGCCCTCGACGTCAAGGACTCCACCGACCTCCCGAAATACGTCGGCAAGCTTAAGGGCGCCTGCGTCCTGCGCGGAGCCCCGCGCGCCATCGCGCCGGAATTCAGCCCCGAAAACACCCGCCTCACCCTCGAGGAGCTGATCAACCCCCAGCCTTCCCAGAGGGGGCAACGGAATTTCGCCGGCGGGCAGCGCCTCAATACGCTCATCGGCCGGTTGCTCGCTTCCGAGCAGCCGGCCGCGGTGCTGCAAGGCTCCAATTGGACCTACGGGCTGTTCCTCAATGGAGGGCATTTCGACGGCCGCACCGCGCGCGACAGTGTCTATAATCCCGTACCGCATCTCATCGTGGCCCACGAGCAGTATGGCTCCCTGTGGCGCGTCGCCCAGCGGGGCCTTCCGGTCCGGCTCGAGCTCACTCTCGAGACCCGCTTCCTCGACGATAACCGCGTCCCCACCAACGTGACCGCCGAGATCCCCGGGACCGACAAGGCCGACGAAGTAGTCATGCTGGGTGCCCACTACGACAGCTGGCATTCCGGTACCGGCGCCACCGACAACGGCGCCGGCTCGGTGGTCATGATGGAAGCGATGCGGATCCTGAAGACGCTCGCCTTGCCGATGCGGCGGACCGTGCGGATCGGACTCTGGACCGGGGAGGAGCAGGGCCTCATCGGCTCGCGCGCCTGGCTGCGCATCCACCGGGCGGAGCTGCCCCGGATCTCGGCCTACCTCAACGTCGACAATGGAACCGGCAGGCTGCGCGGTATCTGGGATCAGAGCAACAGCGCGGCGATCCCGATCTTTCAGCAGATCCTCGCCCCGCTGCAGGATCTGGGCGTCGTAGTGGTCCGCCATGGCAATACCGGCGGCACCGATCACCTCAGCTTCGTAAGTCAGGGAGTGCCCGGCTTCAATTTCATCCAGGACCCGATCGAGTATTCCACTCGGACCCATCACTCCAACGTGGATACCTACGAGCGGCTGGTGATCGACGACCTCAAACAGGCCGCGACCGTGGTGGCCTGGACCGTGTACGAGATCGCCAATCGCGCGGAGCCCATGCCGCGCATGCCGGCAGCCCGGCCGGCTGTGCCGTAGGAGCGGCGCGAACGATGGACGGCTCCGCGTCGCACTTCCTCGACCCGCTCTCCTCCGACCAGAGCGAGGTGTGGGACGTTGCCTTGGCGTGCCGCAACGGCCACCTCATCAACGATCGCTCACGCGGAGATCCGTCGCACAACGCGCCCTGGTGCTCGATCTGCGGGTCGGAGACGATCTCCGCCTGTCCGGGCTGTCGCGAGCCCATCGCCGGCTTCTACTACGACAAGCGCGAGCCGTTCGAGACCAGCGCCGTCCCGAGCGGGCGGTCCCTGGCCCAGGTTCCGCAGTATTGTC
>DATCWE010000152.1:0-6862 GCA_036566495.1 Gemmatimonadales bacterium | reverse complement strand
CAGCCTCGCTGCATCAGCGCGCTGCGATTTCGGCGGTACTCGGCATGACCTTGTCCAGGCCGAGCCGGGTCAGCTCGGCGTTGACACCGGCAAGCCCGCCCAGGAGATCGCCGAGACGCTTCAGCTGGGTATCGAGCTGGGCCGAGAGCAGCTTGAACACCTCATAGGACTGCGCGGTGGGCCTGGCCTCCGCGCTGCCCGCCACGCCCGCGAGTGCGGCGAGCTGGTTGTTGAGCCTGATCGGGTAGTTGAGCGGGTCCTGGCCGCTGCGATTCTTGACCTGGTAGATCTCTTCCTCCACCGCGGACAACTGGGCCTCCAGCGCGGAGGCCAGCTTATCGAGGGTGATGCCCCTCGCGCCGGCCCGCGCACGCCGGTTCGCCAGCTGCGCTTTCACATTGCGGATGGTGCGAATCGCGTTGTTGGCTTCGGAGGTCTTGTCGCGCACCTGGACCAGGAACGCAAACTGGGCATCGAGGTCGGCTTGCGAGGCGCCGGCGCGCGGGTCGCGGAGAACGTTGAAGGTCTGCGTGGCCGTCTGATCGCCGACCGTGAGCCGCACGCTGTAGGCGCCCGACGGGATCACGGGCCCGGTGGTGCCGCCGGCCCAGAAGATCATGCCGGTGAAGCCGACCGCATCCTCGCCCCGGAGGTTCCAGGCGAAGCGGTTCATCCCCGCGCGATTGGGAACCCGCGGCGGAGGCACGTAGCGCCAGCCGCCCTGGGGCGCGCGGGGATCGGTAGTGTCGGGCCGGATCGAGCCGGGCAACACGCCAAGCGCGGCGAGGCTGTCGGCGCGACGGCGGGAAAGCGAATCTCTGCCGCTCCGCTCGGCGGCCAGTCGCAAGGAGTCCGCGCGTGCGGTGGAGTCCTGCTCGCTGGAGAGCTTGCGGATGACCTGTCCCTTCGCGTCGAGGAATTCCAGGGTGACTTTCTGGCCGGGCCGCTTGAGCCAATAATTCACCACCGCGCCGTCCCATCCGGTCAGCGGCGGCAACCCCGCGGCAGCGCCTCCGGCCCCTGCGCCACCACCTCCACCGCCGCCAAAGAAGAAGCCCCCGAATGTCGTGCGATAGGCGTCGCGGGGCTGGAACAGCTGGACCTCCTTGTCGGTGACGCCGGCCGCAAGCTGGCGGAGCGCCGAGATGTCATCCAGGATCCAGAAGGCCCGGCCATGCGTGGCAGCGATGAGATCGCCTTCCTTGATGGCCAGGTCGTGCACCGGAACCGGCGGAAGATTCTTTTGCAGGCGCTGCCAGTGGGCGCCGTCGTCGAGGGACACCCACACGCCGCGCTCGGTGCCGGCGAAGAGCAGGCCCGCGCGCACCGGGTCTTCGCGAATCACCCGCGTGAACTCGCTGGCGGCGATCCCGCTGGTGATCCGTGTCCAGGTGAGCCCGTAGTCGGTGGTCTTGTACAGGTAGGGCGTGTAGTCGTTGAGCTGGTAGCGGTTGGCCGCGAAATATGCGGTGCCCTTGGCGTGGCTCGACGCCTCGATGAGGGACACCCGCGCCCATTCCGGCAGGTCCTTGGGGGTGACGTTGGTCCAAGTCGCACCCCCGTCGCGGGTCACCTGCACCAGCCCGTCGTCGCTGCCCCCCCAGATCACCCCTTTCTCGACCGGAGATTCGGCGATGGTGAACACGGTGCCGTAATACTCGACGCTGGTCTGGTCCTTGGTGATCGGACCGCCGCTGGCGCCCAGGGTCGCGGGATCGTTGCGCGTCAGATCGGGCGAGATCGCGGTCCAGCTGCCGCCCTCATCGGTGGACTTGAAGATCACGCTTGAGCCGACATACACGGTATTGGGATCGTGCGGCGAGATCACGATGGGGAAGGTCCATTGGAAGCGGTACTTCGCGTCCTTGGCGTCGTGGCCCATCGGATTGAGCGGCCAGGGATTGACGTTTCGTTCGATCCCGCTGCGGGTGTCCTTGCGGGTGAGCAACCCGCCGTAGCTCCCCGCGAACATGATGTCGGGGTTGTCCGGCCGCACCGCGATATAGCCCGATTCCCCGCCGCCGGCGTCGTAGAAATCCGCCAGGTCGCTGCCGAACATGGGACGGCTAGGCATGCAGACGGTGCTGTTGTCCTGCTGGGCGCCGCAGACGCGATACGGAAAGTGATTCGTCGTGGTGACGTGATAGAACTGCGCGGTGGGGTAGTCCTGGTCGGTCCAGGTACGGCCGCCGTTGGTCGAGACGTTGGCGCCGCCGTCGTTGCTCTCGATCATCCGCTGATTGTTGTTCGGGGCGATCCAGGCATCGTGGCTGTCGCCATGCGGGGCGGTGGTGCCCTGCCAGGTCTTGCCGCCGTCGCGGGAGCGCAGGAAGCCGGTGTTGCTGGCGTAGACGAGGTTCTCGTCCTGCGGATCGGCATAGATCCGGGTGTAGTACCAGGCGCGCTGACGCAGGTTGCGGTCGGCGTTGACCCGGGTCCAGCTGTCGCCTGCGTCATCGGAGCGGAACACCCCACCGGAGTCCGCCTCGATCAGCGCGTAGACCCGCCGAGGATTCGCGGGGGAGACCGAGACGCCGACGTTGCCGATGATCCCGGCCGGCATGCCGGGATTGCGCGTCAGCTCTTTCCAGGTCCTGCCTCCGTCGACGCTCTTGAGGATGCCGCTGCCGCTGCCGCCACTGACCAGCTGCCAGGGCTTCCGCCAGGCGGTCCAGAGCCCGGCATAGAGCACCTCGGGATTGCTGGGATCCATCGAGAGGTCGATGGCACCGGTGGTGTCGTTGCGGAACAGGATCTTGTTCCAGCTCTTTCCGCCGTCGGTGCTCTTGTAGACGCCGCGATTGGGGCTGGGTCCGAACACCGGCCCCAACGCTGCGACATAGACGATGTCCGGGTTGCGCGGGTGGATCCTGATCTTGGCAATCTGCCGCGTCTCGACCAGACCGATGTAGCTCCAGGTACGGCCCGCGTCCGTCGATTTGTAGACCCCATCACCGTGGGAGACATTGCCCCGGATGGGAAACTCGCCGCCGCCGACATACACGATGTCGGGGTTCGACTCGCTGACCGCGATGGCTCCAATAGTGCCGCCGAAATATCGGTCACTCACGGGGGTCCAGGTTTCCCCTCCGTCGGGGGTCTTGAACACTCCGCCTCCGGTGGTCCCCATGTAGTACTCGAGCGGCCGCGCGGCGGAACCCGCCACGGCCACCGAGCGGCCGCCACGCTGGGGGCCCAGGTTGCGCCAGACCAGGGCGCCGAAGGCAGCGGTATCGGCGGTCTGGGCGGCGAGCGGAGTCACGATCAGCAACGGAGCGACAAAGCGGAGCAGCGTGCGCACAGGAGGCTCGTCGGTGAAAGCGGGGGAATAGAGGACGGACAGAATATGCATCCCTGCGGGGGTTTCGGGAACGCGCGGCTGGACCGGAGCGCGGCACTCCCGGAAACGGTGCGGGCGAACCTTCAGGGCGAGACCGCAATACTTCGGCTTCGGGAAATCCGCGTCCACCGGCGGAGTCCCGGTCGGGCCGACGACCGTTAGGGCACCTGCCGGCTTACGACGTAGTAATTCTTGTCCACGGCGAGCGCGCCGAGGTCGGCTGGCTTCAACCGCAAGGTCTGCCACGATTCCAGCGGCCGGAGCACGCGGCTCCTTCCCCCCGACAGCGTCACCCGCAGCGGCATCGCGAAGCCCGGCACGACATCGGCCCAGTGATACATGAGCTCAGCTCCGGTGATCCGATACTCGAATGCGGGGATCTTCGTGGTGGTCAAGTACTGCTCGAACACCTTGCTCAAATCGATCCCGGCCCGCTTGCTGAGGTACTGCTGGACTTGGGCGCCGGTCACCGTTTGGTGCCAGAAGGTCTGATTCAGCCCGCGCAGGGTGCTCCGCCATTTTCCATCGTCACCCACCAGCTGGCGAATGGTGTGCAGCAGCTCGCCGCCCTTGGGGTACATGTCGCCCGAGCCCTGGGCATTGACCCCGTACGCCGGCACGATGGGGCGGTCGTTTCGGATGCCGCGCCGGTTGCCGATGATGTACTCGGCACCGGCCTGTTTCCCGAACAGACACTCGGTATACAGCCCCTCGGCGTAATTGGCGAAGCCCTCGTGCACCCACATGTCGGCCAGGTCCTTGGTGGTGATGTTGTTGCCGAACCACTCGTGGGCGCTTTCGTGCACGATGATGAAGTCCCACTTCAGGCCCAGTCCCGTGCCGGATGCGTCCCGCCGCTGGTAACCGTTGGCGTAGCGATTGCCGTAGGCGACGGCGCTCTGGTGCTCCATGCCGTTGTGGGGGACTTCGATCAGCTTGTAGCCATCCCCGTACCAGGGGTAGGGGCCGAACCAGTGCTCGAAGCAGGCCAGCATGGAGCGAGCCTGCGCAAATTGTCGTTTGGCGGGGTCGAGGTGATAGCTCAGCGGCCAGAAATCGAGCGTCAGGTCGCCCCGCTCGCCGCGATACACCTCGGCAAAGTGCTCGTAGCCACCGGCGGCCACGGCGATCGCGTAGTTGTTGATCGGGTTGATCGCGAACCACTCGTAGGTCGTCGTCCCATCGGCATTGCGGGTGATGCTTCTCAGCCGGCCATTGGAGACCTCGAGCAGGGGATCGGGGACGGTGAGCGCCACCCGCTGGCTGTCGGGCTCGTCCGCCTGGGTGTCCTTGTTGGGCCACCAGACGCTCGCCCCCATCCCCTGATCGGTCGTCACCACCCAGGGCCGCCCCAGACTGTCGCTGGTCCAGGTAAAGCCGCCTTCCCAGGGAGGCCGGCGCGCGGCCCGGGGCCTGCCGTGGTAGTAGACGGTGAGCGTCCGGCGGGCCCCGGGCGCTAGTGGCGCGGGCAGCGGCACGAAGTATGCGTTGCCGTCAGGCCGGTAGCTAACCCGCTGGGCGTCCTGGATCATGCTGTCCAGCTCGAGCGGCTGCATGAGGTCGATTTGCAGCTCGCGGCCCGGCTCGAGCACGCGATAGCTGATGCCGTTGCGGCCGCGGATGCTGCTGTCGGCGGGATTGATGGCGACGTGGAGGTCGTAGAAGGTCACGTCCCACCACGCGCGGCCCGGCGATGCGTACGACCCCCGCAAGGAGTCGGCGCGGGTGAACCCGCGCGGGGTTTGCGCGCCCAGCCGGACCGCCCCAAGACCCCACAGGCCTGCAACGATCAATACGGAACCATAGTTCGGGGTCATTTCGGCTAAATTCGGGTCATTTTCGGGGAATCAGACACCAAGGTGAACCCGGCGAGCCAGGCCGTCGAAGGCGGCCGCCTCGGCGGGCCGCGCACCCAGCAGGGACACCGCCGCGCCGAGCAGGAAGGAAAGCGGCAGCGTGACCAAGGCCGGATTGCGCAGCGGAAACCAGGCCGTCTCGTGCTTGAGGATGTCGATCTGAACCGTGGGTGAGAGGTAGATCAGCACCAGCGTCGCCACGGTGCCGGTCACCATGCTGGTAACCGCGCCGGCCGTGGTGTAGCGGCGCCAGAAGATCGCGAGCACCAGCGCGGGAAAGTTGGCGCTCGCCGCGATGGCGAATGCCAGCCCGACCATGAAGGCCACGTTCTGGCCTTTGAAGGTGATGCCGAGCAACACCCCCAGCACGCCCAGGCCCACCGTGGCCAGGCGAGCAACCCGCAGCTGCTCGGTCTGCGTGGCGCGGTCCTTTCGAACCACGTTGACCCAGAGGTCGTGGGAAAGTGCGGCCGCGCCCGAAAGGGTGAGTCCCGCGACTACGGCCAGGATGGTGGCGAAGGCCACGGCCGCGATGAACCCCAGAAACGGCGTGCCCCCGAGGAACTCGGCCAGCAGGGGCGCCGCCATGTTGCCGCCGGGCTCCACGGCCTTGATCGCGGCCGGCCCGACCAGCACCATCGCCCCGAAGCCAAGCACGAAGGTCATAAGGTAAAACGCGCCGATCAGACCGGTGGCGTAGAAGACGCTTTGGCGCGCGGCGCTCGCGTCGGGGACGGTGTAGAACCGCATCAGGATGTGCGGCAATCCCGCGGTCCCGAACATGAGCGCAAGGCCCAGGCTGATCGCATCGAACGGCTTACTGACCAGCTTGCCCGGCGCCAGTACCGCGTCGCCATAGCGTTCGGCCGCCGCGGCGAAGAGGGCCGCGGGACTCAGGTGGAAGCGCAGCAGCACGAGCCCCGCCAGGATGGCCGCTCCACCCAGCAGCAGCACGGCCTTGACGATCTGGACCCAGGTGGTCGCGAGCATGCCTCCGAACAGCACGTACGCGATCATGGCGACGCCGACGATCACGATCGCCGCCTCGTAAGAGATCCCGAACATGAGGCGGATGAGGCTGCCCGCCCCGACCATTTGCGCGATGAGATAGAGCGCCACGGTGGCCAGGGTTCCGCCCGCGGCAGCGACCCGAACCGGCGCCTGCCGCAGCCGCGCGGCCACGACGTCTGCGAAGGTGTACTTGCCCAGATTGCGCAGCGGCTCCGCGATCAGAAAGAGCACGACCGGCCAACCCACCAGCCAGCCGGTCGAATAGATCAGCCCGTCGAAGCCCGTGGTGGAAACCAGTCCGGCGATGCCCAGGAAGGAGGCCGCGCTCATGTAGTCGCCCGCCAGCGCGATCCCGTTCTGGACCGGGCTGATGGTCCGCCCGGCGTCGTAGAAGTGCTCGGTGGTACGGGTGTGGCGAGCAGCCCACCAGGTAATGGCAAGGGTAGTGGCGATGAACAGGAAGAAGAAAGCCATCGCCACACCGTTGGGCTGACCGATCCGGGTCGCCACCGGAGCCGCGGCTTGCAGGCTAAGCACGGTGGCGATCGAGCTGGGCGTCGTAGTGCGTGTTGGCCCAGCGGACATACAGCCAGGTCAGCAGCCAGGAACTGACGATGACGGCCGCGCCCAGCACGATCCCGAGCGAGAGACCCGG
>DATCWE010000036.1:0-9086 GCA_036566495.1 Gemmatimonadales bacterium | reverse complement strand
TGCACTTTGTCCAGTTTCGGCAAAGGCGGCGAGCCGAGCTGCAGCTGCGGGGCCGCTGATGCCGGAGCCGCTGCAGGAGAGAACGACTACCGCCAACATTGCGCAGCGCAGGGCTCGCAAATGGGTTGTCCGTTCAGGGTGTAGACCCAAGCTCTCGGGAGGGGGTCAAGCGGGCGTCAAGTCCAAGGGTTTGACGAGAAGGTCTGAAGCGGCTCGCCCGGGAGGCGCAGGGCGGCGAGTCGACGACGGGTTGAAGCAGGCCGGCGATCTCGCCGGCAGAAGTGATCGTGACCTGCTCGCGGCGGATGAACACCGACGACAGCGGCCTCGTCATCGCGGGGACGGTCAGGACGCGAAGGACGTTGCGGCGGCGCTCATCCGCCCCGCTCAAGCTGGAGCTCGCGAAGGTAGAGAAAAAGCGGCAACCCGAGCGACACCCCGACAACGAGAGTAGCAAGCACCGGGGTCCACCGGTACGGGATCGAGGCCGCGCGCCCCTCGAAATACACGAAGACCCACAGCACGATGGCCGAGACCAGCACGTCGAGGCCAAAGAATGCGCCAACCGGTGTCGCGAACAGCTGCTGCACGAAGAGCGACGCGTCGACGCCGTGGTCGCGAAGGAAGGGCAGGAACTGCGAAAGGGGGAGCAGCGTACCGACCACGGCCAGCGCGAGATACAGGTGCTTGGGCTTCATGCGGAGCATTCCTCATGCGTCACTGGTGAGGGCAAAGATACCGCGGCAGCGGAGCGACTCACGCCCCAAACGTAGTCCCGCGTCCTACATTCCGGTTCGCGAGAATCCCACCGCAACTGCTCCATCCAACCGATCCCCCGACCCGCTGCCGTTCGGTATCCTTTGCGCCGTCCGGGGCTGGAGGTCAGTGGCCACCGGCTCACAGCGAGGAGCGCGGGTGGCGCACGGGCGTCTTCCTCACGGCTCCCACACAACGGAGGAAGCGATGAGCGGATCGAAGCTGATGGGACTGGCGGCGCTGATAATGCTCGGGGCGTGCAGCGATGCGGCCACCGAGCCGGTTGTGACTCCGCCCCAGGCCACGGTGTACACTGCCACGGGCGACATCACCGCGAAGGTAGATGAGTTACGCAACGCGCTGGGCCCCTCGAACGGAGGGACAGCCGGGGAGCAGCCGACGGGCCGGCGGGAGATCAGCTGGGACGGTGCGGGTGCCAATCCGTTCAACAACAAGAACGATTTCCCCGCGGATTTCTTCAACACCAATGTCAAGTCGGGTGCGGTGTTCACCACGGCGGGGACCGGGTTCCGGAATGATTCCACCCTGTTCAGCGAGCTCAACCCGGAGTACGCGACGGATTTCACCTTCTTCAGCGCCAACAAGATCTTCGCGCCGATCGGCAGCAACCAGCTCGACCAGCTGTTCCAGGTGGCCGGCCAGCCGACGCCGGCGGTGGTCCGCGGGTTCGGGATCGTCTTCAGCGACGTGGATCTGGCGGGAAAGACCACGATCGAGCTGTTCGCGCAGGACGGATCCAGCCTGGGCAGCTACGCCGCGCCGGTCCAGACCGACGCCGGCCGGCTGTCGTTCGTGGGGGTCAGCTTCCTCGACGCGATCATCGCCCGGGTGCGGATCACTCTCGGCACCGGCGCGCTGGGTGCCAACGTCAAAGACATCACCGCCGGCGGCACCGCGGATCTGGTGGTGCTGGACAACCTGATCTACGGGGAGCCCAAGAAGGCGTTCTAGGCCGGCCGAGGCGGGTCGAGGCTAGGCCTCGGCCCCCTTTGGCGGGTTTTCGCGGGGTACCGTAGCTTTCCGTTCTCCCATGGATGGCCCAGTCTCATGTCGCTTCCGGCCGGCCTCGAGAATGAACGGTTGCTCGAGCTCTTCTTCGCTCAGTCCCTGGACGGGTTCTTCTTCATGATGCTCGACGAGCCGGTGGAGTGGGGAGATCACGTCGACAAGGACGCGGCGCTGGACTTCATTTTCGAGCATCAGCGGATGACCAAGGTCAACTCCGCCATCGTCACCCAGTTCAACGCCGCATCCGCCGATGAGCTGCTGGGCAGGACCCCGGCCCAGTTCTTCGCGCACGATCTGGCCGCGGCGAAACGGCGCTGGCGCGAGTTCTTCGACCGGGGCTGGCTGCACACCGAAACCGATGAGCGACGCCTGGACGGCACGCCGATGCGCATCGAGGGAGACTATATGGTGATTCACGACGGTGAGGGCCGCATCGCCGGTCACTTTGGCATCCAGCGGGACGTGACCGACCGGTACCAGGCGGGCGAAGAGATTCGGGCCTCGCGACAGCAGCTTCGGGCGCTGGCCGCCCGGTTGCAGCAGGTGCGTGAAGAAGAGCGGGCGGGCATCGCCCGCGAAATCCACGACGAGCTGGGTCAGGCCCTCACCGGCCTGAAGATGGACATCGCGTGGATGAAGGACCGCTTGCCGGGGGATAACGACATGCGGTCCCAGTGCGCCTCGATCATCCAGCGCATCGACGGCACCATGACCACCGTGCGGCGCATTGCCACCGAGCTCCGGCCGAGCGTGCTGGATCAACTGGGCCTGGCGGCGGCGCTGGAGTGGCAGGGGCAGGAATTCGGGGCGCGCACGGGCATCGAGGTCACCCTCGACCTCTGCGCCGACGATTGCAGGATTCCCGGCCATCTGGCCAGCGCAGTGTTCCGGATCCTGCAGGAGTCGCTCACCAACGTGGCGCGCCACGCCCGGGCAACGCGGGTGGTCATCCGGCTGATCCGGACCGTCGAATGGGTCACCCTCGAGGTATCCGACAACGGCATCGGCATCCCAAGCGAACGACTGGAGGGGACGGCGTCGCTGGGGATCGTCGGGATGAGGGAGCGCGCCCTGGCGTGCGGCGGTGATTTCAGTATCACCGGGGTGCCGAATCACGGCACCATCGTACTGCTCTCGGTCCCCCTCATGCCGACGGCCGAACGGAGCGTCGCCCGATGATCCGGCTCGCCATCGCCGACGACCACCCGATCGTCAGACAGGGCCTGCGCCGGATCGCGAGCGAGGGTGCGGGGATCTCGGTGGTGGGAGAGGCCTCGACTGCGGGGGAGCTGTTCCGCTTACTCGCCGGGGCGGCGGTGGACGTGGTGCTGCTCGACGTGAGCATGCCCGGGTCCACGTTCGTCGAGACGCTCAAGGAGCTGCGGGAGCAACACCCGAGTGTGAAAGTGCTGGTGCTGAGCGTCCATCCCGAGGATCAGTGGGCGGTGCGTGCGCTGCGAGGAGGCGCGGCGGGGTATCTGACCAAGGACCACTCGCCGGAGCAATTGGTCGAAGCCATCCACCGGGTGGCACGAGGAAGCAAGTACGTGAGCGAGATGCTGGCCGAGAAACTGGCCGGGCTGGTGGACAATGGCAGAACGCCGTCGCCGCATGAACGGCTGAGCGATCGCGAATTCGAGGTCCTCCGCGCGCTGGGCAGCGGAATGGCGGTCAAGGATGTGGCGGAACAGCTCCACCTGAGTGCGAAGACCGTCAGCACCTACCGGGCCCGGTTGCTGGAAAAGATGGGGCTCAAGTCGAGGGCCGATCTGGTCCGGTACGTCGTGGAGCACGAACTGCTCAGGTGAGCGAGGCCCTGAAGTTCCTCGCGGTGTCCGGCAGCCTTCGGCAGGCCTCCGCCAACACCGAGCTGCTTCGCGCCGCAGCCTTACTGGCCCCGCCGGGCCTGCTGATCATTCCATTGGATGGGCTCGGCGAGTTGCCACCCTTCAATCCCGACCTGGACACCGACCTGCCCCCGCCGGCCGTTCGCGTGCTGCGAGAGCGCATCGGCGCGGCCGACGGGCTGCTCATCTCCAGCCCGGAGTATGCCCACGGGGTCCCGGGCGTCCTCAAGAATGCGCTCGACTGGCTGGTCGGCGGCAGCGAGATCGTCGGCAAGCCGATCGGACTGCTCAACGCTTCGCCTCGGGCCGTCCACGCACAGGAGTCGCTGGCGGAGATCCTTCGGACTATGGCCGCCGAGGTGGTCCCCGCCGCGCGGGTCTCGGTTCCGCTGCTGGGCCGAAATCTCGCTGCCGCCGCGATCGCGGCGGACCCGGAGCTGGCTCGGGTGGTGCGAGGGGCGCTCGACGCCCTCAGGGAAGCGGCAGTGATTCGAAGCTGAGGTCCAGGTGGACCAGGATGCCGTCGTGCATCTTCAGCAAGCCGAGCATCTTGGTGAGCCCGCCGATCTGGAAGCTCTTGAGGCTCAAGGGGATCTCTCCCCGCACCCGAACGCCATCGGGGAGCAGGACGACCGTCGCGGGAATGATCGCGGGCTGCTTGACGCCGTGGATCAGGAAGAAGCCATGGAGCGTGACCGCGACCGTGTCTCCCCTCATCTCGCCGGGAAATACCTCCGCCAATTCGTAGCGGATGGCCGGAAACCTGTCGGACTCCATGGACTTGTTGAGGTCCCTGTCGCGCCGGGCGTTCCCGGTAACGAGGGAACGGACCGGCGCCTCCACCCAGCCGCGCACCGAGGCCAGCGTGGCGCCGCCGGTCATCTCCCCGGTCACGCTGGTGGTCGTGCCGGTAAAGTCGCCCACGGTCGCGTGCCCGTCGAAGCTGAGGGAGCCGGTCCGGAGGGTACCGCTTGGAAGCGGCCTCTGGGCCCGCGCGTCACCGACGGCGAGCAGGCTGCCGGCGACCAGCAGCAGAATGGTGTTGCCCTGGAAACTCATCATGATGCCTCTCTCCTGATCTTGGAATGAAGTCTTAGCGGCGATGGCGCCGCGAGGCCCGCACGACAACGCGTCCACTCACCCCGTCCGCGGGAACGGCGTACAGCTCCCCGGTGAGCCCGAGCCCCGGGCCCAATGCCCAGGTTGCCCCGCCGAACATCGCCACCCGCTCGAGATTCACCTCGACGCGACGCTGATCCAGCACCCCGAATTGATTCACGAAGTGCACCTGGAAGCGGGGGCGCATCCGGTTGTAGCCGACGCCGGCGTAGGACCGAAGCCGGCCCTGGGCCAGCGGGATGCCGAAGCGGACGTCGGCGCCGAGAATGTTGGGCCGGAAGCGGTCGTCCGAGCGCCGGCCGCCGAAGCACTCGCTCGAAGGGTCGGCGATGGCGTTGTCTGCGCAGGTGATCGGGGCGCGGAGCGATCCGAACGTGGCATGGCCCCGGAGCGCGAGCACGATCCCGTTGGCTCGGCCGAAGCTCTTCTCGACCGAGACGCCGAACAGGTTGGCTCGAACTCCGTTGAGGCGGAGCGGCGGAATCCAGCTCAGCGCGAGCCCGAGTCCGCGGGGCATCGGCACGACCAGACGCGGTCGGGGGAACACGGGCAAGAGGTTGGTATTCTCCGGTCCTTTGCCCGGGCGGCAGGTGGTCGGAGTCGCCGTAAGCGGATCCACCCCGGGCACGGATGCCCCTTCCACCGCGACCCCGAACTCCTGCACCAGCTCCGGAGCTGCGCCGGGACCGAAGGCCAGCGGCACCAGGAAGCTCGCGAGGGTCCTGGCCTCGTTCGAGTGAGGCCCTGGAAAGCAGTCCCCCTGCGCGGCTGCCGTGGCAGGCAGGCAGAGTGCGGCGAGCGTGAGGACCAGGCCCGGCATCCTGCGCATTCTTCTGGACATCGTTTCCCGTCCTGGTTGAGCACGTCGAGATTCAGCGGTCCGCCGTCTGCACGCCGCAAGGCGGTAACAGTAGGGCGCGCGGGCCACCGTCGACATCAGCAAACCGCCGAGAGATACGAAGGGAGTTGGGCCGGGACGGCGTAAGACGTGGGACTACGACGCTCTTCATGTAGGACGCAGGCTGACGGCCACGCCGCGAAGATCTGACGACCGCAGCGCCGATCGCCCGACTGACCCGCCCAGACGCCATCGGTATACTGTCGCATGCGATTCAAGCTTCGGCAGTGTTCGATCGGGTTCACTGTGGTACTCGCAGCCGGCTGCGACTCCTCCGGCTCCGTCTATCCCGCGCCGAACCCTCCTCCGGCATCCAGCGGCCTGTGGACCGTCAGCGCGAGTGCGGCAGCGCTCCTCCGCCTGGCACCGAGCCAGCTCGGCAACCCGGGGGCACTCGCACCGGCCACCACGATCACCACGCCGAGCGCGCAGCTCTCCACGCTGGTAGGTCTGGCGTTCGACGCAGGCGGGGACCTCTGGGTCGCGAGCCAGGACGATTCCCTCCTGATCGAGCTCGCGTCCGCGGGACTGACCGGCTCCGGATCCGCCGCGGCCAGGACGGTGATCCGGCCGCGGGCGGGCTCGCTCAGCGGTCCCACCAGTCTGGCGTTCGACGCGGCGCAGCGTCTCTGGGTCGCCAATCGCAGCAATGGCACGCTGGTCCGCTTCGATCCGGCCGAGCTCGCCGCCGGGGGTGCCGTGGAGCCGGCGGTGATTCTCTCCGGACTCGGTCGGCCCACGAGCATTGCCTTCGACGCCGCCGGCTCACTCTGGGTTTCCGACGATCGGGCCAATACGCTCGTCCGGTACTCCGCCGCGCAGCTGGCGGCATCGGGGTCGCCGGCCCCGGCCGTGGTCCTGAGCTCCGCCGCCAACTCGCTGGTAAAGCCCAGCGGTCTGGCCTTCGACGCCTCCGGTACCCTTTGGGTTGCCAACACCAACAGTGAGAGCCTCGCGGGGTTCAGCCCGGACCAGCTGGCCGTGAGCGGATCCCCCGAGCCACGCGTCGTGCTGTCCCCGAGCGACGACTCGGTGACCCAGCCGGTGGGCCTGGCGTTCGATGCCGCAGGGAATCTCTGGGTGGTGGGTGGTGGCGGTGCGCTGACGAAGTTTGCGCGGGCGAGCCTCGGCGTGACGGGGACGCCGGCGCCACGCGCCCGCTTCCAGCTCACCGGCTATTCGCTGCTCTGGAACGTGGCGTTCTGGCCCAAGCCCGCCGGGCTCCCACTGTTCTGACCGGGCCGACGCGTTCATTTCTGAAGGAGGTTTGCCATGTTATCCGAGAGCATTCTGCGCGCCGGCGGCCCCGGTGTACCCGGCGAGGCCTCCGGTTGGTTCGAAGACCCGCTTACCGAATTGGCCCGGTCGGTCTGGACCGCGGGCGATTTTCTCCAGATCGCGCGCAGCTTCGCGCCCGCCGCCGAGGAGTTCATCGCCCGGCTCAGCCTGTGTCCGGGGGAGTCGGTGCTCGACGTCGCGTGCGGCACGGGCAACCTCGCGATTCCCGCGGCGCGGGCGGGAGCACGCGTCATCGGGATCGACATTGCCCCCAACCTGATCGCGGACGCTCGGGTCGAGGCCCGAGCCGCCCGCTGCGTCATCGACTTCGAGGTCGGCGACGCCGAGTCGCTTCCCTATGGCGATGACCGGTTCGACGCCACGGTGACCATGTTCGGCGCGATGTTCGCCTTCCGGCCGGAGCGGGCCGCAGCGGAGCTGGTGCGGGTCACCCGGCCGGGCGGCCGCGTGGCGATGGCCAACTGGACGCCCGAGGGATTCATCGGCAAGCTGCTGCGCATACATACCGCGGTGGTGCCCGCACCCGACGGAGTGCCGAGCCCGCTGGCCTGGGGAGACCCTGACGTGGTTCACGCGCGCCTGGGCGACCGGATCGCCACGCTGATCTGCACGAGGCGAACGCTGGAGCTGCGCTTCCCGATTCCGCCTGCGGCCGTGACGGAGCTGTTTGCCGCGTGTTACGGGCCGACGGTCGCTGCGCTCCGCGCCACCGATCGTCGCGGCTCGGAGCGGCTCCGCGGGGAGCTCACTTGGCTGTTCAACGACCACAACCTCGCTGACGACGGCACGACCGTGGTGGCGAGCGAGTATCTTGACGTCCGGGCTCGAGTGGCCTGACGGTCACCCGTTCACCATTCACCGAAGGGGAAACCATGAGCCAACGCAGCAATGCCCTGGCCGAGCGCCTCGAGCAGGGGGCCCGTGCACTGGCCGACCTCGCGAACACCCTCACCGACGCGGAGTGGCAAGCCGCGGGGGCGAAGGACCGGCGCAAGATCGGCGTCCTCGTGCATCACGTCGCCAGTATGTATCCTCTGGAGATCGGACTGGCCCAGACGCTCGCGGCGGGGAAGCCGATCGCCGGCGTGAGCTGGGATGCCGTCCACGAGATCAACGCCGGGCACGCCAAGGAGCGCGACGCGGTTACCAAGGCGGAGGCGCTGGACCTGCTCCGGCGCAACAGCGCCGAGGCGGCGGCTGCGATCCGAGCCCTCAGCGACGCGGAGCTCGACCGAGCCGCTCCGGTGTCGCTCAACTCGGATGCGCCACTCACCTGCCAGTTCTTTCTGGAGGATCACGCGGTCCGGCACAGTTACCACCACCTGGCCGCCATTCGGGCGGTCCTGGGACGCTCATAGGGTCGTCCAGCGGCAGCGTTCCGGATCGAAGGTCAGGGCCGCCGCCGGACCCGGAGGCCCTTGCCTCCCACCGGCGCGACCAGGACCGGGTTGTTTCGGTCTGCGATAAACGGGGCCATGGCACCGAGCAGCTGGATGACGTCCGGCCGGGACATCCAGGCTTCGTAGTGAGCCTTGCTGCGCCACGCTTCGCTGACCCAGACCCCGTCGGGCTCTTCCAGGGACGTGCTCACCACATACAAGTAGCAGCCGGGCGCGTCGGCCACGCGCTCCGCGGCGACCAGCAGCAAATCCACGAGCGCGTCCCGCTGTCCCGCGTGGACGACCACCTTGGTGGTCAGTCCGAACCGGTTCACCAACCAGTCTCCTGTCTCCACCGGACTGGCGGCTGGGGCGAGCTGCTTTCTCGTCAAACGCATCATCCGCTCCGTTGCATCGCGCAGCAAACGATAAGTGGAGGGCCGCCGGCAGGGCGTCGGTGGGACTGCCGAATCCCGGTCGGACTGAAGGGAAAAGCCTTGTAGGACGGCGGCTCACGCGACGTTGCTGTAGTCCTCCGTCCGACAGCCCGGTTCCGGCATTTCCGGCCGCCGAAGGTGCCTCGCCTGATACTCCCATCGCCAGCCAATCGGTAACGTTCTCCGCGTCAGTGCTCGAGGCCATTCACGCGGGAGCAGGCGATGAAACCGATTGGTAGCTCGCTCTCGCTCCTGGTTCTGCTGGCGCTGGCCGGCGCCACGCCAGCGCGGGGGCAGCAGCCCGCGGCGGGATCGTGGGGCG
>DATCWE010000438.1:0-2570 GCA_036566495.1 Gemmatimonadales bacterium | reverse complement strand
GCCGGGGCAGCGCGCGAGGCGGCCCGACGATCGAGGAACGGCAGCAGCACGGTGAAGCGGGCGCCGTGGGTGCCGGGCTCGCCGCGATTTTCCGCGCGAAGGGTGCCGGCGTGCTGCTCCACGATTCCGTGGCTTACCGAGAGGCCAAGCCCGGTGCCCTGGCCGTGCCCCTTGGTGGTGAAGAACGGCTCGAACAGCCGAGGCAGCACCTCGGGAGGAATTCCCTGGCCGTCGTCCTCGACGACCAGCGCGACCTGATCACCCTGGAGTCCGGTGGACACCCCGACCCAGCCCCCCGTCCCGGCCGCGTGGAACGCGTTGCTCAGGAGGTTGGTGAGCACCTGCTCGAGGGCGGCGGGATTCGCGTGCACCGGAGGCAGATCGCGCTCGGCATGGACCTCGAGCCGGATGGAATCGGCCGCGGCCAGCCGCTCGAAAGCCGGGCGGACCCGGTCGATGATGTCGCCCAGCAGCACCACCTGGCGATCCTCCCGCTTGGTGCGGGCAAAGGTCAGCAGATCCTGGACGATGGCCCGGCAGCGCTGGGATTGCTGGACGATGGTGTTGAGGGCCTCGGTGTCGTCGGGGCTGCGGGGCTGGCTCAGCAGGTCTTGCCCGAAGGCGAGGATAGCGGTGAGCGGGTTATTCAGCTCGTGGGCGACGCCGGAGATCATCCGGCCGATGGTCTCCAGCCGCGCGGTCTGGGCGAGCTGGGCCTGCATGCGATCGCGCTCCTCCTCGAGGCGGGCGCGCTGGGTGCGGTCACGCAGG
This sequence comes from Gemmatimonadales bacterium, assembly GCA_036566495.1. Classification (GTDB taxonomy): domain Bacteria; phylum Gemmatimonadota; class Gemmatimonadetes; order Gemmatimonadales; family GWC2-71-9; genus JABFSM01. Next base: position 1,799 of record DATCWE010000438.1, on the reverse strand, counting down.
ATCAGCACGTACCCTTCGGGGGCCGCCTTCCCAATGGCCCGCAGCGAGACTTCCAGGGGGAACTCACCGCCGTCGGCCCGCAGCCCCTTGATCTCGTACCCTCCGGCGGGGGTGGCCGGATGGCGGAGCGGCTCGTCGGTGATGATGGGCTTCCAGAGCTCCTCGAGGGCGTGACCCCGCGCGAAGCGGTCGAACGGCTGACCCATGACCGCATCCGCCTCGCAGCCCAGGATTTCCAGCGCCGCGGGATTGCAGTGGACGATGCGCCGCTCGGCGTCGAGCAGCACGATGCCGTCGGAGGCGGCGCGGATGATCTGGGCCAGCCGGGCCTCGGAGTCCGCCAGCTCGTTGAGCCGGGCCTGCCGGGCCGCTTCCGCCTCGCCATAAACGTCGTCGAGCACCGCGAGGATCATCCCGAAGCCCAGCAGGAACTGAAACAGGGTATCGATGTAGGAGTTGTACCGGGTCATCCATCCGAAAAAGCCGGGCACCAGGCTGGAGTCGGGCTGGGCCTGCAGGAAAGCTGGTACGTAGAGCAACCAGAGGCCGGCCAGCAGCAGGCAGACCAGCTTGAGGGCGCCGCTGCCCCGGCTCTTGCGCCGCTGCGGCAGGGTGTTGAGCAGCCAGGCGCAGATGAGGAAGACCGGGACGGCGAACCCGGCCTGCCAGGCCATGAACGGATTGAGATCGGTGGGCGCCAGGTAGAAGAGCGCGGCGACGCCCAGCAGCAGCGCCAGCCCGGCGCCGAGCCCGATCGGGGGAATGCCCTTGCGGGTTACGTAGAGCCAGGTGCCCGAAAGCAGACACATGAAGAAGAGCAGCTTGCCGCCGCCGTAGATGCCGTACAGCAGCGCGACGATCTGGGTATCGGGATTCTGGAGCGAGCCGAGCGGGAGCAGCGGGAGGAGATTGTAGCGCGCCAGCAGCGCCGTGATCGCGAGCGCCAGCGCGCCGAACGACCAGGTCCACCAGGTCATCCAGGGGCGATATCCCAAGCCCCGGCGGAGGATGAGCCCGAGCCCCAGACACAAAATGCTCGCCGCCAGCTGGAGCTGGATTCCAAGAGAGGCGACGAGGGCGCCGCCGGCCGGCTCGGGCATGCCGGGAATGTAAGTCTATGAATCCTGCTTTACGTACAGCTCCCCGCCCCGCGCGCGGAATTCCTCCGACTTCTGGGCCATGCCGCGTGCCAGCTCGCGCAGGTCCTGGGTGATCTTCATGGAACAGAATTTGGGGCCGCACATCGAACAGAAGTGGGCCAGCTTGGCCCCTTCGGCCGGGAGCGTTTCATCGTGGTAGCTCCGCGCCGTGAGGGGGTCGAGCGCCAGGTTGAACTGGTCTTCCCAGCGGAACTCGAAACGCGCCTTGGACATCGCGTCGTCCCAGTCGCGCGCGCGCGGATGACCCTTGGCAAGGTCCGCCGCATGCGCGGCGATCTTGTAGGCGATGACGCCGGCCTTGACGTCGTCCTTGTCGGGCAGGCCGAGGTGCTCCTTGGGCGTGACGTAGCACAGCATGGCGGTGCCGAACCAGCCGATCATCGCGGCGCCGATGGCGCTGGTGATGTGGTCGTAGCCCGGAGCGATGTCGGTGGTGAGCGGCCCCAGGGTATAGAAGGGGGCTTCGGCGCACCAGGCCAGCTGCTTCTCCATGTTCTCCTTGATGAGATGCATGGGGATGTGTCCCGGCCCTTCGTTCATGACCTGCACGTCATACTCCCAGGCAATCTTGTTCAGCTCGCCCTGGGTCTCGAGCTCGGCGAACTGCGCGGCGTCGTTCGCGTCGGCGATGCTGCCCGG
>DATCWE010000385.1:0-6489 GCA_036566495.1 Gemmatimonadales bacterium | reverse complement strand
GAGCCTCGGGCCCCTGACCCTGCCGCACGAGCTGGCCCGCGTGGTGGTGCTGGAGCAGTGGTACCGCGCCTGGACCATCCTGCGGGGAGAGCCCTACCACAAGGGCGGGACAGCGTGAGCGTTGCTGGATTCGGGGCGGCGCCGGACTGGTTCGAGGAATACTTCGGTGAAGAATACCTGCTCCTCTACCCGCACCGGGACGAGGAGGATGCCGAGCGCCTGGTCGAGCTGTTGTGCCGGACGGTGGGATTCCGTCCCGGCTGGCGGGTGCTCGACGTGGCCTGCGGCACTGGGCGTCACGGAGCCGCCTTTCGGGCGCGCGGCGCGCGGGTCATCGGGCTCGACTTGTCGCAACAGCTGCTGCATCGGGCCCAGGGCACCGCTCGGCTTCCGGTCATCCGTTCCGATGTTCGGCGCCTCGCCGTCCGCGCCGGGACCATGGATCTCACCGTGAATCTGTTCACCAGCTTCGGGTATTTTGCGCTGGACGCCGACCACGTGCGCGCGCTGCGGGAAATGGTCGCGACCATCCGTGCGCGCGGCTGGTTCGCGCTCGATTTTCTGAACGCGCTGCGGGTGCCCGCCGAGCTGATCGCCCGGGAGGAGGGCGAATTGGCGGGTCGCCCCGTCCGGATCCATCGCTGGCTCGACCCCGCGGGGCAGTACGTCTTCAAGAGCATCACCACCGACGACGGGCGCCGCTTCGTGGAGCGCGTGCGCCTTGTTGCCGCGGACGAGCTGGAGCGGCTCATCACCGCGGCCGGGTGTCGCGTGAGCCACCGGCTGGGCGACTACGACGGGGGAGCGCTGCGTCCCGATTCCCCCCGCGTCATTCTGATTGGCCAGGTCGCATGAGTCTGCCCATCGTCGATACTCCGCTGGCCACGCGCCCGGCGCTGCCTCCCTCGCGCGAAGCCGGCTGGAACCCCGCCCTGGAGCCCGCCCTGTTCCGGACCGCGGGAGACGAGGCCCTCGTCGCCCGGCTGCGGCTGCCGCGGGCGCTTGTGGTGACTACCGGGCAGCAGCCCGGGTTATTCACCGGGCCCTCCTACGCGGTCAGCAAGGCGCTCTCCGCACGGGCCCTCAGCCTGGTGCTGGAGCGCGCCTGGGCCCGTCCCGTCGTGCCGGTGTACTGGATTCCCGGCGACGATCACGACCTTCACGAGGTCGCGGCGGTCTCCTGGCTCAACGGCGAAGGCGGCCTGGTCAGCGCCGCGCTCCCGCCTCGGGCACCGGAGGCCCCCCTCACGCCGCTCTGGCGGGAACGGTTGGGCCAGCCGGTGCTCCCGCTGCTCGACGCCTTCGAGCAGTCCTTCCCGGTCGCCGCCACGGCCTCCGGCACGGTCGAATGGCTGCGACGCCACTACCAGCCCGATGCCTCCCTGGCGGGGGCGTACGGTGCTGCGCTGGCGGAGCTGCTGGCCCCGTTCGGGATTCTCTGTCTGGACAGCTCGCACCCTGCGGTGAAGCAGGCCGCCGCCCCGCTGCTGCTGCAGGCTCTGGAACGGGTCGCCGGGCTCGACTCGGCGCTGGCCGCCCGGGCGCAGCAGCTCACCCGCGAGGGCAGGGATCCCGGCGTTCCCGTGGGCGAGCAGGCCTCGCTGGTCTTTCTGGACGGCCCTCTCGGACGCGACCGCCTGGTGCAGGACGGCGCGGGGCTGATGACGCGGCGAAGCCGGACTCCCGTTCCGCTGACCGAGCTCGAGCGGATCGCCGCGGCGGAGCCGACCCGGCTCTCCGGCAACGTGCTGCTGCGGCCCGTGCTCGAGAGCGCGCTGCTGCCCACGGTGGCCTATGTCGCCGGCCCGGGCGAGCTGCGCTATCTCGCCCTCACCCCGCCGGTGTACCAGCAGCTCGGCGTGACCGCCCAGGCTCCCGTGCCGCGCTGGTCGGGGCTGCTGGTCGAGCCGCGGGTCACCCGCGTGCTCGAGAAATACGGCTGCAGCATCGCCGAGCTGATCGCCGAGGGGGCCGAGCTGGAGGCGCGCATAACCCGCCAGGCCTATCCCGATGGAACCGATGCGGCATTCGCGGGTTTGCGCGGCGCCATAGAGCGCGGGTACGAGCCGGTGATCCGTGCTGCCGCCGGAGTCGATCCGACGCTGGAGCGGCCCGCGGCCGCGGCCCGCGCCCAGGCGCTGCACGGCCTCGACGCGCTCGCCCGGAAGCTGGCGCAGCACGCGCGCAAGCGCGAAAGCACCGAGCTGGGCCAGGTCGCGCGGGCCAGAACCTCGGTGCGGCCCGAGGGCAAGCCGCAGGAGCGGGTGTTGTCCATGGCCGGCTTCCTGGCCCGCTATGGCCCCGAGCTGCTCGGCGCGCTCGCCGCACACATCGAAAGCTGGTACGCGCGGGTCCTTGAAGGCGCTCCGGCCTCCACCTAGACTCGACCCATGGCCCTGCTCGAGATCATCCTGCTGATCGTGCTGGTGATTCCGATCTTTGCGGTCCTCACGGATTCTCCCTTGGGGCGCGCGCTGGCCCGCCGGCTCGAGGGCCGCAACGCGCCGCCACCGGAGCTGGGCGAGCTGGCCAAGAAAGTGGAGGCGCTGGAAGGCGAGCTGGAGGACCTGACGGGCCTGGTGCAGCGTCTCAAGGAGGAGAACGAATTCGTGCAACGGCTGCTTGAGGATGGCAGCGGCCGGCCCCCGTTGCCGCCGCCCCGCCTACCCTGAGCCGCCCCCGAGTTGCCAGGGCGCCCCTGGTCGCCGCTGGGATCCTGCTGAGTCGCCTGACCGGCCTGATCCGCCAGCGGGTGCTGGCGCACTTTCTTGGCCTCACCGACGCCGCCGACGCCTTCGCCGCCGCATTCAGGATTCCCAACTTCCTGCAAAATCTGTTTGGCGAAGGGGTGCTGAGCGCCTCGTTCATTCCCGTGTACGTGCGCCTCCAGGCGCAGGGGCGCCCGCAGGAAGCGCGCGACGTCGCGAAGGCCGTCGCCGGGCTGCTGTTCCTGGTAGTCGCACTGCTGGTCGCGCTGGGGGTCACCATCGCGCCGTGGCTCGCTACCGTGATCGCACCCGGATTCACCGCTGCCAAGCGCGAGCTGGCAGTGCAGATCATCCGCATCCTGTTTCCCGGGACCGGGCTCCTGGTGCTTTCCGCCTGGTGCCTTGGCATCCTGAACAGCCATCGCAAGTTCTTTCTTTCCTATGCCGCGCCGGTGGTGTGGAACGCGGCGATCATCGTCGCGACGCTGTTGCCCCCGCGCGGAACCGCCACCGAGACCCTCGTGCTCTGGACCGCCTGGGGTGCCGTCGCCGGTGGCCTGCTGCAGTTTGCGATCCAGCTCCCTGCCGTGTGGCGCGTGAACGGGCCGATCCGCGCGTCGCTCGGCCGCGGTGATGCGAACGTGCGAACCGTGCTCGGCAACTTCGTGCCGGCCTTCTTCGCCCGCGGCGTGGTGCAGATCAGCGCCTTCGTCGATTCCATCCTCGCGAGCTTCCTCCCCACCGGCGCCGTAGCGGCGCTGGCCAACGCGCAAACGCTCTACACGCTCCCGGTCAGCCTGTTCGGCATGTCGGTGGCCGCAGCGGAGCTGCCCGAGCTCTCGGCGGCGGCGGCCGGCGCCGACGACTCCAGCCGGCTGCTGCGTGAACGGCTCGAGCGCGCCATGGCCCAGGTCGCCTTCTTCATCGTGCCCTCTGCGGTGGCGATGGCGGCACTCGGCCACGTCATCGCGGGGGCCGTGTTCCAGACCGGGCTCTTCTCCCAGGAAGACGCCCGCTACGTCTGGGGGATTCTCGCCGGTTCCACCGTCGGGCTGCTGGCCGGTACGCTGGGGCGGCTCTACTCCTCGACCTGGTATGCGCTGCACGAAACCCGGCTCCCGCTCAAGTTCGCCATCGCCCGGGTTCTGCTGACCATCGTGCTGGGCTACCTGGCGGCCCTCCGCCTGCCGGGACTGCTGGGAATTCCGCCGCGCTGGGGCGCCGCGGGCCTGACGATGTCGGCCGGGATCGCCGGTTGGCTCGAGTTCCTGCTGCTGCGGCGCAGCCTCGATCGCCGCATCGGAGCCACCCGCCTTTCGCCGGGGTATGCGGCGCGACTCTGGATCCCCGCGCTGCTCGCGGCCGGGACCGGTTGGGGAGTCCTGCTGCTGTTGCGCGGTCGCGGCGGGCCCATTGCGACTGCCGTCGCCGTCCTGCTTCCTTTCGGGGCTGTCTACCTGGCCGGAACCCTGCTGCTGCGGGTGCCCCTGGCTCACCGCCTCATTGGACGACCGCTTTCGAGCGCATGACCGCTGGCCTTCCCGACTCATTGCTGCGCAAGCTGGAATCGCTTCCCGCCGGCCCGGGGGTTTACCTCTGGAAGGATCGGGAGGGCGTCGTGCTTTACGTGGGCAAGGCCGGCAGCCTGCGCGGCCGGGTCCGCAGCTATTTCAGCGCCGACCACGCCGCGAGCCCCAAGAACCAGCTGCTGGTGCGCCTGATCCACGACGTCGATACCATCGTCGTGGAGAACGCATCGCACTCCCTGCTGCTCGAGAACAACCTCATCAAAGAGTACCAGCCCCGCTTCAACGTCCGGCTCAAGGACGACAAGAGCTATCCCTCGATCGCGGTTACCCTGAAGGAGCCCTTCCCGCGCGTGCTGGTCACTCGCCGCCGCGACATCCCCGGAGCACGCTACTTCGGGCCCTACAGCGACGTGGGCGAGATGCGGCGGGCCCTGGCGCTGGTGCGCCGGATCTTCACGGTGCGCAGCTGCGACGATGACCTTCCCGGTCAGCGGCGCGAGCGGCCCTGTCTCGATTTTCACATCGGGCGCTGCCTGGCCCCCTGCGTGGGGCGCCAGGACCAGGGCTCCTACCGCGCGATGATCGATGAAGTGGTGGGATTTCTCGAGGGCAGGACGGTGGACGTGCGGACGCGGGTCCGGGCGATGATGCAGGAGGCGAGCGCACGGGAAGATTACGAGCGCGCCAAGGACCTGCGCGACACCCTGCGCTGGCTCGACGAGGTGGACACGCCCGCGGCGGTGGAGACCGTGGGGACCGGCGACGCCGACGTGATCGGCTACGCGCGCGACGGCGACGATGCCGTAGGCGTGCTCTTCCGGGTGCGCGAAGGCCGCGTCATGCACCGCGAACATCGCTTTCTCGAGAATGTCGAGGAAGAGCCCGACGCCGCCGTGCTGGAAGCTTTCCTGGTGCGGTATTACGTGCCGCTGGAGGACAAGGCCTCCCGGATCGTGGTGCCGTTCGTACCCGCCGAGCAGCCCCAGCTCGAAGCCCTGCTCCCCGGGGCATCTCTGCAGATTCCGCAACGCGGCACCGCCTTCCGCTGGCTCGAGCTGGCCGAGCGCAACGCGCGGCACTTGCTGGAGAGCCTCCGGCTCGAATCCTTCGAGTCCGACGAGCGCGCCGGCGACCCGGTCTACGCGCTGGGTCGCGATCTGGGGCTCGTCGTGGTGCCGCGCACGCTGGTCTGCGTGGACATCTCGACCAGCCAGGGAAAGGACACGGTGGGCTCCCTGGTGACCTTCGAGGCCGGCCGTCCCAAGAAGAGCGAATACCGCAAATACAAGATCCGGGGCGAGGGCCAGCGCGACGACTTCGCTGCGGTGCACGAGGTGGTGACGCGTTACCTTACCCGCCGCGGCGAGGAAGCCAAGCCGCTTCCCGATCTGATGGTGATCGATGGCGGAAAGGGCCAGCTGAGCGCCGCGGTCGCCGCGGCCCAGGCCGTGGGAGCCTCCGAGCTGCCGATCATCGGATTGGCCAAGCGCGAGGAGGAAGTCTTTTTTCCCGGTCGTGCCGACCCGCTCCGGCTGCCGCGCCGCAGCCCGTCGCTGCGCTTGTTGCAGCGAGCCCGCGACGAAGCGCACCGGTTCGGGCTCGCCTACAACCGCAATCGCCGCAAGGCCCGGACGATCACCTCGGCGCTGCTCGAGATTCCCGGTATCGGCCCGGAGCGTCGCCGCCGGTTGCTGGAGCGCTTTGGCAGTCTGGCCGGTGTCAGCTCGGCGTCACCGGCAGAGATCGCGGCGGTGCCGGGGTTTTCCACCGCGCTCGCCGACCGGATTCTGGAACACCTGAGAGCGGCAGGGAGCACGCTCTCCCCTGATCTCTGACCTCTGACTCCTACCTCTGACCTCTGACTCCTATGGACTGGCGCCTCGAGTGCTCCGCCTGCAACGCCACGGCCGCTCCCGCCGGGCTGCCCACCGTTTGCGAATGCGGGCAACCCTGGCTGGTTCGCTATCCGGAGCGCCGGCCCGATCCCACCCAGCGCGCAGCAGTCGCCGGCTCCTCCGGGATGTGGCGCATCCGCGCCTTCCTCCCGCTGGAGCCTCTGGAGGCGCCGGTGACCTTGGGCGAAGGCGATACCCCGCTGCTGCCCGTGCCGCGGATCGGGGCGCGCATCGGCCTGCCGGGAGCGCTGGTGAAGGATGAGTCGGTCAACCCGACCGGCAGCTTCAAGGCGCGCGGTCTCGCCGCGGCGGTAACCCGCGCCGTTGCAGGTGGGGCGCGGGCGTTCACCCTGCCCA
>DATCWE010000348.1:0-27236 GCA_036566495.1 Gemmatimonadales bacterium | reverse complement strand
CGGCTTCAGCGCAGCCGGCGACGAGTACGTGATCCGGATCGCCCAGGTCCCCGGCGGCGTGCGGCTTCCGCCCCAGCCGTGGACGAACGTGGTAGCGAACGCGGCAGCCGGGTTCGTGGCCTCGGAGCGCGGGCTCGGCTTCACCTGGGTGCGCAACAGCCGGGAACACCGGCTCACCCCCTGGTGCAACGATCCGGTGAGCGATCCCGCCGGCGAAGCGCTCTACCTCCGCGACGAAGATCGGCTGGTGTTCTGGTCTCCGACTCCCGGTCCGGCTCCCGGAACCGGGAGCTACGAGGTGCGGCACGGATTCGGCTCCACCACCTGGCGGCACGAGAGCCAGCAGCTGGCCCAGGAGGTCCTTGCGTTCGTCCCGCGGGAGGATCCCGTCAAGCTCGTACGGGTCCGGGTGCGCAACGCGGGGACAGTAACCCGCAATGTGTCGGCATTCTTCTTTGCGGAGTGGGTGCTGGGTGAGCTGCGCTCATCGGGAGCGTCCGGCATCGTCACGGAGGCTTGCCCCGAGCGCGGCATGATCTTCGCCACCAGGGGCGGCGCGGCGGGCAGTCGCGTCGCCTTCGCGGCGGGGCTCGGGCCCGCCGGTGTGACTGCCTCCCTGACCGCCGACCGCGCTTCGTTTCTGGGGCGCTGGGGCAGCACGGAGCGTCCCGAAGCGCTCCGCTACGCCGGAGAGCTGAATGGCCGGAGCGGAGGCGCCTGGGATCCCTGCGCGGCCTTCCAGCTCACGGCGCGCATTCCTCCGGGAGCAACCCGCGAGTGGACTTTTCTGCTGGGCGAGGTGGAGGACCGGCCGGCAGCTCTGGGGCTGTGGGAACGCTACCGGACCGGCGAGGCGGTAGCGGAGGCCCTGCGGGCCGTCGCGGAATTCTGGCGGAGCACCCTCTCCGGGGTGCGCATCGAAACGCCCGAGCCCGCGCTCGACCTGATGGTGAATGGCTGGCTGGCGTACCAGACCCTGAGCTGCCGGCTGTGGGCGCGCTCGGCTTTCCACCAATCGGGCGGGGCCTTCGGGTTCCGCGATCAGCTCCAGGACGCCGCCGCCCTGACCGTGCTGCTGCCGGGCCTAACCCGTGCTCAAATCCTGCTGCACGCCGCCCATCAGTTCAGCGAAGGCGATGTGCTGCACTGGTGGCATCCCCCGGGCGGCAAGGGACTGCGCACCCGCTTCGCGGACGACCTGCTCTGGCTGCCCTACGTGACCCAGGCCTACCTCGAGGCCACCGGCGATGCGAGTGTGCTGGAGGAGCCGGTGCGCTTTCTCACGGCGCGGGCGCTCGCCGACGGAGAAGACGAAGCCCTCCTGATGCCGGCGGACTCGGGAACCCGGGCCGCGCTCTACGAGCATTGCTGCCGGGCGCTCGACCGCGCGCTGACCCAGGGACCCCACGGGTTGCCCCTCATCGGCAGCGGCGACTGGAACGATGGCATGAACCGGGTGGGCCGGCTCGGCCGGGGCGAAAGCGTGTGGCTGGGATTCTTCCTCCACACCATTCTCGCAGGCTTCACACCGCTGTGCGCCGCGCGGGGAGACTCCGCGCGCGCCCTCCGCTATCGGGAATACCTCGAGCGGCTCGACGCCGCCCTGCAGGACGCCGGCTGGGACGGTGCCTGGTACCGGCGGGGCTACTACGATGACGGCTCCCCGCTGGGGTCGGCGCAGTCGGACGAATGCCGCATCGACGCGCTGGTCCAGGCGTGGGCCGTGTTGTCGGGCGCGGCGCCGCCGGACCGCGCCGACGCGGCGCTGGACGCGGTCGAGCGCCATCTGGTCGACGAAGCCGGCGGGCTGATCCGACTGCTCACGCCTCCGTTCGACGCCACGCTCCACGATCCCGGATACATCAAGGGGTACCTGCCCGGGGTGCGCGAAAACGGCGGGCAGTACACCCACGCCGCGCTGTGGGTGGTGCGCGCGATGGCCGAGGCGGGCCGCTGCGAGCGGGCCGGCGCGCTGCTCGAGTTGCTGAATCCCATTCGGCACGGCGACTCGCCCGGCGCGGTCGAGACCTATCAGGTAGAGCCGTACGTGATCGCGGCCGATGTCTACGGAGTCGCGCCGCACGTGGGGCGGGGCGGATGGACCTGGTATACGGGGTCGGCGGGCTGGATGTACCGGGTGGCGCTGGAATCGATTCTGGGAATCACCCTGCGGGGCGGCCACACCCTGGTGCTGCGGCCCTGCATTCCCGCGCATTGGCCCGGCTTCACGGTGCACTACCGGCTTCCGAACAGTGCAACGGTCTGCGAAATCACGGTCCGTCGCGGCGGGCCCGGTGCCGAGATAGTCAGCGCAACGCCCCCGGCGACGATCGAGGACCGGTCGGTCTTGATGCGGCTTCCGTGCGATGGCGCCCGCCATCGCATCGAAGTCGTGCTGGGCAGCGCGGCCGGATCAGGAGTCTGAGAGGTGATCCTCCGGCCGGCTGAGACCCCCCGCGCGAATCACTCGGGCATAGAAGGCGGCGCTGCTCTTGGGGACGCGGCGCTGGGACGCGAGGTCCACCTGATAGAGACCGAACCGCTTGGAATAACCCGCGCTCCACTCGAAGTTGTCGAGCAGCGACCACACGAAGTACCCGCGCAGGTCGACGCCGCGCTGCAGCGCGGCGTGCGCGGCCCGGAGATGATCGTGCAGGTACGCGACCCGGGCGGGGTCGTGGACCACGCCCTCCGACTCCTCCGGATCGTCGAAAGCGGCGCCATTCTCGGTGATGTACAAGGGGATCCTGCCGTACCGCTCAGCAACTGCGGTCAGCACGTCGGTCAGGCCGGCCGGGTAGACTTCCCAGTCCAGCGCGGTGTGCAGGCTGCCGTCCTGCCACACGCGCCTGGCCCGGAGCGGGAGCGTGGTCTCGTCGTGAGCAGTCACTCCCCGAGTGTAATAGTTGATGCCCAGGAAGTCGGGCGGCTCGGTGATCAGGTCGAAGTCGTCCGCGGGAAAGGCGGGCCAGTCCTTGCCGAACAGCTCGGCGAGCTCGGCGGGATAGCGGCCGAAGAAGACGGGGTCGAGGAACTGCCGATTCATGTAGGCATCGGCCCGGCGGGTCGCCGCCAGGTCGTCCGCCTTTTCCGAAGCGGGGTACTTCGGCTCCAGGTTGACCACCAGCCCGGCGGCTTTCACCCCGGCGGCCCGCAATGCCTGCAGACCGGCGCCATGGGCTCGGAGCAGATTGTGACTCGCCCGCGGGACTTCCGCGGGATTCCGGTGGCCGGGAGGATGCATGCCATGGAGGTAGCCCGCGTCGACCACCACCCAGGGCTCGTTGAGCGTGGCCCAGAGCGCCACCCGGTCGCCCAGGGCGCGCGCCATCACGCCGGCATAGTCCGCGAACCAGCCCGCGCTGTCGCGCTGGAGCCATCCGCCGGCATCCTCCAGGACCGCCGGAAGATCCCAGTGATACAGCGTGGCGACTGGGGCGATACCGTGGGCGAGCAGGCAGTCCACCAGGCGATCGTAGAAGGCCAAGCCGGGGGCGTTGGGCTTTCCGCGACCCTCCGGCAGCACGCGGCCCCATGCGATGCTGAAGCGGTAGGCGTTGAGGCCGAGTTCCTGCATCAGCCGCACATCGGCCGGGTAGCGATGGTAGTGGTCGCAGGCGACGTCACCGGTATCACCGTTGGCAATCCGCCCCGGGGTGTGGGCAAAGCGATGCCAGTTGCTCGGCCCGGCGCCATCGGCGAGGGGCGCGCCCTCGATCTGATAGGCCGACGTCGCGGCGCCCCAGAGAAAATCGGCGGGAAAGCGGATCAGCTCCGACATCGTGGAAGGGCGGCTCCATGGCCAAGGTGACTCTGGAACGGGTGCGCAAGATATACGAAGAGCGCGGAACCGCTCACGTCGCGGTGCACGGCATCGACCTGGAGATCGCGGACGGAGAGTTTCTCGTGCTGGTGGGGCCGTCGGGTTGCGGCAAGAGCACCACCCTCCGCATGGTGGCAGGCCTGGAGAGCGTCACCGAAGGAACCATCCGGATCGGCGACCGGGTGGTCAACGACGTTTCGGCGCGCGACCGCGACATCGCCATGGTGTTTCAGAACTACGCGCTCTATCCGCACATGACGGTGTACGACAACCTCGCCTTTGCGCTGAAACTCAGGAAGCAGTCCCGCGCGAGCATCGACGAACGGGTGCGCCACGCGGCCGGCATGCTGGGGATCGAATCCATGCTGGACCGGAAGCCACGGCAGCTCTCGGGCGGTCAGCGGCAGCGGGTGGCGCTGGGCCGGGCGATCGTGCGCCAGCCGCAGGTGTTTCTGTTCGACGAGCCGCTCTCCAACCTCGATGCCAAGCTGCGGGTGCAGATGCGCCGCGAGCTGGCGGAGCTCCGCCGGCGGCTGGGCACGACGACGATCTACGTCACCCACGACCAGGTCGAAGCCATGACCCTGGGGGATCGCATCGTGCTGATGCACGAGGGCCGGGTCCAGCAGGTCGGCGCGCCGCTCGAGATCTACCAGCATCCCGCCAACTTGTTCGTCGCCGGGTTTCTCGGCAGCCCGCACATGAATCAGATCCCGGGGCGGGTCGAGCGGCGCGAGGGCACCTGGTTCACCAGCACGGACGGAGCCTTGCGGATCCGGCTGCGCGAGGACGAAGTGCCGCGGGCCGCCGAAGGACTGCCCGTGGTGCTGGGTGCACGACCCGAAGCGCTGCAGGTCGGCGGCGGGGATGGATTCGCCGCCGTGGTGGAGGAGATCGAGCCCCTGGGCCACGAATCGTTGGTGACGGTGCGGGCCGGCACCACGGCCATCACGCTGCGGACCGAGGCGGCTGCCGGGGTTCAGGTGGGGCAGGAGGTGCGCTGCGCGCTCGCACCCGGCGGGCTCCACTGGTTCGACGCGAGCACCGGGCTCCGGCTGGACTGAGCGGGGTACTTCCGACCGATCGAGCCGCCGCTAGGTGGCCACCCTGCCACGTCGTTCGGCGACCAGCACCAGCGCTACGCCTGCGAAAATCGCCAGCCCCGCCGCCGCCATCCGGAAAGTCAAGGATTCTCCGGCCAGGACCAGCGGCGCCACGGCCGTGGTAAAGAGGGGCTGCAGGTAAATGAACGAAGTGACCAGAGTGGGCGAGGCGCGCCGCAGCGACCAGAGGTTCAGGAAATAGGTCACCGTGGTCGGGAACACCACCAGGTACACCAGCCACCAAACGAGATGGGAGCTCAGCCCGGCGCGCTGAACCTCGCTCGCGGCGCTCGCACCCAACGGGGCCACGCCGATCAGGCCGGCAAGGGTCAGGCAGAAAGCCACCGTCACCGGCGGAAACCGCTGCAGCAGGTCCTTGGAGAGCAGGAACGCCAGGGCATTGAATGCCATGCCGAGCAGGACCAGCACATTCCCGAGCGCGACCTCGGGCGCCAAGGACACTCGGTCGGGCCCGATGAGGTACACCGTCCCGAGCGCCGCGATGGCCACGCCGGCCCATTTGAGGCCGCTCGGACGGTCCTTCTTGAGCGCCCACCCGAAGATCACCGTGAAGATAGGGATCATCGGAATCAGGATCGCGGCGTTGATGGCGGTGGTACGGCTCAGTCCCAGCAGGACCAGCAGTTGATTTCCCGCTCCGCCCACCACACCCAGCAAGGCGAAACGGACCCAATCCCCGCCAAACCTGGGGACCCTTCCCTTGATGGCCCGGTGGGCAATGAAGAAGGCAAACGACGCCACGATCATCCGGAGCGTCACGATGACTGGAGCGGGCACTATCGGGAGGACAAACTTCCCGACAATGACGCCGCTCGCGTAGATGATCTGGACCAGCACCAGCGCCAGTACAACCGGCATTGCCTTTTGCTTTCAATGACTTACGTTTGAACGGTCGTTCAGTCAATCAGGTTTATCTGCGGGGGCGTCCCATGAAAGACAGCATCCTCAGCGCCGCCATCGAGGTCATTGCCCTCCACGGCCTGAACAATTGGACAGTGGAAGAGGTCGCCAACCGGGCCCACTGCGCCAAGGGCCTCATCAACTACCATTATCGCTCCAAGCAGGAGCTGCTCAGGTGCGCGGCCGAAACCATTCGGGACGACCGTTCGGCCCGGCGACTCGCAGCAGTGCAGACTTCCGGTTCCCAGGCCCTCGACCGGCTGTGGGAGACACTGGTCCAGGAAGTCGAGTCGGGCTGGTTCGGAGCCTGGCTCAGCCTGACCGCCGCCGACGACCCCTTCCGGAAGGCCGCTGCCCAGCAGGCGACCGACTCGCACGCGCTGGCACTTGCCCTGGGCCGAGCCTTCGATCTGGGTGACCAGCTGGTCCCGCGCGCACCCTTGCTTCAGGCGTTCCTGGACGGCCTCCAGCTCCGGCTGCTACAAGGTGCCTCCGCCGAGGAGACGGAGGAAGCCTACCATCAGTCCCTGCTCCTGCTGATAAGCTGAGCGGCCACAAAACGACGAGGGCCGGCGCCAGGCGTCGGCCCTCGTGGTCGGCCGGGTCAGCCCGGCCGGATGGTACCGATTGTTGTCAGCGAATGCCCGCCGCCGTCTGCGGGACTCCACCCTGCCAGTACTGCGCAACCATCGCGCGCTGGCGGGGCCAGACCTCGTTGAGCGAATCGCCTTCGTACAGCCTGCCATTCTTCATCACGTAATGCACGCTATTCGAGTTGCGGATGTTTTCCAGCGGATTCTTATCCAGCACGAGGATGTCGGCCATCTTGCCCGCCTCGAGGCTGCCGAGGTCGGCGCCCAGGCCGATCGCCTCGGCGCCGTAGATGGTGGCCACGCGCAGCACGTCATAGGGCGTCATGCCGCCCGACGCCATCGCCCAGAGCTCCCAGTGGTAGCCCAGCCCCTGCAGCTGGCCGTGGCTGCCGATGCCGATGCGCGCGCCGCCTTCCACCATGCGCTTGGCGAATTCGGCGTGCTTCGAGAACACGTACTCTTCCGGCCTGAACCAGCCGCCGGGCCCCGGATTGTTGCCGCGCCGGCGGGCCCGCACGTCGATCGCGTCTTCCGGGCTGAAGTGACGCAGCTTGGGATCGTCATGCACGGTTTCCGTGGCGTAGAAGTAGTTCTCGCCGAAGGGGCCGCCGTACGACACCAGGAGCGTCGGGGTATTGGTGGTCTGAGACGCCTTGAAGAGCTGGACCACGTCATCGTACAGCGGGGCAACCGGCAGCGCGTGCTCCAGGCCGGAATAGCCGTCCATGGCGTGGGTCAGCTCGAGCTTGAAGTCGAGCCCCCCTTCGGTGGTCGGCATCAGGCCGAGCTCCTTGGCCGCCATGATGATCCATTGCCGCTGCTGGCGGTTACCGGTCATGTACATCTTGAGCGTCTTGGTGTCGTAGTACTGGCTGTAGCGCTTGAGGATGTTCCGCGCGTGGTCCAGGTCGCGGACATTCTCGCCGCTGAAGACTCCCGGGCCGGTGGAATAGATCCTCGGCCCGACCATGCCGCCGGTCTCGACGCGATCCTGGTAGCTCAGCACGTCGGTCGTGGCGGTCTGTGGGTCGCGCGTGGTGGTGACGCCGTAGGCCAGCGTGGTGAGGTATTGCCAGGCCTGCGCCGGGTGGATCTCCGGAATGAGCCAATTCGAGTGGTAATGCACGTCCACGAAGCCGGGCGTGAGCGTCTTGCCGGTCACGTCGATGATCTTCGCGCCACTCGGGATGGCCACCTGGCCGCGCGGCCCCACGGCGACGATGCGGTCGTCCTTCACCACCACATCAGCGTTCTCGATGATCTCCTTCCCCTTCATGGTCAGGGCGCGTCCGCCGCGGAGCACCACGGCCCCCCGCGGCGCATCGCGCGCCGCGGAAATCTTGACGCGGATCTCCTCCGCCTTGTAGCCGGGCTTCTCCTCCTTCTTCTTGGCGAGAGCGGCCGAGTCGGCCCGCAGCGCGCTGATGCGCGACTTGAGCGAGTCGGGAACCGCGGCGCCGGCCTTCTTGAGGCTGTCGGCCCGGGCGCTGAGCGACTTGAGGCTGTCGGCCTGCGCCTGTACCCGCTTGGTGCTGTCGGCCTTGGCCTTGTCGGCGGCCTTCTTCAGCGAATCCACCTTGGCCGAATCGGCCTTCAACGCATTGATCCGCGACTGCAGCGAGTCGGGCACCGCGGCGTTGGCCTTCTTAAGGCTGTCGGCCCTGGCGTTGAGCGTCTTGAGGCTGTCGGCCCGGCCCTGAGCCTGGCGGGTGCTGTCGGCCTTGGCCTTGTCGACCGCCTTCAGGCTGTCCTCGACCACCTTGGCGCGATCCAGATTGTAGCTCATGAACGCGTTGCCGATGGCCCAGTGAATGGTGCGGCCGTCGGAGGCCCAGGTCGGAAATTCCCCACCGATATCGGTCAGCTTCTTCACCGGAACCGAGCTGCCGGCCACCGAGATGGTCGGCACCGCTCCGCCGACTCTCGGCACGGTCACGGAGTAGATGTCATTGCCAACCTGGGCGACCGCCAGATCGCCTTTCGGCGCGATCAGGATCAAACCGGCGGGCGGAGGCGGGTTGGCTTCCGCGGGTGGATCCACCTCGGTCGCGGCGGCGGGTTCCGGCTTGGCCGACGGGAACAACCGGCGGGGCAAGGCGGCCGGCTCGACCGTGTCGAACTCCGGAGGGATTCCTCCGGCGGGGGGCTGGCCGAGCAGCCGGAGGTGCTGCTTGATGTCGGTGCCATCCCAGCGGAAGGACACCAGGCCCTCTACCGGACTGTAGGCGTAAATGCGCGACGTATCCGAGCTGAAGTGCGCCACATCCTTGGAGCCGGTCGGCGCGATGAGGGTCACCTCGCCGCCCGCGGCGGGAACCCAGACGAACTGGGCGCCCAGCGGTCCGCCAAAGAAGCCCTGGGCGTCTTTGAGGTCCCGCGCGGCGCCGCGGGTCGCGACGATGCGGGTGCCGCTGGGAGACCAGGCCAGGTTGTAGTAGAGCGCGGACACGTGGGTGAGCTGGACCGGCTTGGGTCTACCGTCCACCGCCACCTTCATGATCTGCCCGCCGGCCGCATCGGCCCAGGTGACATAGGCGACCGATTTGCCGTCGGGCGACCAGGTCGGGTGGTACTGGCCGACCTCGGACGGATCGAGCCGGCGGGGCGTCCCGTCGGGCAGGTCCTTGAGGTAGAGCCGGTCGAGCGCGGTGAACACGATCCGCTTGCCGTCCGGGCTGGGCACCGGGCTGCGGATCTGCCGGACCGTCAGCATCGCGGCCGTATCCACGTGATAGGCGAACTTGACCTCGGGGCCGATGTCGAGCTTGACCTCGGCGCTGAAGGGAATCTTGACCGCGGCGCCGCTGTCCACCGGCATGCGCCAGATCTCGCCGCCGTACGACGCCACGACGAAGCGGGAATCGGGGGTGAAGGAGTAACCCGGGAGCACGTCGAGGGGGGCGCGCGATTCCTGCTCGTCCCGCTGCACCGGGTACGCCAGCCAGCGCTCTTCCCCGCTCTTCATGTCGCGGAGTCGCAGCCCGGTCTCGGTGTGGTAACGGGTGCCGTAGACCAGCCACTTGCCGTCGGGCGAGATGGCGGGGCGGAAGGCCGAGCCGTACCGGCTGGTCATCTGGCTGGCTTCCCCGGTTTCCCGATCGTACATGCCGAGCTCGTACTGCGGGAGGATGGCGTTGTACTGCCAGTCGCCGTTCCGCCGCGCGAACCAGATGTAGCGTCCGTCGGGGGTGAAGGCGGCGCCCACGACCTTGGCGGTGGCCGGCTGCCCGGGCAGCACGATCCCCCCGCCGCCGTCCACGTGATACATCTGGAGCTTGGCCGAGCCCCCTAACCCGCCCGACTTGCTGGCCACGATGTACTTGCCGTCGGGCGCGTATTCGGGCGAGAGATAGAGATTGTTGTTCCCCTGGGTGACCTGGGTCGTGTCCTTGAGATCGAGCGAGAGGGTCCAGAGGTTGTCGCCGCCGCTGCGATCCGAAACGAAGACCACCTTCTTGCCGTCGGGGCTGAAGCGCGGCTGCGCGTCGTAGGCGAGCCCGCTGGTGAGCCGGGTGGCGGTGCCGCCCGCGATCGGCAAGGTGTAGAGATCGCCCAGCAGGTCGAAGACGATGGTCTGGCCGTCGGGGCTCACGTCCAGCGAGATCCAGCTCCCCTTGGACGCCGTGAAGTTGGCGTGACGCGCCGCATCGAGCGGGAGCGGTTTACGGGGCGGCGCGCCGGGGGCGCCGCCGGCAGGAGCCTGCGCGGCGAAGGAACCCGGGACCAGGAGCAGCAGGGCCGCGGCCGCGGCAATCGAGTTTTTCATGGGGCGCCTCACCGGATTCCGGACTGCGTGTTGGGCGTGGCATGGCGCCACGGCTGATCGTCGGCGGCGCGCTGGCGCGGCCAGATCTCGTTGAGCGTATCGCCCTCGTAGAGGCGTCCGTTCTTCATCACGTAGTGGATCGTATTGCTGTTGCGGATGTTCTCCAGCGGATCCTTGTCCAGGATCAGCAGGTCGGCGAGCTTGCCCGGCTCCAGCGAGCCGAGGTCCTTGCCCAGCCCGATCGCTTCGGCGCCGTAGATGGTGGCCACCCGGAGCGCGTCGTGCGCTTTCATCCCGCCGCTCGACACCGCCCAGAGCTCCCAGTGGTAGCCCAGCCCCTGGAACTGGCCGTGGCTGCCGATGCCGGCGCGCCCGCCGCCTTCGATCAGCTCCTTGATCCAGGCGGCATGTTTCGGGAACGCGTACTCATCCTTCATGAACCAGCCGCCCGGACCGGGGCCCGGATTGCGGCGCCGGACCTTGGCATCCAGCTCCTCCACCGGGGTGAAGTGCTTGACCTTGGGATCGTCGGCGGGGTTCTCGTTGGTGTAGAAGTAGT
Organism: Gemmatimonadales bacterium; assembly: GCA_036566495.1. Classification (GTDB taxonomy): domain Bacteria; phylum Gemmatimonadota; class Gemmatimonadetes; order Gemmatimonadales; family GWC2-71-9; genus JABFSM01. The sequence continues at coordinate 16,471 of DATCWE010000348.1, read as the reverse complement.
TCTCCGCCCAGGGACCGCCGTACGCTACGATCAGCGTCGGCGTGTTGGTGGTCTGGGTTTCCTTGAAGAGCTGGACCACGTCGCCGTAGGCCGGAATGACGGGCATGGTATGCTCGATGCCGGGATACCCGTCCATGGTGTGGGTCATATTGAGGCGATACTGCAAGCCGCCTTCGGTGGTGGGCATGAGCTTGAGCTCGCGCGCCGCCATGATGAGCCACTGGCGCTGCTGGCGGTTGCCCGCCATGTACATCTTGAAGGTCTTGGTGTCGAAGTATTCGCTGTAGCGCTTGAGCACGTTCCGCGCATGGTCGAGGCTGCTGATCTTCTCGCTGCTGAAAACACCGGGGCCCGTCGAATAGATCCGGGGGCCGATGGCGGAGCCGGACTCGACCCGGTCGGCGTAGGTCAGCACGTCGGTCGTGGCGGTCTGGGGATCCCGGGTGGTGGTGACCCCGTAGGCCAGATTGGCGAGGTAGATCCAGGGCTGCTGCCAGTGGATTCCCCAGGCATTCCACATGTGCGAGTGGGTGTCGACGAAGCCCGGCACGATGGTCTTGCCGCTCACATCGATCACCCGGGCCCCGGCGGGCTCCTGCCCGCGCGGACCCACGCTCACGATCCGGTTGTTCCGGATGACCACGTCGCCGTTCTCGACGATCTCGTATCCCTTCATCGTCACGACCTTCGCGCCGCGCAGCACCACGGTGCCCTGCGGGATGTCCCGCGGGGCCGAGATCTGCACCCGCTGCTCGCTCGGCCGATAGGCCTGGCTGGCCCGCGTCGCGGAGTCGGCGTGGGCTCGGGTCAGGCTGTCGTCGACGGCCTGGGCGCGGTCGAGCCGGTAGCTCACGAAGGCGCTGCCGATGGACCAGTGAACCGTGCGGCCGTCGGCGCCCCAGACCGGGAATTCGCCGCCGATGTCGGTCAGCCGGCGCACCGGGACCGCGGCGCTGTCGGGCTTGCTGATGTTGATGACGGGGACCGTGCCGCCGGTATGGGGGATCGGGACCACGTAGAAGTCGTAGTCGAACGCCACCAGGGCCTCATCGCCCTTGGGCGACATCCAGATGGGGCCGGCGTTGCGGCCCAGCGGCAGCTGCTCGCGGTCGCGTTGGTCCGGCATGCGCACGTCGCCGAAGGTCTTGCGGCCCCAGGGCGTGAGCGGATCGCCGAACAGCGGATTGTCCCGCTCGGTGAGCGTAAAGGGCAGCGGGCCCAGCGCGCGCAGGTGCTCCTTCACGTCGGTGCCGTCCCAGCGCATCGACACCAGGCCCTGGCGGAAGTCGAAAGCGTAGATCCGCGTGGTGTCTCCATTGAAGTGGGGATACCACTTGTTGCCGACCGGCGCGATGGTGGTCGTCGTGCCGCCGCCGGCCGGCACCCAGACGAATGCCGCGCCGATATTGGGAAAGAAGGGGTCGATGCTCTCCTTCATGTCCCGGGCGGCGGACTTGATCGCCACGATCCGGCGGCCATCGGGAGCCCAGGCCAGCATCTGATAAAGCGCCGGCTCGGTGGTGAGCTGGACCGGCGCGGCGCCGGCCGCGGCCAGGTCCACCCGCATGATCTGGCCGGAATTCTCGTCCCAGGTGGCGTATGCGATGGAGTTGCCGTCGGGCGACCAGGCCGGGTAGTACTCGCCCACCTCGCTCCGGGTCACGCGCCGGGGAGTGCCGCCGGGGAGATCCATCACGTAGATCCGGTCCAGCGCGGTGAACGCCACCCGCCGGCCGTCCGGCGAGGGCACCGCGTCGCGGATCTGCTTGACCGTGAAGGTGGGGCTGTCCTCGATGGGATAGTCGAACTTGAGGCGGGGACCGACCGCGACCTGGGCGTCCACGCTGAAGGGGATCTTGGCCGCGGCGCCGCCATCCACCGGGACGCGCCAGATCTCGCCGCCGTAGGACAGCACCACGGCCCTCGAGTCGGGCGTGAACGAATAGCCCGGCAGCACATCCATGTCGCCATAAGACTCCTGCTCGTCGCGCTGGATCGGAAACGCCAGCCACTTCTCTTCTCCGCTGGCCAGCTCGCGGATCCTGAGCCCCGTCTCGGCGTCATGCCGGGAGCCGAAGGTGATCCACTTGCCGTCGGGCGAGAGCGCCGGGCGGAATGCGGAGCCGTAACGCGAAGACATCGTGGTGCGGGTGCCGGTTTCCCGGTCGTACACCGCGATCTGGTATTGGGGCATTACCGCGTTGTACTGCCAGCCGCCCAGGCGCTGCTCGAACCAGATGTAACGGCCATCGGGGCCGAAGGCGGGCCCGGTCTGCCGCAAGGTGGTCGCGATAGTGCCGGTGAGCTGCAGGCCATGCCCGCCGTGCACGTTGAAGAGCCAGAGCTTATTCCCCGAGAAGGGCGTACCCTTCCCGGCGACGACGTAGTTCCCGTCCGGGGTCCATTCCGGCGCCAGGTAGTCGTTGTCCACCCCTTTGGTGAGCTGGAGGGTGTCCTTCCCGTCGAGCGAGAGAATCCACAGGTTGTCATCCCCGCTGCGATCGGAGACGAAGACCACCCGCTTCCCGTCGGGGCTGAAGCGGGGCTGCATGTCGTGGGCGATGCCGCTGGTGAGGCGGGTAGCCTTGCCGCCCGCGATCGGCAGGGTGTACAGATCACCCAGCAGGTCGAACACGATGGTCTGCCCGTCGGGGCTCACATCGAGCGACATCCAGGTGCCCTTGCTGGTCGTAAAGGTGGCGTAGCGGTCGGGTTGCAGGGGCAGCCCGGGCTTGGGCAGCTGGGCCTGCGACGGACGGACGCCGAGGCCGGCGAGCACGGCGAGGACAGACAGCGAACGGTGGAGCATGGAATGGCTCCGCAGGGTACGGGGACAATGGGTCACGAACGAAGGCTCCGGCTGGCGGGGCGTGAGATTCTACGAAGGCCGCGGGGGCGAAGATTCGGCTCGCGAACGCGGGAAGCTCTAGATTGCAAAGATACCGCCGCCCGGTGGCAGTGAAAAGTGAAAAGTGAAGGTGAAACGTGAAGGGTGAACCGATAATGCTCGCCGCCCTTGTGGCGAGCGTCCTCTACTGGACGCCTGGGGTGGCCCAAGGGTCGCTCCCACCCGGCGCCGAGGCCCGCTCCCTCCTTGGACAACCGCTGGTGCCCGCACCGTTGCCTCCCGCAGTCCGCCAGACGTATGAGCAGCGGCTGGCCGAGGCTCTGCGAGGCTACGAACATACGCCGAACAACGCCGACAGCATAATCTGGCTGGGCCGGCGAACCGCCTACCTGGGCCGCTACCGGGAAGCGATCGCGATCTTCGGCGAGGGCATCCGAAAACACGCCAAGGACGCGAGGATGTACCGGCACCGCGGCCATCGGTACATCACGGTGCGTGAATTCGACCGGGCGATCACCGATCTGGAGAAGGCCGACCGGCTCGAGCGATACCAGCCCGACAGCGTGGAGCCGGACGGCCTGCCCAACGCCCGGGGGATTCCTACCAGCACCCTGCAATCCAATATCCGCTATCACCTGGGGCTGGCGTACTACCTGGAAGGCCGCTTCGACAAGGCAGCGGAGCTCTACCAGCGGGATGTCGCGGCGGCCCGCGCGACGGGCAATGCGGACATGCTGGTCGCGTCGAGCCACTGGCTCTACATGGCGCTCAGGCGGCTGGGACGGCGGGCGGAAGCCGGCCAGGTGCTGGAGCCAATTACCGGTCAGCTCCAGGTGATCGAGAACGGGGTGTATCGCGATCTGCTCCTTATGTATAAGGAGGGAGCGGGAGGCGGGTCGCAGGATTCCGGGTCCGTGGAGGACGTCACCCGGGCCTACGGCGTCGGTAACTGGCATCTGTACAACGGACGGCGGGAGCAGGCTTTCGCAATCTTCCGGAAGATCCTCGAATCGCCCCAGTGGGGAGCGTTCGGGTACATCGCCGCCGAGGCGGAGCTCGCGCGGACGCGGCAGACCCGGCTGCCGAACCTTCGCGTTTCGGCCCGCACCCCCTGCGAGGTCCATCCGGAAACCGCCGCGGCAACGGCAGACCTGTGGCTCGCGGCACGCCAGACTCTGGAAAGCGCGGCCCGACAGGCGGAAGCAGCCCCCACCTTGCTGGTGCAGGAATGGCGGCGCACGCTGGATGGCCGGTTCCGGCTGCGCTGGGAGCGGCGCGACACCTCGTTCGTCCGGACCCTGCATCCGTTCGAAAAACCGCTGCCCGGAAACGTGGAGCGCGCGGGCTACATCCAGCAGCGCGGCTGGACCACGTTCTTCTACGGGCCCGATGCCGGGTTACTGGTCTCGGAGTGGTTTCTGCGGCGGCACTGTTTCACGCGGATCAGCGGAACGGGGGCCGCTGCGGGACTCGAGGGCCTGGCCTTCACGCCGCTGCCGAGCACCCGCCACACCGACGTCGCCGGCGTGCTCTGGGTCGACGCGGCGCGGGGAGAGCTGCGCCACGTGGAATACGCCTGGACCAGTGCGCCCGACGAGGCCCGCGCGGCGAGCGTCGGTGGCAGGACGGATTTCGTGCGACTCAAGTCCGGCGGCTGGATCGTCCAGCGCTGGAATATCCGGATGCCGCGGCTCGAGGCGGGGCTGGGCCACGGGTTCGACGGCTACACCGATCAGGGCGGCGAAGTGCTGGCAGTTTCCGAGGCGAAGCGGCCGCGCCGGTGAGCTTGCGATTCCCCTCGGTCGCGATCGCGTGGCAGCGCGCGCGCGAGACGCTGCAGCGCTTCCCGCTCGCGCTGCTCTCCGCGTTGGCCGCGATGGGCCTGGTGCTGTACATGATCGACGCTTCCAAGGCCGACTGGCACCCGCGGCTGCTCGTCACCCTGATCCTCGGCCTCGTCCTGTTCACCGCTGCGGCGAGCAGCGCGGAGCGGCGCGGGGTTCCGCCGCGCCGGCGCTGGATTACCGACGCCTGCATCGCGCTGGCGCTCGCGCTGCTCTACCTCGCCTCGCTCGGCTGGACCGACCGGCTGGCGTTCCTGCGCTTCGTGCAGCTGCTCGTGGTGGCGCATCTCTTCGCGGCAGTCGCGCCCTATCTGGCGCCAGGAGGTCTGCGGGGGTTCTGGCAGTTCAACCGGTTCCTGTTTCTGCGATTCCTGGTGGCGACGCTGCACGCGCTGGTGCTCTGGGTGGGACTGGCCGTGGCGCTCGCCGCGCTCGACAAGCTGTTCGGCGTGCACGTGGCGAGCGAACGCTACGCCCAGCTCATGGCGGTGCTCGCGTTCGGGTTCCATCCCTGGTTCTTCCTTTCGGGCGTCCCGCGCGACTACGAGCAGCTCGAGGTGCTGGAGGATTATCCCACCGGCCTCAAAGTCTTCACCCAGTACGTGCTGATCCCGCTGGTCGCCATTTATCTGGTGATCCTCACCGCCTATCTCGGCAAGGTGCTGATCACGCGAAGCTGGCCCAGCGGCTGGATCGGATATCTCGTGTCCAGCGTCTCCCTGACCGGGGTGCTGGCGCTGCTGCTGGTACACCCGATCCGGCAGCGGGAGGACAGCCGCTGGGTCAAGGCGTACGGACGCTGGTGGTTCGTGGCGCTGCTTCCCGCGCTGGCGATGCTGCTGCTGGCCGTGACCAAGCGGATGGGCCAGTACGGGGTCACCGAGCCGCGTTACTTCCTGCTGGTGCTGGGGCTCTGGCTGCTCGGCCTCGCGCTGTACTACATCTGGAGCGGCTCCGACAACATCAAGCTGATCCCGGTGAGCCTGGGGGTCGTGGCGGCGCTGACGACGCTGGGACCCTGGGGCGCCTATGCGGTGTCGAAGCGGAGCCAGACCGCCCGCTTCAGCAGCATCCTGGCGGCCAATGGGATGGGAAAGGCCGGGGCGCCCTCCCGTGCCGCGGGTGTGGTCTCCCTGGACGACCGGCGGGAGCTGAGCGCGATTCTCCGCTACCTCGAGGAGACCCACGGTCCCGAGAGCGTGGCGCAGGTGATGGGCGTCTCCGCGGACTCGGTGCGGGCCTGGAGGCTGTCCGACCAGGGCGGCAGTGACGACCCCATCGCGGCCCGGGGGCTGGGGCTGCTGGGGGTGGCGCATGTCAATCGCTGGGAGCGAGCGGCCAGCGGCGACTATTTCTGGGGCAACTACAGCGCGACGCGCGGCCTGGAAGTGACCGGGTTCGACGTAACCCGCACGATGAGCTATCCGTCGCTCGGGTGGATCGGCAGCGCGGCGGATTCGGTCGAGCTGAAGGCCGGCCCGGGGGAGACGGTCGCCGTCGCGCACGCCGGCGCGGTGGTGCTCACCCTGGAGGTCGGGGCGGCGATCCACGCGGCGCTGCCGGAAGATTCGCTAACCCGCAGGGGCTCCGGCCCGCTCGCCGCGCCCATCGTGATCGAGGGGTCCGGCGGGGGCATCCGGGTTCGCTGGGTCCTGGACCAGGTCAGCGGCAAGGTCGCTGCAGGCCGGCTCGAGCTGCAGAACGCGAACGGCGCGGTGCTGGTGGGAGGATTGCAGGGGAGTCCCAAGCAGTGATTCGAGCTCCGGTTCTACTGATCTCCCTAGCACTCGTGCAGCCAGCTTCCGGACAGGAAATGCGGCCGACGGGCCCCTGGAAGGCGGATCGATTCAGCCGTGGTGACACTCTGGTGGTCCGCACGGTGAGCGGGAGCGTGTGGGGCGACAAAGCGGGGCTGGTCGAGGAGCTTCGGATCGGGACGAAAGACGGCGAAGGACCAGACGCGTTTGGCGAAATCCGGGCTTTCGCGCTGTTTCGGGACGGCGTCATGGCCGTGTTCGACAAGTCGGTTCCCGCGCTCAGGCTCTTTGATCCTGCCGGCAAGTATCTCCGCACCATCGGCCGCAGCGGAGCGGGGCCGGGAGAGTACCGCAACGATGCGCTCGGACTTGCCGTGGATCGCGATGGCGTGCTGATCATGTACGACCTCCGCAATGCCCGGCTCAATCGCTGGAAGGAAACCGGGACCGTTCTCCCGGCCTGGTCCTGGATTTCGCGCTCGGTTCTGTATTCGTTCTCGAACGCGCTGCACGTCGATACGACCGGCAGCACCTACCTCCTCGTCGCGAGCCAAAGCCGAGAGCCGGGCAAGGATGTCAAGCGAGGCTATGCGCGCTTCGACCGGAGCGGGAAGCTGGTCGATACCCTGAGGCAGCCCGCGATCGAGGGACCGGATGAGCTTCCGGGCCCGTTCGGACCCTATAAGCACTGGGTTCTGACGCGGACGGGCGGCGCGATCACCGGGCACAGCGCGGTCTATTCGCTCACGGTGGCGGAGCCGGGACTGGCCGCGGTCCGCATCGAACGGGGCGCACCACGAATCGCGCTGCAGCCGGACGAGCGCAAGAGTTGGGAGGACTTCTTCGGGGCGCGAAGCCGAGTGCCCGGGGCGGGCGCGGGTGCGGCACCGTCCGGCGTTCCTTCGAGCAAACCTTTTTACAGTCAGCTTCACTCTGATCTCGACGGCCGCATCTGGGTACAGCTCTATGCCAAGGGCGAACCGTTCGATCCTCCGACTCCGTCGCAACGGCCTGGGGAGCCGCCACGGCCGCCTCTTCCACCCTGGCGCGAGCGCGGAGTGTGGGACGTGTTTCGCCGCGACGGAAGCTACCTGGGCCAGCTGGAGCTTCCCTGGCGGACAACGTTTGCGGAAGCGAAGGGCGACCGGGTCTGGACGATTCAGCAGGGCGAAGATGATGAGCAATACATTGTGCGGTATCGCATCTCACCTGTTCGTTGAGGTGACCCAATTGTGCCCGTGGCGTAATAGCTGGGTAGTCTCGCTGCTCTTTCTGGCCGGTTGCGGCGGAGCCCAGGCGACCAACCTCGCTCGTGCGCGAATCGACACGCTTCCAGGTGGACGCGTCGAAGTCAGCAACGAAGGACCGACCTCCTGGACCGATTCTCTGGACGTCCTGGTGGAGGAGGGCAGATTCCAGGGCGAAGACGGCACCCCCGCTGAGCTGGGCGAGCCGCGCAGCATCGCGGTGGACGAGGCCGGCCGCATTTATATCGTGGACTCCAAGCCCGCCGCCATCAAAGTCTTCACCCCCGATGGCAAGCTGATCCGCAGCATCGGCCGCGAAGGCGAAGGGCCGGGCGAGTTCCGCGTTGGGTTTATTGCCGTGCGGGGAGCGCACCTGGTGCTGCACGACCCGCAGGTGGCGCGCACTTCGGTCTTCGACACCGCGGGGAATTATCTGCGCGGCTGGCACTCCTCCTGTTGTTACTGGACCGATATCCAGCTCGACAAGCAGAACCGGATCTCGGTGCCCAGCACGGGTCGCGCCAAACCGGGTGAGCAGCGGGGAACCTCGTACGTGCGCTGGTCGCTCGAGGGAACCGTGCTGGACACTCTCTGGGTGCCGCGACGCGACCCCGGCAAGACATGGACGGTGGAACTGAAGCGCGGTGGCAAGAGCGTGATGGCGATGTCCACCGGCGTGCCCTTCATGCCGCAGACGACCCTCGCGCTGCACCCCGAGGGCGGATTCGTCTATGGCTGGACCGGACAGTACCGCGTGGTCCGCAGCGCCACCGGGCAGGACTCGCTGCGGATCTTCGGGCGGAGCTGGACCCCCGACGCGATCAGCGACGAGCGGCGCAAGGCGGAAGTGGAATCGAAGATCAAGCAGACCGCCGAGGCATTCGGCGAGGCGAACGCGCGGAGCGCCTTCAAGCTGGAAGACGTTCCCGGAACGCTGCCGGCCTACCTGAACCTGCGGGTGGACGAAGCGAGCCGGGTCTGGGTGCGGCGCTATGGCGTAGCCGATACGCTGCGCACCAGCTACGATGTATTCGATTCCACCGGCGCCTTCCTGGGCCCCGTCACCATTCCGCTCAAGCTCAATGAGTGGGGACTGCAGGCCTGGACCCGCGATGCGCTGGTGGCCATTATCGAGGACGCCGAAGGCCGCCCGACGGTCGTCCGGCTACGACTCAGGAGACCGTGATGCTCCAGCTTCGCCGCATTGCCCTGCTGGTTTCGCTCTTCGGTTCGGGATGCCTGGCGACCGATTCGGCCGCGACGGTCGAAGAGACCGACTTCGCCGCCTCACTCGGGGTCGACCTTGCCGCCAGCACCAAGGGCTCCAGCGGGCTGTACTATCGCGATCTGGTCGCCGGCACCGGTGCGGTGGTGGCCACGGGACAACATCTCCTGGTGCATTACACCGGCTGGCTGGCCAACGGCACCCAATTCGACAGCAACGTCGCGGGACAGAATCCCTACCCGTTCCAGCTCGGGGCCGGCGAAGTGATCCAGGGCTGGGACCTGGGGATTCCCGGCATGCACATCGGTGGCACGCGCCAGCTCCTGCTGCCGCCCGGCGTGGCCTATGGTGCCAACGGGTACGGGACGATTCCCGGCAACGCCGTCCTCGTTTTCACGGTTGAGGTCGTCTCGGCGCAATAGGCCTGCTCAGGCGTCCTGCGCCGCCTCGCTCCAATCGGCGAGCGCGGCATCCAGCTCCCGCCGGGCGCCCTTGAGCTCGGCATCGAGCCGGCCGGCCTGGCGGGCCGCCTCCGCACCGCCGGCGTAGAGCGCCGGATCGTGCAAGGCCGCCTCGAGCTCCGCGATCCGGGCCTCGAGCCGGTGGACCTCGGCCTCGCGGCGAGCCAGCTCGCGTTTCTGGGCGCGGCGCGCTTCCTCGGCCTCCCGCTTCCGCTCTCCTTCCAGCTTTGCCTCCCCGCGGGCCGCCAATCGGCCGGCCGAAAGCGCCGCCAGCCGGTCTTTCTCACGGCGGGTAGCCCGTTCCGCCGCATGGGCTTCCCATTCGACGAAAGGCCCGCCGTAATCCTCCAGCCGGGCGCCGTCGAAGCCCCATACCCGGGTGGCCAGCTCACGCAGGAAGGCGCGATCGTGGCTCACCAGCAGCACCGTGCCATCGTAGTCCTCGATTGCGTCCTCCAGCGCCTCGATGGATTCCACATCGAGGTGGTTGGTGGGCTCGTCGAGCACCAGCAGGTTGGCGCCGCTCAGGGTCATGAGGGCCAGGGCGACCCGGGCCCGCTCTCCGCCCGACAGCACGGCGGTGCTGCGCAACACTTCGTCGCCCGAGAACCCGAAGCAGCCGAGGTGGTTCTGGATGGCTCCCCGTCCCCAGGAGGGCCGCAGATCCGCGATGCAATCGTAGATGCTGCGGTCGCGCGGCACCTGAGCCAGGTCCTGTCGGAACCACTCCGCGGTGACCCCGCTGCCGAGCTCCGCGTGCCCCGAGGTTGCGGGCCGGGCGCCCAGCAGGGTCGCAAGGAGCGTGGTCTTCCCGGCGCCGTTGGGCCCCACCAGCGCAATGACGTCGCCCCGGCGCACTACGGAAGAGAAGCGCCGCACCAGCACGCGCTCCCCTACGCTCACCGTCAGGTCCCGGGCAACCAGCACCTGGTCCCCACCGCGATCGGCGGTCTCGAGCTGGAGCACCATGGCCCCGGCTTCTCCAGGCGGCGGGGACAGGCGAGGCAGCCGCTCCAGCCGCGCGCGGCGGCCCTTGGCCTGCGCGCTCATCCGGCCCGCCAGATTGCGGCGGATGTAGTCCTCCTCCTTCGCGATGGCCTTGCGCTGTTGCAGCACCTGCCGCTCCAGCGCGAGCTGCCGCTCGGCGCGCTGGGTGACGAACGCGGAGTAGCCGCCCCGATAGGAGACCGCGGTACGGCCCGAGAGGTGGAGCACGTGGTCCACCGAGTCATCGAGAAAGGCGCGATCGTGACTGATTATCAGCACGGTCTCCCCGAATTCGCCCAGGTACCGTTTGAGCCACGCGATGGTATCGAGATCGAGATGGTTGGTGGGCTCGTCCAGCAGTACCAGATCGGCGGGGGCGGCGAGCTGGGCCGCCAGGCCCACGCGTCCTCGCTCTCCGCCGGAAAGCCCCGCAAGGTCGCGGGTGCGCGCCGCCTCGGCATCGAACCCCAGGCCCTGCAACACCGCGTCGACCCGGGCGTGGAACTCGTAGCCGCCCGCATGGGCAAAACGCTCCTGGTCGCGCCCATAACGCTCAATGTCTTCGGGGCTGACCCGCTCGCCCAGCTCGGCCAAGCGCTCACCCTGGCGGGCAAGCTCGAGCTCCAGCGCCAGCAGCCCAAGGTATCCCTGGGCCGCAGCTTCCCAGACGGTGCTGGCCGCACCGAAGTCGCGGTACTGGTCCAGCATCGCGATGCGCAGATTGGGTTGTCGCGCGATGATCCCCCGGCTGGGCTCCAGGGTCCCGGCGATCAGCTGGAACAGGGTGGTCTTCCCGCTGCCGTTGCGGCCGACGATTCCCCAGCGCTCGCCCGCGCTCACCGTGAAGGCGACGTCGCGGAAGAGCGTGGTGGCGCCGAATTCGACGGCGAGATCGGAAACGGAAAGGATGGTCATAGCGCGGCAGAACAATAGTCATGCGCTGGCCTGATATATGTGCTTGACAGGGCCAGACCCCGTTCCCAAGTTGGGTGCGGACCCGGCGCGCCGTTCGCCGGGCAGCCTTATCGGGTGGCGCAAAGGCGGACACCAGGTGAAGGCGCGAGGGCCCAAAGATGGGCCGGCGCGCCTTTCGTGTTATAGCAGTTGGCCCGAGCGTCTAGAACTACACTCCGGGCAACCTTGGCCGGTGCAGTCATATGCAAAAGCAGGGAGAAGCGACAGGAGCGGAGTAGTAGGCGGCAAGGGCGCGTGCGCGGGCCGAGGCGGGCCGGTGTACGCGCCTGTCGCGTTTTCAGGGGAAGCCGTGAGGCGGAGGAGGAAGGGACCTATGCGGAATACGATCCGGACCGGTGTGGCAGCGCTCGCGGGGTGTATCGCGATGGCGTGCAGCCCGTCCAAGACCAAGCAGCCGGTGGAGACGACCACCGAAGCGGGCAAGTCCGTGTCCCCGTCGGGCACCAGCGCCGACCGCCGCGGCACCACTCTGGTCCGCGCGGTCAATGCGCTGCCCACCAAGGTCCACGTCGATATCGCCGCCGACGACCGCGTCCTGTTCAACAACGTGGGCTATCAGGACGTGACCGACTTCCAGGAGCTGCGCGAGAACGTCACCCGTTTCACGGTCCGTCTGAAAGACAAAGAAACGGTCATGGCAGAGAACCGTGAGGTCGTGGGAGACGGTGCGCGCTACACCCTGGTGGCCCTCCCGGACGGCAAGGGCGGCAGCGAGCTTCGCGTCCTGCGCGACGAGCTGGTTACCGATCCCGCCAAGACCAGGCTCCGCGTCATCAACGCCGCCGCGGGCATGGACAACGTGGACGTGATGATACAGGGAAAGGACGACCCGCTCTTCAGCAATGTGGATCCGGGCATCGAGGCCGGATACAAGGACGTCGATCCCGCCACCACGACCCTGGTCTTCAAGGCGAAGTCCGGGCAACCGCTGGAAGTGGACCACCTGACCCTCGAGCCGGGCCGCGCCTACACCATCGTGCTGACCGGAGGCATGGGCCACAAGGTCGAGGCGGTGCGGTTCGACGACCGGCTGGTCCGCACGGGCACCCAGGTCTCCATGCGGCCGTAACGCAACGCACGGAAGGAGGAGGCATCATGTCGCTCGATTCGATGCACGAGCTGCTGATCGAGGAGCTCCAGGATCTGTACAGTGCCGAACAGCAGCTGGTGAAGGCGCTGCCCAAGATCGCTGAGCACGTCGTCACCCCCTCGCTGCGGAGTGCGCTCGAGTCGCACCTGCGGGAAACCGAGGGGCACGTCGGCCGGCTCGAAGCGGCCTTCACCGCCCTCGGCGAGCGGGCCAGCAGCAAGAAATGCAAAGGCATGGAGGGACTGATCGACGAAGGGTCGGACAGGGCCTCGAAGCGGGGCTCCGAAGCGGTCCGCGATGCCGGCATCATCGCCGCGGCCCAGCGGGTGGAGCACTACGAGATCGCCGCCTACGGCTGCGCGATCGCCTTCGCGAGGCTGATGGGACACCAGCAGGTCGTGGCGCTGCTGGAGGAGACCCTGGCCGAGGAGGAGGAGGCCAGCGAAAAGCTGAGCGCGCTTGCAGAGGACGAAGTCAACCAGCACGCATTCGCGGTAAGCACCGCGATGCACGGCGGGCACTAGGGGCGGGGATGAGGAGACTAGCTACCAGCAACCGAGAGGGGCGCGACATGCGCTATCAAAATCGTCAAGGTTGGGAAGGCAACTCGGAAGACGAGGCCTTCGAGCGGGGCCGCGGTTATCGCGGCGGTCCGGAGGAAGAGCGCTACGGATACGGCGGGCGTGGCTTCAATCGCCCCTCGGGCCGGCACGAGATGGAGGGCCCGGAGTACTACGGCCAGGGCCACAGCGGACAGCGCGAGAGCGGCTTCGGTTACGGGCGCCAGCAGGGCTTTCAGGGCGGACAGGGTGGGGGCTACGGGACCGGTGGCATGAGCGGCTGGAGCGGGCCGGAAGGCTCCTTCCAGGAGGGGGAGTCCTGGGGTGGTACCGGCGGGTACGGCACCGGCAGCCAGACGCACAGCGGAATTCGGCAAAGCCGTCGCGGGCGCTTCACCGGCAGGGGCCCTCAGGGCTACAAGCGAACCGATGAGCGGATCGAAGAGGATGTGAACGAGGCCCTGACGATGGACGGCGATCTCGATGCCGTCAACATCGAGGTCAAGGTGCAGGCCGGAGTGGTGACGCTGACCGGAACGGTGGAAAGCCGCCAGGCCAAGCGCGATGCGGAAGACCTGGCGGAAGACGTGTTCGGGGTGAAGGACGTGGAGAATCGCATCCGGGTGCAGCCGACCTCGATGCAGAACCGGGAAGCCGGGACGCAGGGCACGCGAGGCTTCTCCGAGTCGGCCTCGCAGGGCACCGCGCAGCCAACCGGGAAGGAAACGGAAACGCGCGGGCGCAACGCCGCACGCGTCTGAGCACGTCCATCACCCCAAGGAGACGACGATGAACGATCGCGAGAGGAGCTATGACGGCGACGACGAGCAGGCCTCCGAGGACTTCGACCCGGCGGACTTCGAGACCGAAGGCACGCCCCCGGACAGCGGCGAGAAGGCGGGCCGCTCCCGGCCGCAAGCCGGCGCTCGCACTACCGGTAAGTCCAGCAGCCGAACCCGTCAGCACACCGGTAGCAAACGTTCCGCTACAGGTGGAGGAAAACGAGCTTCTCAGCGTACCAGCCACCGTCCTTCGCGGTGAGCTGGAGGCCCGGGCGTCCTATACGCCCTGGCTGCTGGAAGGCTCGCTCGCCGGGGTCGGCGCGGTCGGGATCGGATTGAGCGGGATCGCGACCACGACGACGGAGCTGGCAACGATCCTGTTCACGTTGTCTCTGGTCGGGCTGATGGCATTACTGGCAGCGGAAGCCAAAGCGAAGCGGCGCTGGACGCTGCGGTAGGGGCGGGGCGACGTACTCAAGAGCCCGGGGGCCGAACTGCTCCCGGGCTCTTGCTAGGTTCAGTCCGAGCAGGCGAAGCTCGTTCGGCTGCACTATCGGCCACGGCGCGCAATCTCCCGAACAAATCGGCGGAGCCTCCCAGCGCGAGCGCCGAATCGGCCAGGACTCTCGCGGCACGAAAGTCCCCGAGCGCCAGGTAGCCCTGGATCAAGTACTCCCAGGTTTGCTTCTGGTTCGGAGCCACCGCAAGACTCTGGCGCAGCTGCTCGACGGCAAGGCCCGGTTCTCCGCTTACCAAGTACCACTCAGCGAGACGATTACGGACCTGCCAGACCTGTTCCAAGGGAGCGAGGCCGATGGCAATCCGGTAGCGCTCGACCGCGGCATCATGCTCCCCGAGACGGGCCAGCATGTCGGCGAAGGTGCCCTGTGCTCGCCAGCTGTTGGGAGAGTCGGAGGCGTTATGGATAGCGAAGGTGTCCTCATTGCGCCAAACAGCCTGGCGCTGCGCGCTGCGCCAGAGACCGACAATCACCAGCAGTGCGACGAGCGCGTGCCTCACGTTGACTCCAGCGCGGACGCGGCCGGCCGTCCGGCTCGAGCTTCCCTCAGCATCACGCCCGCCGCGCCGAGCGCGAGCAGGAATCCAATACTGGGCAGATACAGGTTGCGCTCGGCGACCAGAATGCCGGTCGGCACCAGCACGTTGCTCACGGGCAGAAGCCCGGTTGCCATCCAGGCCAGGCCGAAGGAGAGCGCCGGCGCACGCGAGCGCGAAAACCAGATTGCGGCGATGACTGTTGCCGCGAGCAGGAGCCCAAACGCTTCCTGCGGGCCGAATCCGGTGGCGGCCACGATTTCCTGGGGGGAATAGTCAGCCCGCAGATGGGCCGGCCACACGAGCAGACGCGCCCAGGTCGGAATCACCCGCAGCATGGTCAGCGCGCGGCCACCGGCGGAGAGCCCGGCAAGCGCGTCTGCGGGGCCCGGTGTCGCGATGTGCGACAGGACGGAGGTCCGGGCCGCGAAGGCGAGCAACCCGATCGCCAGCAGGGACGCATAGCCGGCCGAGAGCCGGCGCAGGCGGGGCAGCAAGGCGCCGTCGAGCAGCAGGATTTCCGCAGCCAGCAGCAGCAGCGGCAGCACGAACCCGGTTTCCTTAGAGAAGCAAGCCAGCCCATACAGAATCGCCAGGACGGCCCAATCGCGCCGGCGCAGCGTTCCTGCGCCCTCGCGCCGATGGCCGAGGTAACGAATCGTCATCCCCAGGGCGAGGAGGCCGACCAGCAGCTCGCTCTGTGCCACGCCGAGCGCGACGGCCTCGACGTGCACCGGGTGGACCGCGAAGAGCAGCGCCACGGCTGCAGCGACACTGTCGGGCAGGATCCGTCGGGCGAGCAACAGCACCAAGAGCGCGGCAGCGGCATAGAGCAGGTAACTGACCAGGCGGAACACCAGCGGGGCTCCGCCGCCGAGTTGATACTCCAGGGCCAGCAAGAGGGAGGTGACCGGCCGGTAGAGATCCTGCTTCCAGGGGTGTGGCCAATAGGGCGAAGTGAGGATCTCGCTCCAGCGGGACAGATCCTGCGCTCGGACGTTCTGGGCGATCAGGGCGACGTCGTCCTGGACGAAACCGTTGCGCAATCCCGGGAGCGAGGCTGCGAAGGCGGACGCCATGACCAAGGCCGCCCAGCCTGATGCCTTGAGACGTGACGACAGCACAGCCGGCTCCCCGAGAGGCATTAATGCTTAGACGCTCAAGTCCCCGGCTTGGTTTCCCGGCAGGAACGTTGTCATGCTCCTCGCTCACCCGGAGCACCATCGCGGAGCGTATCAACGACCGGCCGGCCGCTTGTCCAGCCAACGCATCCATTCCCGCCCTCCAGGCATCTACTAGGTCACGCCAGACGTTGCGGGCGGTATCTTTGAGGCACTAGCCCGACCCCGATCCGAGGATCTCCGTGCGACGATTGACCCTCGTTCTGGCCTGTTGCGTCTTTCCCCTGGCCCCAGCGAGTTCCCAGCAGCGCTCCGTGACCCTCGCGGAGGCCATCGACCTCGCCTTCCGGGCCGACCCCAGCGTCGTGCAGGCGCAGGGTACGGCCCGCACGGCCGGCGCGACGCTGCGCTCCACCTGGGGCGAGTTTCTCCCCCGCATCAGCAGCAACGCCAGCTACGGAAAGAGCTTCTCCTCGCTGCCCTCGCGCACCGATCCGCTCACCGGCGATGTCATCAGC
>DATCWE010000314.1:0-2013 GCA_036566495.1 Gemmatimonadales bacterium | reverse complement strand
GCCCCGCGCCGGCTCCAGCCCCGGCTCCGCCACCGGCAGCCCCGACGGACAAACGCCCTGCCCAGGATACCAGGAAGGGCGCGACACCCGGGCTCACCAGCTCCACCGCTCAGCGCAATGCGGCGACTCCCCCCAGCACCCCGACCCCGGCCCCCAAGTCGGGGACCAGCTGCGCCACCGCGGCCGACGGCGATGACCGCGATCTGGCCTTCCGCGTGTGCACCGACGAAGCCAACGCCGGTAACGTGGTGGCCGAGCGGCGGCTGGCCAGTCTCTACGACCGCAGCGCGGTCCCGGGACACGACGCCGAGGCCGTGACCTGGTACCGCAAGGCGGCCGACGCGGGAGATTTGCCCTCCTTGCTCCGGCTCGGCCAGTTGTTGCATCTGGGCAAGGGGGTTCAGCTCAACGAGCTCGACGCGACCGCCAAGATCAAACAGGCCGCCGAAGCGGACTATCAACCCGCCTGGGTCGTGCTGGCTGAGCGCTACGAGCAAGGTCTCGGCGTACGGAAGAGCGACAAAGACGCCTCGTACTGGTACCGCAAGGCGGCGGAAAAGGGCGACGTCGTCGCCCAGGCCAGGGTCGGCGATATGTATGCGCGCGGCCGCGGCGTTGATAAGGACGAAACTGAAGCGGTCAACTGGTTCCGCAGGGCCGCCGACCGCGGCAACCGCGAAGCGCAGTATGGCCTCGGCATGGCCTACCTGCGGGGACGCGGCATCCAGAAGTCCGATTCGCTCGCCTACGAGTGGCTCAAGAAATCCGCCGCACAGGGCCACACCGAAGCGCAGAAGGAGGTAGCCAAGCGCAAGACGTGACCGCGCCGGGCACCACGCGTACCTGCCAGAAGTGCGAGAGCCAGGTACCGGCCGACGCCGCTTTTTGTCCCTCCTGCGGGCTGGCTTCCTCCACCCCCCTCCTCAGCGAGACCCTGCTCGGCACCAGCCGGGCCAATGACGTCGGCTCAGCCAGTTACGAGCTGGCGCCGGAGCGGCTCGAGCGCGCCCTGGGGCCCAACTATGAGCTGGGCCGGCTCCTGGGGCGCGGCGGCTACGCCGAGGTGTTCACCCTTCGCGACCTTCGGCTCAGGCGCGAGCTCGCCCTCAAGGTGTTGCGGCCCGATCTTATTCTTACCGAAGCCCTGGTGGCCCGCTTCCGCCGCGAAGCCGAAGCCGTCGGGGCGTTGCAGAATCCCCACATCGTCCCGGTCTACGACGTCGGAGAGTCGGACGGGATTCTCTGGCTGCTGATGCCGCTGGTCCGCGGCGAAACCCTCAAGAGCATGCTGGCGCGGGAGCACCGGCTGCCTGTCGCGGAGGCGCGGCGCATCCTGCTGGAGGCCGCCGAGGCGCTGCAAGCCGCACACGAGGCGGGTGTGGTACATCGCGATATCAAGCCCGAGAATCTGATGATCGAAGGGAAGACGCAGCGCGTCCTCCTGATGGACTTCGGGATTGCCAAGGCGATGGATGCGTCCGCGGATCACGCACTGACCGGAACCGGCGTGGTGGTCGGGACTCCCAAGTACATGAGTCCCGAGCAGGCCATGGGCAAGCAGGCGCTGGATCCGCGCAGCGACCAGTACTCGCTGGCGGTGGTCGGATATCAGATGCTCTCGGGACGGGTCCCGTTCGAGGGAGAGAACGTCCGGGAAGTGCTGGCCAAGCAGCTGCTCGAAGAAGCGGTGCCGCTTTCCCGCCTGGTGGCGGAGATCCCGTCGGAGCTCTCCAGCACCATTCACCAGGCCCTGCAGAAGGATCCCAAGCGCCGCTTCGCTTCGATGGATGCGTTCGCCCGCGCGCTCCAGGGCCAGGAAGTGAGTCCGGCCGAAGGCGGCCGGGTGCGCCGGCGCTCCCGCTTCAACATCCCGGTCGAGAAGCGACCCTGGGTCGCCGCCGCCATGTGGATGGTGCTCCTGGGCGGCATCGCGCTGGGGGCCAATCGCGCCGGCCTGTTCGCGAAGGCGACACCGGTTGCGCCCGTGCCCGCGCCGCTGCCGGCGGAGAGTCG
>DATCWE010000260.1:0-2463 GCA_036566495.1 Gemmatimonadales bacterium | reverse complement strand
ATCGTCACCGGCCAAGCCCGCTACGGCATCGACGTGCGGGTGCCCGGGATGCGGTTCGCCACGGTGGCCCGCGCACCCAGCCTGGGAGCCAGGCTCGCGAGCTTCGACCCGCGGGCGGCGCTGCAGATCCGCGGGATGCGGGAGGTGGTCCCGATCACGAGCGGGTTAGCCTTCGTGGCCGACAGCACCTGGGCCGCGCTGAAGGGTCGCCGGGCCATCGTCCCCCGCTGGACGCCCGGCCCCGACGCCGAATGGAGCTCCGCGCGCCACGTGCAGGAGCTGGAGCGCGCCCTCACCACGCCGGGCGTCGTGACCCGGCAGTACGGCAGCCTGATCCAGGGTCCGGTCGACTGGAGGATCCTCGAAGCGCGCTACTACTACCCCTTCGAGGCCCACGCGCCGGTCGAGCCGATGAATTGCGTGGCCCAGGTGACCGAGGGCCGCTGCGAGCTCTGGGTTCCTACCCAGGCACCCAACCGTGCCCAGGCCCAGGTCGCCGAGTTGCTGGGCATCGCCCCGAGCGCCGTGGTGGTGCACCCCACCCTGATCGGCGGCGGCTTCGGGCGCCGGCTGGGGGTGGACTATGCGCTCGAGGCCGCCGAGCTGTCGCGCGCCATCAAGGCGCCGGTGCAGGTGCTGTGGACCCGCGAAGACGACATGGCGCACGGGCACTTTCAGAACGCCAGCGTGCACGACCTGCGCGGCGCGGTCGATGCCGCGGGGAAGGGCCTCGCCTGGCGGCACCGCAAGGCCGCGGCACTCCACAACCTGAGCGGCCCGCCCACCGCGGAAGAGCTGCGCGATCCGGTCGCCTACTACCAGGATTCCTCCTGGGGCGCCTACGACATTCCCTACGCATTCCCCAACCTCGAGACCAGCTACCATCGGGTCGACGTGCCGGTGAAGATCGGACCCTGGCGCGCGGTGTACTCGCCCTCGTCCACCTTCGCGCGCGAATGCTTTCTCGACGAGCTTGCCGCGCTGGGAGGACAGGATCCGCTCGCCTTCCGGCTCGCGCTGCTGGAGGGACCCGACCAGGTAAGGGCGGGCGGGCTCAACATCGACCGCAGCCGGCTCCGCCGGGTGCTGGAGCTGGTGCGCGAGCGCTCCGGCTGGGGCGGCGCGCTCCCCGCGGGCCAAGGCCGCGGGGTGGCCTGCAACGTGTACGACGGCGACACCCACATCGCCTATGTCGCCGAGGTGTCGCTGCCGGCGCGGCCGCGCGCGAATTACTTGCCCTTCACGGTGCACCGGATGGTCTGCGCCGTGGATTGCGGGGTGGTGATCAACCCGCTGGGGCTGGAGCAGCAGGTGGAGGGCGCGGTGCTCTGGGCGCTCTCCAACCTGAAGAGCGAGATCAGCTTCGCCCACGGGCGGGCCGAGCAGACCAACTACCTGGATTTCCCGGTGGCCCGGATGAGCGAGACCCCCGCGGTCGAGGTGCATATCGTGCCGAGCCACGGCGAGCAGCCCTTCGGGATGGGCGAGCCACCGGTGCCGCCGGCGGTGCCCGCGATCGTGAACGCGCTCTTCGCCGCCACCGGCAAGCGCATCCGGCGGCTGCCGATCCGCGCGGCCGATCTTTCCCCTTGACAGTTCCTGCAAGTATGGAGTGTAGTCGCTCCCCCCGTGTGCTTCTTCCCGGCGGCGACGTCCACAAGGGACAAGCTGCGCATGGATGCAGCGACATCAGTCCATTTTCAGGAGGCCGCTATGGCCAACGACAAGTATGATCCCGAGAAAGACGCCAATCGCGATCCCATCACCGGTACGCCGGGCTCACACCCGGTCGGGACCGGACTCGGAGCAGCAGGCGGCGCGGCGGCTGGCGCGCTGGGTGGTGCGGCCGTGGGTGGCCCGGTAGGCGCGGTGATCGGCGGAGTGGCTGGGGCGGTCGCCGGTGGACTGGCCGGGAAGGGCATCGCCGAGCACGTCGATCCCACTGTCGAAGACGCCTACTGGCGCGAGACCTACTCGAAGCGCCCCTACTTCACCGGCGAGCCCTACGAGATGTTCCAGCCGGCGTATCAGTACGGCTGGGAGTCCTATGCGCGCTATCCCGACCGCAAGTTTGCGGACGTCGAGACCGAGCTCCGGAGCGACTGGGAGAAGGGTGAGCACGGCGCGAAGCTGGGCTGGGACCGGGCCAGAAACGCGGCGAGCGATGCCTGGCACCGCATCGAGCGGGCGCTGCCCGGAGATTTCGACAAGGACGGCTACTGAACCGCGGTGAAGGGTGAAGGGCGAAGGGTGGCCGGCACCAGCGTGCCGGCCACCTTTCGCTTTTTCGCACTGCCCGTATCATTGCTGCTCGACGCGAACCCGCTGGAGGGCATTCGCAACACCCGGAAGATTCGCGAGGTGATTCAGCGCGGCCGCATTGTGGACCGGGCGGGGCTGCGCCAGCGGGGAATTCGCTAGGCCAGGTGGCGCAATCCCAGCCAGCGCGGCACCGTGGCGCGG
>DATCWE010000255.1:0-6921 GCA_036566495.1 Gemmatimonadales bacterium | reverse complement strand
CACGTTGAGCGCGTCGGCCCAGGCGATCGCGTCATCGATCCGGGGGATCAATTTCACGCCCAGGCTTTCGAATTCGCGCGGAATGAGAGTCGCCGGACCGCAAAGCGCCACCTCGGCGCCCACCTTGAGCAGTCCCCATATGTTGCTGCGGGCGACCCGGCTGTGCAGCACGTCGCCGCAGATCGCCACCTTGAGGCCGGCGAGCGTGCCGAAGTGGTCGCGCAGCGTCAGCAGATCGAGCAGTGCCTGCGTCGGGTGCTCGTGCTTGCCGTCACCCGCATTGATCACATTGGAGCGGATCCGCGAGGCCAGGAACTGCGCCGCCCCGCTCGCGGGATGCCGGATCACCACCATGTCGATCCGCATGGCTTCGAGGTTGCGCGCCGTATCGACCAGCGTCTCGCCTTTGGAGACGGAGGACCCGCTGGACGCCACGTTGACGGTGTCGGCGCTGAGCCGTTTCTCGGCGAACTCGAAGGAGATCCGGGTGCGGGTGGAGGGCTCGAAAAAGAGGTTGACGATGGTCTTGCCGCGCAGCGCCGGCACTTTCTTGATGGCGCGCTCGCTCACTTCCTTGAACGGTTCCGCGGTATCGAGGATCAGCAGGATCTGCTCCGTCGAGAGGAACTCCAGCCCCACGAGGTCCTTACCGAGCGATGAGGGCGTCACACGGGCGCCCCCTGGACCAGCTCCACCATGTCCTTGCCGTCCAGCTCGCGGACCGCGACGTCGACCCGGTCGTCGAGCGTGGTGTCGACCTTGAGCCCGACGATGTCGGCCTGAATAGGGAGCTCCCGGCCGCCGCGGTCGACCAGCACGCAGAGCAGGATTCGGCGGGGCCGGCCGAAATCGGCCAGCTCGTCGAGCGCGGCGCGAATGGTGCGGGCGGTATAGAGGACATCGTCGACCAGCACGACGGTGCTGCCCTCGGTCTCCACCGGCAGGCTGGTCTCCCCGACTCGGGGGCGCGGTCCGATGGTGGAGAGGTCGTCGCGATACAGCGTGATGTCGAGCTTGCCGAGGGGAACCTGCGCTCCCGCGCTCTGCGCCAGCAGCAATGCGAGACGCTGGGCCAGCTCGACGCCCCGGCGCTGGATTCCCACCAGCACGATGCCCTCGGTGTCCCCGCATCGCTCAACGACCTCGCCGGCCATGCGCGCAAGGGCGCGCGCCATGGCGGGGGCATCGAGGAGCCGGGTCACCGAGGGCATCTCGGGCGCGGAAGCTAGTCCGGCGTCCCCTGCCCCGCAACCAGCGAGCGCGCGCCGTGGGCAGACTGATCCCGGGGGCTCACGCGGGCGTCCTAGCAGTGTGCGTGGGCCGAAGCCAGCGCTCCATCGGCAGCAGCCGGGCTCCGAGGATGACTGCCAGCACCGCGGCGTAGATCAAGGGGAGCCGGATGTCCTTCTTCTGGGCCCAGGTGAAATGCAGCACCCCGCCCGCCGCCGCGAGGTAGATCAGCCGGTGCAGGGCCCGCCAGCGCTTGCCGCCGAGCTTGCGCACCATCACCTGGGGCGAGGTGATCGCCAGCACGCTGAGCATCACGAAGACAGCGAAGCCCACCGTGATGTAGGGCCGCTTGATGATTTCCTTGGTCAGGTCGCCAAAGGACAGCTCGAGGTCGAACACCAGGAAAATGCTCAGATGGATGACCGCGTAGCAGAACGCGAACAGTCCGATCAGCCGCCGCAGCTTGACCACCCCATTCCAACTGGTGAGGCGGCGGACCGGGGTCACGCACAGCGTGATGAACAGGATGACGAGGGCGGTCCTCCCGGTGAAGTGCTCCATGCCCTTCACCGGCTCGGCTTCCAGGTGATTGGTCAGGAACGCCCAGATCAGGTAGCCGAGCGGAGCAAATCCGGCCACCCAGATCGCCGGCTTGATCACCCGCCGGATCAGCTGCCCCTCGGTCATGCGGGGCTCAGAAGTTGGCGCGCAGGTCCATCCCGGCGTACAGGGAAGCGACCTGGTCCCCGTAGCCGTTGAACATCAGAGTGGGCTTCTTGAAGAGCTGGCCCAGCGGGCGCTCCTTGGCCTGGCTCCAGCGAGGGTGGTCCACCGTGGGGTTCACGTTGGCGTAGAAGCCGTACTCGTTGGGCGCCGCCAGCTGCCAGGTGTTCATGGGCTGTTTCTCGACGAAGCGTATTTTCACCAGCGACTTGCCGCTCTTGAAGCCGTACTTCCAGGGCACGGTGAGCCGCACCGGAGCGCCGTTCTGGTTGGGAATCGGCTTGCCGTAAATCCCCACAGTGAGCAGCGTGAGGGGATGCATCGCCTCGTCCATCCGCAGCCCTTCGACATAGGGCCAGTCGAGCACGCCGCGGCGCTGGCCCGGCATCTGCACCGGGTCGAGCAGCGTGACGAACTCGACGTATTTGGCCTTAGTGCCCGGCTCCAGCCGCTTGATCACATCGCGCAGCGGATAGCCGAACCAGGGGGCGACCATCGACCAGGCCTCGACACAGCGATGCCGGTAAACCCGCTCCTGCGGCGTCATGCCCTTGAAGAAATCGTCGATCGCGTACACCGCGGGGCGCTTGACGTCGCCTTCCACCGCGATGCTCCAGGGCCGCGGCTTCAACGTGCGCGCGTTGGCCTTGGGATCATCCTTCCCGGTGCCGAACTCGTAGAAATTGTTGTAGCCGGTGATGATGTCCCAGGAATCGGGCTTGAGCGGCTCGTCGGCGCGTAACAGCCGGGGCAATCCGAGACTGCCGGCCAGCCCGAAGCCGACCGAGGTCAGCCACTCGCGGCGGGACCAGAACAGGGCTTCGTCGGTGATGGCGCTGCTAGGGATGTCAGGCGGATGGTTAATGAGCATGGGGCCGAGGACGAGTAAAGGGTGAACGGACAGAGAGGGATTCGAACCCTCGATACGCTTGTGACGTATACACGCTTTCCAGGCGTGCGCCTTAAGCCACTCGGCCATCTGTCCCGGGTGCTCCGAAGCGGCAACTTATCCGTGCCCGCGGCGACCCGTCAACGCGCAGGGGCTGCTTCGGCGCCAGCGCGGATGTAGTTTGCCGCAGGGCCCGCTCGTCGCTCCGCACCGGTCATCGTTCACCGTTCATTGTTCACCGTTCACTGGTCACCGTTCACCGGTCACTGGTCACCGCCATGACGCCGACCCTCGACGAAACCATCCAGCCTACACCCGAGCTGCTCTATCTCCTCTGCGGCGATCCGGTGGAGCTCTCCGCCGTGCTCGCCGGCATGCAGCCCGCCGACGTCGCGGGCGCGCTTCGGGAGCTGGAGCCCGCCGCGGCCGCCAAGGTGCTGGCGGCGCTGCCCTTCGACCTCGCGGTGCAGATCTTCGACGAGCCGGAGCTGGTGCACGATCGCGCAGCCATCGTCGCCCACATGGCCGACAGGGACGTCGCGGACCTGGTCGAGGCCATGTCGGCCGACCAGCAGGCCGATCTCTTCCGCGAGCTCGAGCCGGCCAATCGCAATCGCCTGCTCGGCGCGCTGAGCCGGGAAACCCGCGAGGCGCTCCGGCTGCTGCTGCAGTATCGGCCGGAGACCGCCGGCGGCATCATGACCACGGAATTCGTCAGCGTGGCGGCCGACTGGACGGTCGAGCGCACCCTCGCCTACGTGCGCCAGGTCGGCGGCCGCAAGGAAACCGTCTACGCCATCTACGTCACCGATCCGCAGAGCCACGCGCTGATCCACGTCGTCTCGCTGCGCGAGCTGGTCATGGCCGAGCCCACCGCGTCGGTGCGCGAGGTCGGGGCGGCCCGCCATGCCCTGAGCGTGCGGCCTGAAGTGGACCGCGAGGAGGTGGCCCGCCTGATCAGCAAGTACAACCTGCTGGCCATCCCGGTGGTGGACGAGCAGCAGCGCCTGCTCGGGATCGTCACGGTCGACGACGTCATCGATGCGCTGGTCAAGGAAGAGACCGAGGACGTCCAGAAGCTCGGCGGCATGGCCGCCCTGGGAGAGCCCTACACCGAAATCGGCCTGCTCGGCATGGTGAAGAAGCGGGCCGGCTGGCTCTGCGCGCTATTCCTGGGAGAGATGCTCACCGCCACGGCGATGGCGCGCTTCGAGCACGAGATCGCCCGCGCGGTCGTGCTGGCCCTCTTCATTCCCCTCATCATCAGCTCGGGCGGCAATTCCGGCTCGCAGGCCACCTCCCTGATCATCCGCGCCCTCGCGCTTCGCGAGGTGGAGCTCAAGGACTGGTGGCGGGTCGCGTTGCGGGAGCTGCCGGCCGGGCTCATGCTCGGCCTGATCCTCGGCGTCATCGGGGTGCTGCGGGTGCTGCTCTCGCAGCTGTTCGGCTGGCAGGACTTCGGCGCCCACTACGGCCTGGTCGCGGCGACGGTCGGCATCGCGCTGCTGGGCGTGGTCACCTTCGGCTCGCTGACCGGCTCGATGCTGCCCTTCCTGCTGCGCAAGCTGGGCGCCGACCCCGCCAGCGCTTCGGCCCCTTTCGTGGCGACGCTGGTGGATGTGAGCGGGATCGTGATCTACTTCACGGTCGCGGCGGTGCTGCTGCGGGGGACGCTGCTCTAGACCTCCGCGTCGAGCGCGTGCCGCACCTTGCTTCGCAAATCCACCAGGGAAAACGGCTTCTCGAGATAGCCGATCCCGTCGGGCAGCGACTCCAGAGCGGAGTAGGTCTCTCCGGTGTAGCCGGACATGATGATCACCCGGATGCCGGGACGCTTGGCCCGGAATTCCGTGACCAGATCGCGCCCGGTCATCCCGGGCAGGATCATGTCGGTGAGCACCAGATCGATCTGGTCGAGCTGGGCTTCCGCGATCCGCAGCGCCTCGGGCGCGTCCCGCGCCACTACGACGGCATAACCCGCGCTTGCCAGCGCCCGGCGCACCACCTCGCGCACCGGCGCCTCGTCCTCGACCAGCAGGATGGTTTCGTTGCCGCTGTGGTCGGCGGCCGCTGGATCCATCCGGGGGGCAGGGCCGGCGGCCGGCCGGCCCCGCACGGGAAGGAAGATCTTGAAGGTCGTGCCCTTCCCGATTTCGCTGTAGACCGAAATGTCGCCGCCGCTCTGCCGCACGATGCCGTACGCGGTCGAGAGCCCGAGCCCGGTCCCGCTGCCCTTCGGCTTGGTGGTGAAAAACGGCTCGAAGACGTGACCGCGCACCGCCTCGGTCATTCCCATCCCGGTATCGCTCACCGCCAGCATGGCGTACTTCCCCGGGAGCAGTCCCGGCCGCACCCGGGTGTATTCCTCGTCGAGGTCGACCATCGCCGTGCGCAGCTCGAGGACCCCCCCGCCCGGCATCGCGTCGCGGGAGTTGAGCGCCAGATTCATCAGCACCCGCTCGAGCTGACCGGCGTCGGCCTCGATCGCGGCCAGCGGCTCGGTGAGCTGGAGCTTCAGGTCCACGTCCTCGCCGATGACGCGTCGGAGCAGCACTTCGGTCGAACGGACCACCTGATTGAGATCCATGACGGCCGGACGGAGCACCTGCCCCCGGCTGAAGGCCAACAGGTGCCGAGTCAGCTCTGAGGCGCGTTGCGCCAGCCGATCGATCTCCGACGCATCCTCCCGGCCCGGAGCGTCCTCCGCCAGACGCTCCTGCAGCGATTCGGCGTAGCCGAAGATGGCGGTGAGCAGATTGTTGAAGTCGTGCGCGATGCCGCCCGCCAGCCGGCCGATCGCCTCCAGCCGCTGCGTCTGGGCCAGCCGCTCGTCCATCAAGCGCTCGACCGTCACGTCCCGCCGGGTGCCCCAGATGCGGCGTAATCCGCCCTGCTCGACGATCCCGATCAGGTCATTGACGTAGATATGGGGCGTGTCGCCGTTGCGGCTCAGCACCGACTCCGCTTCGGAGCAACGGTAGCCGTGCTCGATGAAACTGGTGAGCAGCTTCCGGCAGGCGGGATCGTCGGGCGGGAAGAGCGTGGACAACGGGATGGTGGCCAGCTCGCCGCTCACCTCCTGCCCGTGCATCCGCGCCAGCGAGGCATTGCACTCCACCAGCGGCGAAAGTTTGTACCAGGAGGACACCTGAAAGTCGCGCGACAGCGTCGTGCTGATCGGCGGGACAAATTCCAGATGCCAGATCCCCTCGCTCGCGTGGGAGACGAAGGCCCGGTGGCTGGCCTCGCTGTCACGCAGCCGGCGGCTGGAGGTAGCCAGCCGCTCCACCATGGCGTTGAACGCTCGCCCCAGGCGTCCCACCTCACCGGGAACTTCCTCATTCGCCCGCCGTTCGTCCTGCCCGGAGGCGATCCGTTCCGTGATCTCGGTGATCTCCTCGATGGGACGGCCGAGCTTCCGGCCCAGCAGCACCGCCGCGAGCGTCCCCAGCCCGATCAGCAGCCCCGCGACGAGCGCAGCGCGCGTGAGGTAGGCCTGCGCCGGTGCGGTGATCAGGCCGTAATCGGTTTTTACCGCGAGCGTCCAGGGAGAGCCGGGGATGGGCAGGGCCAGCGCCAAGACCTCACCGCCCTGCCAGGCGAAGCGCGACACGGTGTCGATCCGCAGCTTGGTGCCGGGTGGGGCCGGGATCACCTCGCCCAGATCGGTCCACACCCCGGTCGAGGGGCTGCCGAGCACGATCCCGGTGCCGGTGCCCAGTAACACGCCGTACATGGCTCGGCTGGCCTCGGAAAGGTTGAGCCGGCTGCGACGGATCAACGTGCCGATCCGCTTGGCGCCCAGGCGAACCGGGACATACGCATCGTAGTACAGGGTCGAATCGTTCAGCCGGCGCAACGGCGTCAGCCCGGTGGTGTCGAGCGACGCGAGGTCCGCCCGCCTGACCGGGGGCCCGAATCCATCCCGCACGGTATCGGGGACCTGCTGCAGCAGCGTCTTGCCCGCGGTATCGAGCAGGGCGACGCCGGCACGCTGGTCGCCCGGGGGGTGCAGGATGGCGACCACCCGGGCGGAATCCCCGCCGCCGCCCGATGCGACGAAACGGACCACCGTCGAG
>DATCWE010000249.1:0-4421 GCA_036566495.1 Gemmatimonadales bacterium | reverse complement strand
CCGACGCAGACCAGCGTGAAGGGCCGGTACCGCGCCAGGTTGCGCGACTCGAGGGCCGCTTCGGCCTCCGACGGCGAAGTGACCGCAGCGAGCTCCAGCACCAGCAGCCCCCGGCTTACGAAGACCTTTCCGGCATCGTGCGGGGTATCCTCGTAGCGATTGAGCAGGGCGAGAGTCAGTCCGCGATCGTTGACCGAGATCCAGCTGCCGCCCGCTTCCGGGTCGAGGGGAGCGAGCAGCAGCACGCTGTCGATTTCCCGGCGGGTTGGCGGGGTTCCCGCGGCCCGGGCACGGCGCTCATCGCGATTCATGGCGAGCGCGTACCCCGCCGGCTGGGGTACCCAGCTCAGCGTGCACATTCAGCCCAGGGTGCGCTGGTGCGACAAGGTCGAGGGGGCGAGTCCGAAGTCGGCCCCCGCGGGGTGGCTCATGCGTTCCTCCAGCCCACCGGCACAAAGCGCGCGGCGATCTCCCGTTGCAGACGTCCGGTCAGCTCGCCGCGGGTCGGGGCGGTGACCGGGGAGGCGCCGAACTCCACGATCGCGTCGAAGCTGCGCAGGCGCAGGAGATTCCAGATATGACTCGCGAACGGCATTGAACCCCACCAGCAGATGGCGAGCTCCGGCGGCGGTCCCGTGCGCGGGGTGCGGTAGGAGATGGCGGCATAGTGCACGGGATACTGCTCGCGCGCGGCCCAGTCCAGCAGGGCCGGCTTCATGGGCAGCAGTCCGCTGCCGTTCGAGGTGGTGCCTTCCGGGAAGAGGATGACGCCGTCACCACGAGCCACCGCACGATCGATCCGGTCGAGCACGCGCACTGCGTCACGCCGTACCTCGCGCTTGACCCAGATGGTACCGGCCAGCCGGGCCAGCGGGCCGAGCAGGGGCCACGAGCGCATGTCCCGTTTCGCGACGAACACGCCGTCGACGCAGCTGAACAGCAGCAGAATGTCAAAGTAGCTGAGGTGATTGGTGACCAGCAGAAAGGGAGCGCGGGGCGGCCTGCCGATCAGGTTCCGCTGCATCCCCGCCAGCCAGCACAGTCCGCGGGCCCAGTGGCGCTCGGAGACGTGGCGCCACGCCAGCCGGGCACGAGGCACCGGCAGGCTGAGCAGCGAGCCGAGCATCCAGATGCAGAACCAGGCGAAGGTCCACGCCAGGAAGCCGGCCAGCCGCAGCGCTGCGCGAATCCTTCCACCGCGGATCAGCGCGACGGGGGGCGTTGGAAGGACCGGGGGGGCCGTGGTCGCGTCGATCGGCATGGCCTCAATTGTAAGGGCTAGCCGTCGCGCTCGCCCTCGCCCTCGCTGTGTCGGAAGAAGGCACGGTAGGTGATGCCGGGGAGCTCCGCGACGTCAAGCAGCACCAGCCAGTCGATCGTCTTGAACTCCCGGTCGATCGCCGGCGGGCCCAGGGTCCTCGCGCCCAGGGTCAGATAGGCCTGGAAGAGGGCCGGGATCTTCGGTGTGGGATAGCTGCCGGGCGGTGCCTGATCGTCGCTTTCGCAACGGGTGTCGGGCCGCGGCTGGACGCGCAGGACCGGATGCTCGGCGCCGAGCTGGTCGAGATGACGATGTACACGCATCCCGAAGGCCTGGTCCTGCGAGGTGAGCGAGCAGCAGCCGAACAGCACGGACTTATGGTTCCAGGTCAGATAGCTGGCCAGGCCGCGCCAAAGCAGGTTGAGCACTCTGCCGTTGCGGTGAGGCCGGGCGACGCAGGCCCGCCCGATCTCGATGGCCTGGTTGCGCACCGCCTCCGGAAGGCCGTCGAGCTCGAATAGTCCGGCCGAGTAGTAGCCGCCCTCGGCCGCCATCTCCCCCGTTTGCATCCGGTAGGTCCCCACGATCGCGCGACTCTCCCGCTCTTCGATCAGGAGATGATGAAAGCGGCGGTCGAAATCGTCCTCGTCGCGCTGGTCGGCGTGGGCAGTATCCAACCCCTCCTTGAGCTCGAGGTTGAAGACCTCGTAGCGCAGCCGGAGGATGCGATCCAGATCCTCCTCGGTCCGCGCGAAGCGCAACAGGTAGCGCCCCGCCGAGGTGGTGGAATTGGGGACCGCCCAGGCGGCCGCAGGGAAGCTCGCGGCCATGGCTCGCAGCGTCGTCATGGCAAGATTTGGATGGCGTCCGGAGCCGCACGGAGAAACAGCAGCGCACCTTCCCGAAAGACCCCTCCCCTGATCTGCACGGGGCGACCCACGGCCGGAAGGATGTCGCGCCGCATCGGGCCGCCGCTCAGGCAGCAGACCGCGCAATCGAGATGGGCCTTGCCCTCAGCGGGATTCATCCCTCCGGTCCAGCGTTTCGAGTCCACGATCTCTCCGCGCGGGCTGAATTCGCCGAGCGCCCTGTTGCGATGGGGCCATCGGTGCACTGGCGCAGGGCGGCGCTCCCGCAATCCTGCAGCCTGATGCAGTTCGATGATCAGGAGCACCCCGGCGGCTGCGACCAGGGGTCCGATCCCGCCCGTCCCCGCCTGGAGGGTCCCGAGTGCCACATGTCCGATCAGCAATGCATATGCCACATAAACCAGCATTGCAGCGCCTTCCAGACCGGCGGCGAGAGCACCGAGGGCCAGGAATCATGGCTGGTTGCCGCCATCAGGATCAGGATGAGCGGGGCCGCAAGACCGGGCAGTTCAAAACGGCAAACCCGCCAGCAATCCGAAACGCGGTATTCGCAGTGAGCAGGCTCACCATCGGATTGACGACTCATGGCGTCGCCGCAGTCGCCAGATCTTGGGCGCCGAGCAGGCGACGAGCCAGCCAGGGCCAGAGCAGTACCGTGCCCGGCACGATGAGCAGGCGGAATCCGAGGGTTCCGGTACGCGCGGCCGGGTCGAGGCGCCCGGCCCACCGCGCAACGAATGGCACGGCGAACAGCGCCCGCGCGCCCAGGTAGCCCGCGGCGGCCCCGAGCAGCTGGCCGACCACGCCGTCACCCACCGCAGGAGCTCGGGCCAACGCTACTGCCGGACCGAACCCCGCGGTAAGGTCACGGTCGCGATGGTGCCTCCCTCCGGCCCCGCCTTGATCGCAAGCCCGCCCCGGTCGCCGTAGAGCTCCCGCAGTCGCGCTCGCACGTTCGCAATGCCGACGCCCCGAGGAGGATCGGACCGGGGCTCGCGCTGCCCGATCCCGGGACCGTTGTCGTGCACTTCAAGCCGCACCAGCTCCCCCTCACATCGGGCGATCACTTCGACATGACCGGGTCCGGGTGCGGAGCGCTGCGCGACTCCATGCCGGAGCGCGTTCTCCACCAGGGGCTGGAGGATCAGGAACGGCACCAGCTGCCGGTCCAGGCCGGGATCCTGGTGCAGCTCCACACTCAATCCGGTCTCGAACCGGGCCTGCTCGAGCGCAAGGTAGCGGCGGACAAAGCCCCACTCCTGTTCCAGGGGAACCTGGTGGTCGGGGGCGCCGCGGATGACGGCACGCAGCAGCTCGCTCAGCTCGAGCAGCACGTCCACCGCCTGCTCGCGCCGGTCTCCTCGCACCAGCATCACGGCCGTGTTCAGGGTGTTGAAGAGAAAGTGCGGCTCCAAGCGGGACTGGAGGGCCGCCAGACGCGCTTCCGCGAGCTCCGCAGCCAGACGGGCCTGGGCCAGCTCGCGCCGGCGCGCGGCGCGCTGCTGCCAGTACACCTGCAGGCCGCCGACCACGGTCCAGTACAGGAACACGTCCTGCAGCATGTAGCGGGAGATTAGTCCCGCGGTCAGCCGCAGCATGGGGGCAGAGCGGTCTCCGACCAGCCGCCAGACCAGCACGTCGAGAAACAGGTGCGTTGCCCCGAACAGGAATGCGGCTCCCGCATGCAGCAGGCCCGCCAGGATCGGGCGGCGGCCCGCCAGGGGCACCTTGCGAGCGAGCAGGACCACGAGCGGAATCAGGCAGGCCAGCTCCCCCCAAGGAATCAGGATGCGCTGGAAGGTCCAGAGGAATTGATTGCGGGACTCGCCCAGCAGCGTCTGGATGTACATGAGGCTCGTCTCGATGACGGCGAGCAGCAACGCGCTCCCCGCGACGATCGCGACCGGTGCAGCCCAGCGCTTCAAGCCTGGCAGGGTTTCTCCTCCCTTCGGTGTCCGCCCCTCCGCACCCCGATGATAACCGCTACCGCCGGGGCGGACCGAGCTGCCTCGCTGCGCCGTGGCCGCCATTCGGAGCATGCCCCGGGTGACTGGCCGCCGGGCCGTTGTCGTGCCCGCGAGGCGCTCGCATCATGCCAGGGACTGGCGCGCGAAGCCTTTCACCTCATCGGACGAGGCGGCCATGGCGTTTCCGGGAGTCGCGATCTGTGCTCTTGCATTGGCGGGATGGCAGCTCTCGGCATGCGGAGGCACCACCGGGCCGGGACCGGCGGTGACCCTCACGGCGCGCCACGGACACGCCATGGTCTACGATGAAGCCCGGCACCAACT
>DATCWE010000172.1:0-14254 GCA_036566495.1 Gemmatimonadales bacterium | reverse complement strand
AAGATCGCCCCTACCGGCCGCGAGCCGAATCCTTCCGCATCAAGCGGCCCCCCTACAGCTATTTCAAGTATCGGGTTCCTTCGATGCAGAGCCGGATGTTCCCCCGAATCCGCCTGGAGCAGGGAGCGATGCAGCGGCGCGCTCTCGAGCGATCCCTCGACCGTATCGACCGAGTTCGGGGGCGTCAGTTTGCCCTGCAGGACCGGGCCTGGCGCCGGCAGTTCGAGCTCCGCACGCGAGCCATGGAGCGAGTGCACGAGCGGATGGGGCGGCTCCAGATGGATCGCTTCCATTTGTCGCGTCCCTTTCTCTTTCACAGGCGATCGCGAACCATCTAGCTGTTCGCTCCTGGGATGAAGCTGTTCGCCGGTGGGAATCCGAGTCAGGATTCCCACTTTGCGTTTGAGGCGGAAAGGATTGCTGCATAGCGACTTGGGCGGTGGGCTGTTCTGGCACGGCCGCTGCAATGGGGAGCGGTATGGCGCTTTTCTCCTGGATCGACCTTCGGCTGGCATTTCGGACGCTGCAGTCCCGCCCCGCCTTCTCCGCGATCGTGGTGGCCACGCTGGCGCTGGGGATCGGGGCCCCCACCGCCATGTTCAGCCTGATCGATGCCGCGCTGCTTCGCTCCCTACCGTTCGAGCAACCTGATCGCCTGATGTTCCTCTGGGGGGTCCGCGAACCCCAGCGGAGCGTTCGGGGCGCCTCGATACCCGAGGTTGCCGATTGGCGCAACCTCAACCACACACTGGCCGGGGTGTCCGCCTGGGACCCCATCTCACTCAATCTGCGAACGGAGACCGGGCCGCTTCGGGTGCAAGCCGAGCGGGTGAATGCGGGTTATTTCGAGCTGCTGGGGGCGCGGGCGGCCCTGGGCCGCAGCTTCAGCTCCGAGGAAGACCGGGTACCCGACGCAAACCCGGTCGTGGTGGTGAGCCATGCTTTCTGGAAGTCCCATCTCTCGGGCAATGCGACCCCTCTCGGGCAAACCATCGTCCTGAACGACCGCACCTTTTCGATCATCGGCGTGATGCCGGAAGGGTTTACCGGCCTCTCGTTCCAGGCCGAGCTCTGGGTGCCCGTTGCGATGATTTCGGTCGACAACTCTGTGGCGCTGCTGACTGCCCGAAACAGCCGCTGGCTCGGCGCGGTGGGGCGGCTGAAGGACGGGGTTAGCCGGGCAGAAGCCCAGAAAGACCTGGAAAGGGTGGCAACCCGGCTCGCCGAGCAGTTTCCGGAAAGCAACCGCGAGCGCAGCGTCGACCTGTTTTCCCTCAAGCAGAATTTTCTCGGCAGTACGGCAGCGCTGTTCAAGGCCCTGTTCAAGGCGGTCCTGCTCGTCCTGCTGATCGCCTGTGTCAACGTGATGAGCCTGCAACTGGTGCGGGCGAACGCGCGCCAGCGCGAAATCGCCCTCCGGCTGGCACTCGGGGGAGGCGGCTGGCCGCTGGCTCGCCAGCTGCTCACCGAATCGCTCGTGCTGGCGGGTCTCGGCGGTGCGGTGGGAGTGCTCATCGCCCACTGGGCCATCCGGCTGTTGGCGCCGCTGGCGCCGGCGGGGGTGCTGCCTCCCTATGCCACGCTTGGCGTGGACGCGCGAGCGTTGCTGTTCACTCTCGGGGTGACGCTCCTGGTTGGGGCGGTCTGCGGCGTGACGCCACTCCTGCGGAGAAACCGTTCCGATCTTGCCGGGACCCTGCGCGAAGGCGCCCGAGCCGCGACTTCCGGGCTGGGAAGGCTACGCCGGCCGGGGTTGCAACAGGCCTTCGTCATTGCCGAGGTGGCGCTTGCCCTGATGCTGCTGGCCGGGGCGGGCCTGATGGTCCGGAGCCTGCGCGAGCGACTGGCGGTTTCGCCGGGATTCTCGACGACAGGAGTAGTCGCCGCGCGAGTTTCCCTGCCGCGCTCCCGTTATGGCCGTCCGGAGCGGGTTGCCTTCGCCGATCGGCTGGCGCAGCGACTCGCGGTCCTGCCCGAGGTTGCCGCGGCGGCCGTGGCGACCGACCTGCCCCTGCGCAGCAACTCGAACGCCTCGACGCTGGTGGTGGATGCGCCAGCGGCGGAGCCGATTCGTTATTACCGGCACGCCGTCACTCCCGGCTTCTTTGCGACCCTGGGAATTCCCATCCTTGGCGGCCGCGGCTTCACGGCCGCCGATCGCGCGGATGCACCCAGCGTGGTGGTGGTGAGCATGGCGATGGCCCGGCGCTTCTGGGGTGGCAGCGGTGCGCTGGGTCGCCGGATTCACCTGGGCGATGCGTCGGGCCCGGAGGTGACGATCGTCGGCATTGCGGGGACGGCGCGGTTCCGGGATCTGACGACCGACCTGGACGCCTCCACCAGTGAGCCGGACGTGTATCTCCCATTGGCCCAGCAACCGGATGCCGACCTCGAGATCGTAGTGCGGTCGCGGACCAGTATGCCGGTCTCCTCGGCGCGAGTCCAGCAGGAGGTCTCGGCGCTCGACGGCACCCTGCCGGTCTTCAGTGTGGAGGCGCTGGGGACGGCGCTCGATCGCCAGAACGCGGCTCCGCGATTCGGCTCGCTCCTGCTGGGCGTGTTCAGCGTCCTGGCCCTCGTGCTCGCCGCGATCGGGATCTATGGAGTGATCGCGTTCGTGGTGGGCCTGTCCAGCCGCGAGATCGCGATTCGGCTGGCGCTGGGGGCGGATCAGACCAGGGTCAAGCGGGTGGTGATCGGCAACGGGATGACGCTCGTCGTCATCGGGATCGGCCTTGGCGTGCTGGGCGCTCGGCTCGGCGGGAAGATTCTGGAAAGCCAGCTCTATGGCGTCAGCGCGACCGACGGCGCGACGCTCGGCGTGGTGACGCTGGCTGTCTTGCTGGTGGCGTTGCTGGCCAGCTGGCTCCCGGCCCGGCGCGCCGCAGCCGTCGAACCCCAGGAGGTCCTCAAAGAGCAGTGACGATCCCCAGGGGCTCGGTGTGCTTCCAGCGCCCCCGAGTAAAATCCGGGATGCGCGTGGGGCGGCCGCCATTACGCACCGAGGCTTCCGTGAGGGGGCCCACCACGCTCCACGCCGCTCCGTCATAAACGTTCTGGTCGGTCGGCAGGCCCTCGCGCAGGCAGCTGATCAGCCGCCAGTCCTCCAGCCAGTCCATGCCGCCGTGTCCGGCACTGGCGTTGCGCACCTTCTCGCTCTTCCAGAACGGATGGTCGTGGCTCTCGAACCAGCCGTCGATGGCGTCCCAACGATCTTCCGCTTTGCTGATCCCTTCGATATACACGCGGCGCGGGTAACCCTCCACGAGTCCGCGGGTTCCCTGCAGGACGTATTTGCGGCTGTACGGCCGCGGCAGGTTGGTGTCGTGGGTCAGATACACCGTCTGGCCCAGCGCGGTCTTGATCAGGGTGACGTTTACATCGCCCAGCACGTAGCGCTCGTTCCGGCGGGGATCGTTGCGATCCAGGTGCTCCTGCTGCCAGAGCTGCAGACCGCGTGAAGGGGTGCTCAGGGACACCAGGTAGTCGAACTGGTTGCCCCGGTTGATGCTCATGGCCTGCGCGATGGGCCCCAGCCCATGGGTGGGATAAAGGTTGCCGTTGCGACGGGTGGCATGGGCGCGGCGCCAGAGCCCTTCGCCCTCGGTCGAGAACTTGATGCCCCGGAGATCGTGGTTGTAGCCGCATTCCCCGTGCAGCAGCTCGCCCAGGAGTCCTTTCCGCGCGAGATGGAACCCCAGCAGCTCCAGCCGATCGTAGCAGCAGTTCTCCATCATGACGCAGTGCTTGCGGTAGCGTTCCGCCGCTTCTACCAAGGCCCAGCAGTCCTCCACCGTATAGGCGATGGGCACCTCCGAGGCGGCGTGCTTGCCGTTGCGCATTGCCGCGAGCAGCACGGGGACATGCCATTCCCACGGCGTTGCCGTAAAGACCAGGTCGAGCTCCTGCTCCGCGCACATGCGTTCGAAATCCCGCGGCCCGCGCGTATAGCCGACGGGCTCCGGGCGCCCCAGGGCGCGGATCTTCTGCTGCCACACGGTGACTTTCTCCGGCACGATGTCGCAGAGCGCTCTGAGCTCCACGCCTTCCAGGGTGAGCAGGTTTTCGACGTGGGTGCTGCCCTGGCCGCCGATGCCGACGAAGCCGATGCGAACCGTGGGGATGGGTGGACAGCGGAACAGCAGCGGGTCCTGGCCGGGGAGGGCTTGCTCAGGGCTGAGCGCCAGGCCGGCGCTCACCGCCGCCGTTCGCATCAGGAATTCCCGCCGCGACGGGGAGTCCGGCGACGCTGGATCCATGGGCAACCTCCTGACCGCTGACTGCTGAATCCCGACTCTAGCTCGCCGGTCTTCCACCCGCGAGACGCTTCACCAGCTCGTACCAGTACTCCGCCGCCAGGTGGAATTCCTTCACGCCCACCCTCTCGTCGCGTCCGTGCGCGCGAGAATCGTCCATGTCCTCGAAGACCGCCCCGACGCCGTAGGTCGGAATCCCCCCGTTGCGGGTGTAGAGACCATCGGTGGCGCCGGTCGACATCTCCGGCACGACGGGAACCTTCGGCCAGTACTTCCCGGCCAGCGCCTCCACGGGGCCCATCACATCGCTGCGCAACGGCGAAGGCGGGCTGGGATGGGCATCGGCGACCCGCGAGATATGGATCGCGGTGTCGGCGACGACTCGCTTGAGCCGGGCCTCGACGCTGTCCACCGGCTCATCGGGCTCGACCCGGCAGTTGACCGTGGCGCGGGCCAGCTGGGGAAGGGCGTTGTCGGCGTGGCCGGCGATCAGACGGGTGGCGACGCAGGTGGTATGCAGCACGGAGTTGTAGTACGGAGAGATCTGCGAGAGCCGGCGCGCCGCGGCCGGATTTCCCGTCTTGGCGACCAAGCGCATGTCGGCGGCCACGGCAGGCAGCTCGGCGGCAGCCCCCCGCTCGAAAAATGCACGGGTTACTTCGTTGAGCCGCACCGGAAACCGATAGTCGGCCAGCCGGGACAGCCCGCGCGCGAGGTGGTAGATCGCGTTGTCGGGTACCGGCCGCGAGCTATGGCCTCCCTTGTTGCGCACTTCCAGCGTGAAGCTTTGATAGACCTTTTCCGCCGCCTGAACATTGAATCGGATCGGCTTGCCCTTGCTGTAATCGCCGCCGCCCCCGTCGGTATTGAGCGCGTAGTCGGCATCGATCAGGTCGCGATGCTCCTGCACCAGCCAGCTGATGCTCCGCCCCGTGGTTTCTTCGTCCGCCGTGAGCACGATGATCAGGTCGCGGTCGGGAACGAAGCCCTCCTTCTTGTAACGGATGAAATTGGCGACCAGCATGGCGGCGCCGTCCTTCACATCGCTGGTGCCGCGCCCGTAATAGAAGCCGTCCTTTTCCACGAACTGGTAGGGATCGGTGGACCAGTCTTCTCTCCGGGCGTCGACCACGTCGAGATGGGCCATCAGGAGGATCGGCTTCTTCCCGCTGGCTTGCCCGCGGTAGCGAGCCACCAGGCTCTGGTATCGCGGGCTGTAACCGATCACGTGAACGTCGGCTTGGGGGAGCCCGGCCGCCAGCAGCCGTTGCGCGAGCGCCTCGGCCGCCTCGCGGGTATGACCCGCCGAATCACTGGTATTGATCTCGATCAGCTGTTTCAGGATCTCCCGCTCCAGCGCCTGGGCCGCCGGGTCCTTGGCGAGTTGCGCCGAGAGCGGTGCGGCGAACGCGAGCCAACCGCTGCAGAGGGTGGTCACCAGGGGCAAGGCCAGGCGTCGCAACATGAGAAGTCCGGGTGGAAGAAGCCGATGACGGGTTGTACCGTGCTGATGGACGGGAAAAGTAAAACGGGGGAAGCCCTTGCGGACTTCCCCCGTGTTACGGACGAGCGACTAGCGGATTACCGCTCGACCAGAATCAGGAATCTGGACTGGCCCCAGAACCGTTCGGGCGAGGTGATCTGCAACGAGCCCTTGACGCGGCCCTTGGCGTCCGGCGCAATGTTGCTGTAGGCAATCGCCTGGTTGGTAACCAGCTGATACTCCTTGTCGGGATTCGGGAGCTTGATCTCGGTGACGGTACGGCGATCGACCGCCGTGAACGCCGAGGGCTCCAGATTCGCGGCCGGCTTCAGCACTTCACCGGTGCGGGTGAAGATCAGGAAGCGGGTGCCGCCCTCTTCCGTGATGATCCCGCGGTCCTTCAACTCCTTGCGGGTGCCGATGACGTAGTACACCGTGTTCTCGCGGGTGCTGAGCGCCGAGACGGTGTCATTCAGCACCGCCTTCTCTTCGGAGAGCGCGGTCACCTGTTGCTTGGTGCCGGTGAGGTCGGCCTCAAGCGTCGCGATGGTGTTCTTCTGGCTCTCGAGCGTCTGCTGCAGGCCGTCGATCGTCGCTTGCAGCTCGGTCAGCGTGCTCTTCAAGCTGTCCGACTCGCCGGTCAGCTGCTTGAGGCGCTTCTGACTCGATGCTAACCGCGTCTCGTTGGCCTTGAGGCGGGCGGTCAGGTCCTGGACCCGCTTCAGCACCATGGCCCGATCGTTGGTGGTCACGCCCTCGGTGCCGACCACGGGCTCGACCGGCTTCCGAGTGTTGGACACCTTCACGATCTCGGTATTGATGTCCGACAGCAGCTTGGTGGTCTCGGCGAGATCCCGGACCAGGCTGTCCTTCGCGGCGGCTACCGTCGTGAGCTCCTGTACTTGGGTGCGGAAGTACTGGGAGGAGTCGGCCGGAATCCGCTGCGCGACCTGCCCCCCCTGCGAGCAGGCGGCTGCGAGCGCGAGCAGCGGTGCCACGGCAATGCGTGTATTCATAGCGATCTCCTTATAGAGTAACGACTTTGGCTCTCGATGCCTGCCCGTGCCGGCACCTCTGTCTTGATGCTGAAAACTCGTCGGTTGACGCG
This sequence comes from Gemmatimonadales bacterium, assembly GCA_036566495.1. GTDB lineage: Bacteria > Gemmatimonadota > Gemmatimonadetes > Gemmatimonadales > GWC2-71-9 > JABFSM01. The sequence goes on along the minus strand of DATCWE010000172.1, from coordinate 7,407 downwards.
TCTTAGCCAAGTGGACGCTCCCCTGCGTGTCCGCTTGCACAGTTCTCGTTGAATCCTTAACACTTCTCGCGTCGCGTGCCGTATATTGACCCAGAACCGGCCGGTATTGCTTCCCATCCGTCGTTCCCACCGCCGAGGTACTCCGTATGGCGCCCGCGCTTCGGATGTCTCTGCTACCCGCTGTCCTCACGCTCGGCTTCTTCCACTCCGCGCAGGCCCAGGGCGGGACCCTTGCCGGACGGGTATCCAACGCGGACGGCGGTAAGCCGCTGAACGGCGCCGTGGTCCGAGTGGTATTGCCCAACGGCGCCGCGATTGCGAGCGGAGGCACCCGAGCCGACGGCACCTATCGACTCGGCGAGGTGGCTCCCGGCACCTACCTGGTGAAAGTGGCCGCCGTCGGCTTTGCGCCCAAGGAGTTTCCGGGGACCGTCATCCGGTCGGGAGGCACCACGACCGTCGATGTCAGTCTTCAGGTACAGGCCACGCGGCTCGAGGATGTGTCGGTCACGACTGTGTCGCGCGAGCCCGAAAAGAAGACCGATGCGCCTGCCGCGGTCTTCGCCGTCGGTCGCACCGAAGTCGAGGAACGGCCGGCGCTCAGCGTCACCGACCACCTGCAGAACATTCCCGGCGTGGATATTTCGCAGGGCGGGCTGGTGCAGTCCAACGTGGTGGCGCGGGGCTTCAACAATATCTTCTCGGGCACCCTACTCACCCTCATCGACAATCGCTATGCGGCGGTGCCCGCCCTTCGCGTGAACGTCCCCACTTTTTTCCCGGTCACCAACGAAGACATCGAGACCATCGAATTCGTGCTGGGGCCCGGCGCCGCGCTCTACGGACCGAACGTGTCGAACGGCGTCCTCAACATCATCACCCGCTCGCCGTTCACCTCCACCGGATCCACGCTCAGCCTCGAGGCGGGGGCGCGGGCCGGCTCGACCGCGCGGGTCTGCGACGACGCCGCCTGCCGGCATCCCACCTTCGCGAGAATGGACAAGGCCCAGGGGCTCTGGCGGGTTACCGGCCGGCACGCCATGCGGCTCGGCACCAAGGTCGCCTTCAAGGTCTCGGGAAGCTATCTCAAGGGCACCGAATGGCAGGAGCGGGACCCGGCGGAGCCGGCGAATCTGAACACGCTGCACCCCGAGCTGGGCATTCCGGCCGGTACCTGCAACGCGGAAACCGGCTGCCGCGACTTCAACCTCGAGCAATGGAACGGGGGAGCCCGGGTCGATGTCCGACCGGATGCCAACACCGAGGTCATCGGAGACTTCGGTATCACCAACGCCAAGAGTTACATCGAGTACACCGGGATTGGGGCCGCCCAGGCCCGCGGCTGGAAGTACACCTCGGCGCAGCTGCGCTTTCGGCACAAGCGGCTCTTCATCCAGGGCTTCGGCAATTTCAGCGGCGCGGGAATCGACAGCAGCGGCTCGTCACCCCGGGCCAGAGCCTATCTGCTCCGGGATGGCAGCCCCATCGTCGACCAATCGCGGACCTTGTCGGCCCAGGTCCAGCACGGCTTCGATCTCTTCAATCACAAGGAGACCCTTCTCTACGGCGCGGACTATGTCAAGACCGAGCCGCGGACCGGTGGCACCATCAACGGCTCGAATGAGGACGACGACACGATCAACGAGTACGGCGCCTACCTGCACGGCGTCACCCACTTCACGCCGCAGCTCGACCTGGTCGCGGCGCTTCGGGTGGACAAGCACAGCCGGCTGAAATCGGCGGTGTGGTCGCCCCGGGTGGGACTGGTTTTCAAGCCGAGCGAACGACAGGCCTTCCGGCTGACCTTCAACCGGGCGTTCTCGACGCCGACCGACAACAATCTCTTTCTGGACATCGTGGCCGGCCGGATCCCGCTGAGTGCCACCATCGGCTACGACGTTCGAGCGCTGGGCGTCCCCAAGCAGGGATTCAAGTTCCGGGTGAGCGGCGCCTGTCCCGCGGGGGGAGCCGGCGATTTGTGTATGCGGACGCCCTTCAATCCCGCCGCCGGCCTGCTCCCGGCGCATGCTCCGCTCCTGTGGGCCGCCGCGGTCCAGGCTGTCGCCGCCGTCGCCGGCCCGAACCTGACGCAGCTCATGCTGAACAACGCCCCCACCACCCAGGTCGGAACCCAGCTCCGCCTGCTGAACGTCACGACCTCGCAGTTCATCGACGTCGACCCCGCCAAGGTCACGGATATCGCGACCCTCGAGCCGACCATCAGCAACGCCCTCGAGGCGGGCTACAAGGGGTTGATCGGGAAGAAACTCCAGGTCTCGGTGGACGGTTGGTACGAGCACAAGCGCAACTTCACCGGGCCGCTCCTGGTCGAGTCGCCCACGGTGTTTCTCGATCGCGCCAGCACCATCAGCTATCTCACCGCCCTGTTCACTCCGGCCCTCGGGGCGGCGGCGGCGGCGGCGACTGCCACGGCGATCGGGACCGGAATGGCCGGCGTGTCCGCGGCCACCAGCATTGCCACGACCGGAGTGCCCCTCGGCACCGTGGTGCCGACCAACACCGCGCTGACCGCGCGCCCGGACATCTTCCTCACCTACCGCAATTTCGGGAAGGTCGACCTCTGGGGCGCCGACCTCGCACTCGACTACGTGGTCAGTTCCTATTTGTCGCTCTCGGGCAGCTACTCCTGGGTCAACAAGGATTTCTTCCCCAGCAGTGAAGTGAACGGGCCGACCGACATCGCGCTCAACGCCTCGAAGAGCAAAGGGTCGCTGACCGCCGCGTGGCGTGACGACCCACGGGGCTGGGGTGCCGAGCTGCGCTTCCGGGCGCTCAAGGGATTCCCGGTGAACTCGGGCGTCTATGTGAGCAACCCCGACCCGGATCATCCGGGATCCTTGCTGCCGACGGACTCCTACGCCGTCACCGACCTGCAAGCCACCTGGCGTCCGCCGGTGGGCTCGCGCAACCTGCTGTTCACCGCCAACGTGCAGAACCTCTTCAACAAGCACTATGCCACCTTCGTGGGGGTGCCGAACCTGGGGCGGCTGCTGCTCACCAAGCTTTCGTACACGTTCTAGAGAGCCGCAGGTCGGAACCGCATCGCGTTCCGACCTTCCGGCTCCCCGGCATGAGGCTGATCGAGCGCTACCCGTCGCTGCCCTACGTCGCCCCCTTCGCGACCTTCGTCGGGCTGCTGCTGCTGGCGCCGCACCTTTCGGTGAACCCGCGCGCCCTGGCGATCGCCAGGGTCGCGCTCCTGGCTGGGGTGCTGTGGGTCTTCTCCCGCAAGGTCATCTCGCTCCGCGCACCGCACTGGCTCACCAGTATTTCCCTCGGCGTCGGCGTGTTTGCCCTCTGGGTGGCGCCCGACGTATTCCTGCCTTCCTGGCGCGGCAGCTGGTTGTTCTCCAACGGGCTCACCGGACGGATCGAAGGCGTGCTGCCCGTGGCGGCGCGCGACGACAACCTGATCCTGGTGCTGCGCTGCATCCGCGCCGTCATCCTGGTTCCCGTCATCGAAGAGCTGTTCTGGAGAGCCTGGCTGCCGCGCTGGGTGGATAGCCGCGAGGACTTTCGCAAGGTGCGGCTCGGCCGGTACACCCTGGCATCGTTCTGGCTGACGGCGCTGCTCTTCGCGAGCGAGCACGGCGCGATGTGGGACGTCGGTCTGGCGGCGGGAGTGCTGTACAACTGGTGGATGCGGCGGACCCGGACGCTCGGCGATCTGATCCTGGCGCACGCGGTCACCAATGCGTGTCTGTCAGCCTACGTGCTGTCGCGGGGGAGATGGGAGTACTGGTGAGGCAGCTGGAGCGGCTCGCGGTCCTTCACTCCTGGTTTCTGATTGCGATGGCAAGGCTGTCCGGTTCGATCAGGAGTCTGCGCGCCCCTTTCCACCAGGTGGTTCTGGCCCGGCTGATCTCGCTTTCGATCACGCCCTTCCGGCGGTTGGCGGCGTGGACGTACTTGCCTTCGCCGACATAAATGCCGATGTGGGTGACGCGGGGTCCGCGCCCGAAAAAGAGCAGGTCTCCCGGGAGGAGCTGAGCGGTGTCCTTCGGGATCGCGACCCCGACCTTGGCCTGCTGGGCTGCGGTCCGGGGGACCTGAAAGTCGAACGCCGCGAGCAGCCACTTTACCAGGCCGCTGCAGTCGAAGGCGAGACCCGGCCGCACGGCGCCCAGCCGATAGCGCAATCCCACCTGCTCGCGGGCCAGCCGCACCAGGGAATCACGCCCCGCAAGCAGGGTATGCGACAGGGCGGCGAATGGCTTGTCCTGGGCCGTGGCGCGGGCGGCGGGCGCGAACAGCGCAGCGGCGAGCAGGAGTGAGGTGCTGAAGGTCCGCATCGAACAGAAACGTAGTCGAAATCCCGCGGGCGGGTAAGCCGGACTCAGCCTCGGCCTGGTCCGGGGTTCGTTGCGGCAGTTCCTCGACCTCCCGACTTCCCGACCTCCCGACTAGAATCGGGTCTCATGCTCAAGACCACGCCATTCCATCCCCGCACCGCTCCCCTGGTCCAGGGACAGGCGTGGCGACGCTGGGCCGGCTACATGGTGGCCAGCTCCTATGAGCTGCTGCATGAACGGGAATACTCGGCGATCCGCAACAGCGCCGCCCTCATCGACGTGTCGCCCCTCTACAAATACCTCATATCGGGCCCCGGGGCCGCGCGATTGCTCGACCGCATGGTGACCCGCGATGTCACCCGCTGCGCACTCCATCAGGTGATGTACACCCCCTGGTGTGACAGCCGCGGGAAGGTCATCGATGACGGCACCATCAGCCGGCTCGGGGAGCAGCAGTATCGCCTGACCAGCGCCGAGCCGAATCTGCGCTGGCTGTCGCTCAACGCGGTGGGGCTGGAGGTCTCGATCGAAAACGTGTCCGAGCGCCTCGGCGCCCTGGCGCTGCAGGGTCCGCTGTCCCGCGCGATCCTGAGCCGGCTGTGTGACACGGACCTCTCGGCGCTCAAGTACTTCCGCTTGCTGCACACCCGGGCGCGGGGCATTCCCATCACCATCTCGCGCACCGGCTACACGGGCGATCTCGGATTCGAGCTGTGGGTCGAAACGGCCCGGGCGGTCGAGCTGTGGGATGCGTTGGTCGAGGAGGGAACCCCGTACGGGATTACCCCGGCCGGAATCTGGGCGCTCGACCTGGCCCGGATCGAGGCGGGCCTGGTCATGCTGGATGTGGATTACCACTCTGCCCATCACGCGCTGATCCCCGCCCAGGAATCGACTCCGCTCGAGCTGGGCCTGGAGTGGACCATCAGCTGGAAGAAGGGTCCCTTCAACGGCAGGCGCGCGCTGCGTGAGGAACGAGCGCGCGGTGCGGCCTGGCGCTTCGCCGGACTGGCGGTGGACTGGGAGTCGCTCGAGGCGCTCTATGCCCGGGTCGGACTGCCGCCGCAGCTTCCGACCGTGGCCTGGCGCGCCAGCGTGCCGGTCTATCGGGCCGGCCGTCAGATCGGTTACGCCTCGAGCGGGTGCTGGTCGCCGCTGCTCAAGCAGTATCTGGCGCTGGCCCATCTCCGTGCCCCGCACTTCGCGCCGGGCACCGCGGTCCGGCTGGAGCTCACCGTCGAGCACCAGCGGCTGCAAGCAGACGCGCGCGTCCAGCGGCTGCCCTTCTTCGATCCCGAGAGGAAGAAGGCGTAGTGCCGCAGTCCTACGACTGCATTCTCATCGGCGGTGGGCATAACGCGCTGGTCGCCGCGGCCTATCTGGCCCGGGCGGGACGCCGGGTGCTGGTGCTGGAACGCCGTCCGATGGTCGGCGGCGCCGCGGTCACCGAAGAAGTCTTCCCCGGTTTCAAATTCTCGGTGTTCTCCTACGTCGTCAGCCTGCTGCGCCCCGAGATCATCCGGGACCTGGAGCTGCCTCGGCATGGCCTGCAGATCCTTCCGCTCGAGAGCACCATCGTGCCGCTGGACAACGGCGATCACCTGGGTCTCTGGAGCGACCCCGATCAGAGCCGCCGGGAGCTGGCGCGCCATTCCCCTCGAGACGCGGAAGCGGCGACGCTCTTCGGCCGGTTGATGCAGCACATGGCCATGGCGGTCAAGCCCATCCTGGGCATGGTGCCGCCCGACCCGGCCTCGCTCTCGCCGTCGGACTTGAAGGGGATGTTGCGGTTCGCGGGGCACTTCCGCTCGCTCGGTGCCGAGCGGTTTCACGCGCTCTACAAGCTGATGACCATGGCCGCGGCGGACTATCTCGACGAATGGTTCGAGTTCGATCCGCTCAAGGCCACCAAATCGGCCAGCGGCATCATCGGGACCTTCCTGGGCCCCCGTTCCCCCGGCTCCGCCTATGTGTTGTTACACCACTACATGGGCGAAATCGATGGGGCTTTTCGCGCCTGGGGATTCCAGAAAGGCGGCACCGGTGCGATCAGCGAGGCCATCGCGAGCGCCGCCCGGGCTGCCGGTACCGAGATCCGTACCGATGCCGCCGTCGAGCAGGTGCTGGTACAAGGCGGCCGGGCAACCGGGGTGGCGCTCGCGAGCGGAGAGGAAATCCTTGCGCCGATCGTGGTGAGCGGGCTCGACCCGCGGCGCACCTTTCTCGAGCTGGTGGACCCGAAGCTGCTTCCCGAAGACGTGGTGCAGGCGATCCAGCGCTTCAAGTTCCGCGGCTCCTCCGGCAAGGTGAACCTGGCCCTCTCGGAGCTGCCGGACTTCAGCTGTCTGCCCGGGGTGGGACCGCACTTGCGCGGCGCGGTGTCGATCAGCCCCAGCCTGGACTACCTGGAGCGTGCCTACGACGACGCGAAGTACGGTGAGTTCTCCCGCGAGCCGTACATGGACGTGGTGATTCCCTCGATGATCGATCCCGGGATGGCTCCGCCGGGCCGGCACGTGATGAGCTGTTTCGTCCAGTACGCGCCCTACCATCTCAATGGCGGCTGGAACGATGCCCGGCGGGAGGCGTTCGGCGACGCCGTGGTCGACACACTGGCGCGCTACGCGCCCAATCTCAAAGCGGCGATCATCGGGCGCCAGGTGCTCACGCCGGCCGACATCGAACGGATCACCGGCCTTTCCGAGGGCAACATCTTTCAGGGCGAGCTCGCGTTGCATCAGCTCTTCTTTCTCCGCCCGCTCCCGGCCTGGGCCCGCTATCGGACTCCCATCCGTGGCTACTGGCAGTGCGGAGCCGGGACCCATCCGGGCGGCGGGATCATGGGCGCCTCGGGCCGGCTCGCCGCGCTCGAGATCCTGAAGGGCCACGGCCGGTGAGCGGTACATACGAAGCGATCGTCATCGGCGGTGGGGTCAACGGACTCGCTGCCGCCGGCTGCCTTGCTCGGGGTGGCCTGCGTACCCTCCTGCTGGAGCGTCGGGAAGGCATTGGCGGGCTCGGTCGCACGGTGGAGTTCGCGCCGGGGTTTCGGAGCTCGCCGCTGGCGTTCGATGCGGGCTGGCTCCCGCCACCC
>DATCWE010000083.1:0-5549 GCA_036566495.1 Gemmatimonadales bacterium | reverse complement strand
CATCGCCGCCGTTGTTCCCGGGCCCGCAGAGCACCAGCACTCCCTGCCGCAGCGGTTCGGGGAAGCGGGATGCCAGCACCGTCGCCGCGGCGCGTCCCGCGGCTTCCATCAACACGAGCGGCGGGATGCCCGCGCTTTCCGCGCGGGCATCCCACTGCCGGGCCTGCTCGGGAGTCAGGACAGGAAGGAACGATGTGTGACGGCGGGAAAGGGCCATCAGATCCGCGCGCCGAAACCCAACCCCACGCTGAGATGGCTGTAGTCCAACGCCAGGGGAGAGGGTCCGCCGTCACCGATGGCGTTGAAATGCCGGGTGGGCCAGGGGCCTTCCTTCCGCTTGCCCATGCGCCGGTAGGACACGGAGAGGTCCAGAAAGAACGGCCGGCCGACCGATGCCCGCAGCCCGGACTCGAGCAACAATCCGGTCCGCCATACGAAGGTGGAGGTGTAGGCCGGTGTCGCACCCTTGAGCATCGCGATCAGCGGGCCCCCGCCGAGCCGGAGCAATTCTCCCTGCTTGAACAGCAGGACCGCGCCCAGCGAGTTCACGACCCAGGAGGCATGAACCTCGACGTCGTCGAGCTGGCCGCTGGCCGCGCCGAGATTGGCCCCTGCGACGATGAGCTGCGCTTCGAGACGCCGGCCGAGCCGGCGGCCCAGGTTCGCGGCAAACTGCAGCCGGGGCCGCGACACGACGGGGTTGGAATGGCAATCAATGCCCTTGGTGTTGCACCCGGTCTGCGTCCATCCCTCGGCGCTCAGGTGGTCGCCCATGACGCGGCTCGGCCCGCCGAACGAGGTCCCGGTAAATAGCGAGAAGCTCCAGACCGACCGGCCCGCGGCCGGCTCCTGCGCCGCCAGCGGCAGGGCGAGCGCGAGCGACACCGGGAAGAGGGATTTCACTTGTGGCTCTGTTGAATAACCCGCCCGAAGCTGATTTCGCCGTTGTCGATGCGCAGATTGAAGCCGCATTCGGGATTCGTGCAGACCCACGCCTTGTAGGTGATCGGTGCCCCCTCGCGCCCGTAATCGGAAAGTGGAATCAGCGTGCCGTTGCCGCATTTCTGGCAGCGGGGCCACTCGATCGGATTTGGACTCGTCATGCTTCCTGCCCCCCGTTCCCTATCCCAAAGTCCCTCGCGCTAGTTATTCAGCTCACGCGCGCCCTGCCACAGGTAGCCCTCGTCGAATGCCTGCTCGAATCCATACACTCCTTGAAAGTCTTCGACCTTGTCTCCCGGCTGGGTGACCAGCACACCGACCTCCACCAGAGAATAGACGATCCGGCCGAAGTCATCGGTACCCCGAACGCCCCAGTGCTCCAGCACCGAGCGCGCCAGCAGACCGTATTGCTGCAGGGCGAATTCGCGGCACGCATGGGTCACTTCCGGACCCGACACGTGGCGCCGCTCGGTCAGCTTGCTCTGCAGAAACTCGATGCTGGCCAGCACGAAGAGGTACGCGCGGTCGTCGTAGCCGTCGCCACGCTGGCGCAGCCGGGCCAGCACATCGCCAGCGACGCGGAGATCGCTCATGACGCCTCCGCCAGGGCGGGGAGTGCCGCCCGCCCGTACAGCGGGAACCCCGCCGTGAGCTCCTCGACTTCGCCGCGAATCCGTTCCACCGTGGCTTCGTCGCGCTGGGTCAGCACCTGATCGATCAAATCGGCGATCCGGTTCATCTCCTCGAGTCCCATGCCGCGGGTGGTGACCGCCGGGGTGCCCAGGCGGATGCCGCTGGTCACGAAGGGCGACTGAGGATCATCGGGAATGGTGTTCTTGTTGACGGTGATGCCGGAGCGTACCAGCAAGCTCTCGGCCACCTTGCCCGTCAGTCCCTTGGGGCGCAAATCCACCAGCATGAGATGGCTGTCGGTTCCCCCGGAAACGATGTCGAACCCCCGTTCCATCAGCGCGGCGGCGAGCCGCTGCGCGTTGGCGACGGTCTGCTGGGAGTAGGTCTGGAATTCGCTGGTTGCGGCCTCGCCGAACGCCACGGCCTTGGCCGCGATGATGTGCATCAGCGGGCCGCCCTGCGTGCCGGGGAAGACCGATTTGTCGACCGCCTTGGCCAAAGCGGAGCCGCACAGAATGATGCCGCCCCGCGGTCCCCGCAGCGTCTTGTGCGTGGTCGAGGTCACCACGTGGGCGTGCGGAACCGGCGAGGGGTACACCCCCCCGGCCACCAGGCCGGCGAAATGCGCCATATCAACGAGGAAGATGGCCCCGACTTCATCGGCGATGCTCCTGAAGGCGGCGAAATCGATCACGCGCGAATAGGCGCTGCCGCCCGCCACGATCAGCTTGGGTCGGTGCTCGCGGGCCAGATCGCGCACTTTGTCGTAATCGATCAGGCCGGTCGCGGGGTCGACACCATAGTGGGAGGCGCGCCAGATCACACCGCTGTGGTTGACCGAATGCCCGTGCGACAAGTGGCCGCCGTGCGGTAACGACATCGCCAGGATCATCTCGCCCGGCGCGACCACGGCCATGAACGCCGAGAAGTTGGCCTGGGCACCCGCATGCGGCTGCACGTTGGCGTGCTCGGCCGCGAAGAGCCGCTCGGCACGCTCGATGGCCAGCCGCTCGACTTCGTCCACCACCTCGCAGCCGCCGTAATAGCGTTTCCCGGGATACCCCTCGGCGTACTTGTTGGTCAGCGGCGTGCCCATGGCGTCGATCACCGCGCGCGAGGCGAAGTTCTCGCTGGCGATCAGCTCCAAGCCGTCTCGCTGGCGCGCGAGCTCGCGGTCGACCAATCGGGCGATGGCGGGGTCAGCGGCATTGAGGGCGGCGGCGTGGTCAAGCATCCGGTCCGGTCTCCTCGATCTGGGCGATCCGGCGCGCGTGCCGTCCGCCGGCAAAGGGGGTGTTGAGCCATTCCTTCAGAATTGCGACACCCTGCTCTTCGTTCAGAAAGCGTGCCGGGAGCACCAGGACGTTGGCGTCGCCATGCTCGCGAGCCAGGTGCGCGATTTCCGGCGACCAGGCCACCGCGGCGCGGACCCCATGGTACCGATTGGCCGCGTAGCTCATGCCGAGGCCCGTGCCGCACAACAGAACCCCGCGCGGATTCTCACCCCGGGCCACCCGCTCCGCCACCTGATGGGCAAACTCGGGGTAATCAACGGACTCCGCCGAATACGCGCCCAGATCGAGGGGCTGAAAGCCCAGGCTTTCCAGCTCCTTCACCAGGCGCTGTTTGAGCTCAAAACCAGCATGATCGGCGCCGATCGGGATGACTTCGGGCATTGGCTCCAATCTAGCGCCCCGAATGAAAAGGGTGAACCGGTTGACTGTTGGCCGGCGTCGCGGTTTTCCTTCGCGCATGCCCCGTCTGGTCGGCTCGCTCGTCAGGATCGTTTTGCTCATTCCGCTGCTGGCGGGGGCGCGGGCCGACTGCAGCATGACGGACGCTGGGCCGGCGCAGGCACGGACCGCTGGGGCCGCTGTCGAGCCCGGTTGTCATTCCACCGAGGCACAGCCGTCGGATCGGGGCGATGCCCCCGCCGGCCCCCACTCGGGCGGCCCCTTGAGCGAGCATTGCCCTGCCTACCACTCGTGTGCGCTGGATTTCTCCGTCACGGCCCGACTGGTGCAGGCCGAAGTCGGTCTGCCCTCTCTCCCCACCGCGATAGACTCCGACGCCTTCGCTACGCGCTCGCCGCTTCCGGAAGTTCCTCCTCCCAGATTCTAGCCCGACAGCCACAATCGGCGGGTGAGCCGGGGCGCTGCAGGATGCGACCCCGGGGGACGAATGATTTCCACACGGGGGAAGAACCTTGGATTCACGAATTCGCGCGGCGCGCGCCGGCACCCTGGCGGTCGCGCTGCTGCTGTGGTCGCATCACGGGTCGCTGGCCGCACAGGGCCAGGCGATGATGAGCACGCCGCTCGAGATCCCGATGGACCGCATGGGGTCGGGCACGACCTGGGTTCCCGACGCGGCACCGATCGCGTCGCTGCATAGCCGGCTGAGAGGCTGGGACGTCACCGGGCACGGGCTGCTCTTCCTGCAGTACATCGATCAGCGCGGCCCGCGCGGCGACCGGCAGCTCGGATCGCTCAACTGGGCCATGCTGATGGCGAGTCGAACCGTCGCCGGCGGCATGCTGCAGCTGCGCACCATGCTGACGCTGGATCCCCTCGGCGTCAGCGAGCGGGGATATCCCCTGCTGCTCCAGAGCGGGGAGCTCGCCGACGGCCAGCCGATCCACGACCGGCAGCACCCGCACGACTTCTGGATGGAGCTGGGCGCCCTGTACCTGCGGCCCGTCTCGGCGCACAGCGCGATCGAGCTGTATGTCGCCGCCTCGGGCGAGCCCGCCCTCGGCCCGGTGGCGTTCATGCATCGCCCCTCGGCGGTGGACGATCCGATCGCGCCCCTGGGCCACCACTGGCAGGACGCGACCCACATCAGCTTCGGGGTGGCCACCGCGGGCTACTTCACGCGCACCTGGAAGCTCGAGGGGTCGCTCTTCAACGGCCGAGAGCCGGACGAGCATCGCTGGAACTTTGATTTCGCTCGGCTCGATTCCTACTCCGGGCGGCTGACGCTGAATCCGGGACCGGCGTGGAGCATCACCGCCGGGTATGGCAGGCTGCAACAGGAGGAAGGAACGGTACGCAGAGTATCCGCCTCCATCCTGCACGGGCGGAAGGTCGGGCAGCATGGCCAATGGGCTTCCACCCTGGTGTACGGCGGCAACGGGCTCTCCAACGGGAGCTGGTCCCACAGCATGCTGCTGGAGAGCGAGGCGGTCCTGGATCGCTCCAACACCTTCTTCGGCCGGGTCGAGTGGGTCGAGAAGAGCAGCGAGGATCTGGTGGTCGCGCCCGGCCCGGAGCTCGACGTGGGAATGGCATCGTTGGGGTACATTCGCGAATTCGCACGGGGCCGGGGCATGACCCTCGGGCTGGGCGTGCGCGGCGCCGTCGGATTTGCGCCCGGCGCGATCGCTGCGCTGTATGGCTCGCGCCACCCGGTGGGTGGAACAGTGTTCCTGCGCCTGCGGCCCGCCCGTCTGGCCATGTCCCACGACATGGAGGGGATGCGCGAATGAGAATGCGACAGTAGCGGACGCCAGAAACTGCGCGTGTGGCATCGGGCAGCGCGATTCGTCTCTCCCGAAGTGGAGGCGAGTCCATGCCGGATGCAGATTTTTCCGACAATGCGGTAGTCGATGCGGTGGGAGGTTCGGGAGTGTCCGGCCACCCGGCGGCGTACACTCCCGAAGAGGTCCAGGCCCTGCGCATCACGCGCGTCAACGTTCAGGAAGACGTGCTGTATTGCGTGCTGTCCGACGGCAAGCTGCTCTCGGTTGCGGTCGGCGTTTCGCCCGCGCTCGCGGCCGCGCCGACGCGCGCCCGTTATCAGTGGCGCATCAGTGGAGACGGCAAAGCCATCGTCTGGTACGGGGATGAGCTGAAGGAATACCTAAGCCTGCGATCCCTGCTGGCGGCTGCCGAGATCGCCGCGGGCGGGTTGTCCGAATTCCAGTCCGAGACGAAGCCGAATCCCAACCGCTGATCAGCGGCGGCCGCCCCGCC
>DATCWE010000435.1:0-13301 GCA_036566495.1 Gemmatimonadales bacterium | reverse complement strand
AGCTCGCGGCCGGTGACCCGTTCAATCTCGCGACGGACGTTCATGCCGTACGCTTCGCCTCGCGTGCGCAACACGGCGACGAGGATCTGCTCCTCGAACACGCCGAGCGGCGAAAGGTCGGGCGGCGGCCTCATTGCTCCCTCAACACGAGCGCCGGGTCGGTCTTTCCGGCACGCCGCGCGGGAACGAACGCGGCCCCGGCTCCGATCGCGAGCAACACCAGGCTCGCCGCCGCAAAGGCGATTGGATCGACCGCGCTGACGCCGTAGAGCAGCGTCGTCAACAGCCGCGACAGGACCAGCGTCCCCGCGAGGCCGCAGAGGATGCCGAGCGCCGCGAGCACCACGCCCTGCTTCATCAGCTGGGCGACGACCTGCCCGCCCGTCAGCCCGAGCGCGACCCGGATCGCCCAGTCACGCTTCCGCCGGGCCGCGAAGTGCGCGATCACGCCGTAGATCCCGATGGCGCCGAGCACCAGCGCCAGGCCGGCCAGCAGCGAGAGCAGCGCCATGATCTGCCGCGCCGGACCCACGGCGTCGTCCAGGATCCGCGCCATCGTCGTGGTCCGCGAGACGGCGAAGCTCGGCGCGGCGCGCTGTACGGCTTTGCGCGCCGACTCGAGGATCGCCGCCGGATCCATGCCGGGGCTGGTCCGCACGACCAGGGACGCCGACGGGACGATCCAGGGCACCGTCCCCGCCAGATAGTACCGGGTCAGCGCCGGCTCATCGGTCAGCTGCCCCTCGGCGGCGTCCTGCGCGACGCCGATGATTCGCTCCTTCACGCCCCAGCCGCCCTCGACCAGCTTGCCGATCGGATCGGCCTTGGCAAAGAAGCGGCGCGCCATCGCTTCGTTGATGATCACCGCGACTTCGGGGCCCTGCACCTTGTCGGCGGTCGTGAAGTTCCGGCCCGTCACGATCCGCACGCCCATGGTGGGGAGATAGTCCACGGTGCCGACCCGGAAGTAGGTCGTCACATCCTTGATGTCGGGACGGTCGGGAAGCAGCAGGCCCATCGAGTTGCCGCGGCCGGTGAGCGGGATCTTCATCGCCCCCGCCGCCGACACCACCCCGGGCAGCTGCGCCAGCTCGGCGACGATCGCTTCGACCGACTGGCGGGTCTCGACCGGGGTGGCGTTCCCGGCCAGCGCGTCGACCACCGCGACGCTCCCGGTAGCGACGCCCGGATTCACCGCGTAGAGGTTCATGACGCTGCGGACCAGCAGCGCCGATCCGGACGCGATCAGCATCGCCAGCGCCACTTCGGTGACCACCAGACCGCGCTCCAGCCGGCTGCCCCGCCCGACGATCCCGCCGGTGCGGGCGCGGCTGATCGCGCCGTGGACGTCGCCGCGCCAGAGCGCAACGGTGGGAGCGAGCACCACCAGCAGCGACGCGCCGAGCGCCGCGACCAGCGCGACGGCGAACAGGGTCCAGTCGAAGCGCGCGCTCTCGCCCCAGGCGCCGATCGGGAGCGCATGCGCGAGGAGTCCGAACCCGGCCGCGGCGAGCCCGCCGCCGACGAGGGCTGCGGCGACCCCGATCAGCAGCGCCTCGACGATGAGCTGCTGGGTGAGCCGGGTCCGCGTGGCACCGAGGGCCGTGCGCACCGCCATCTCCGACGAGCGCCCTTCGACCTGGCCGAGCATGAGCGTGGCGACGTTGACGCAGGCGATCAGGAGGATGAGCGCCATCGCGGCGAGCGTCGCGAGGACCGCCGGCCGCATGGAGCCCAGGAGGTTCTCGCGCAGCGGGGTCACCGCCGGGTTCCTGGTCTTGTCCCACTGGCCCGCGTAATGGAAGCGTGCCGCCATCGTCTGCACGATGCGGGCGAGGTACGGGCCCATGTTGCGGATGTCCGCGCCCGGCTTCGCCAGCCCGACCAGCGTGAGGTAGCCGTTGCGGCGCTCGGGGTGGATCTCCTGCGGGGTCCAGATCCGCGCGGCCGGCGTGGGAAACCAGAAGCCCTTCGGCATGACGCCGACCACGGTCCGCTCGATGCCGTTCAGGGTCAGGCGCTTTCCTATCATAGACGGGACCTTGCCGCCGCCCAGCTCGGCGGCCAGGCCATAGCTGACGACGGCAACGGGCGGGGCACCGATCAGGTCGTCGCCGACCTGGAGGGTGCGACCGGCGAAGGCAGGCGCGCCGAGCACCTCGAACAGCTCGCCGGTGGCGGCGATGCCGGGGAGGAGCCGGAGCGGCGCGTCGCCCTGCTTGAGCGTGACGTCACCCGGCCGCCACCCGGCGACCTGGGAAAAGCCGTCGAACTTGTCGCGCAGGTAGCTGAACTCCTGTTCGTTCCACGCCCCGTCCATCCAGAACATGCCGGCGCGATCGGCGTTCGCGTAGGGCAGCGCGTCCAGCAGGACGGGCCGGGCGCTGCCGAAGATCGCGGCGGTGCCGCCCACGCCGAGCGCGAGGGTGAGCACCGAGAGGATCGCGTAGGCAGGACGGGAGCGCAGCCGGCGCAGGGCGAACCTTGCGTCGGCGAGGAAGACGGGGAGCATGGGCCCTCCAGGCCGGTAGGCGTTGGCAGCTGGGATATAGCCGGTGACTTCGCGCCGGCCGCTCCAGCCGAGCAGCGGCAGCGCCGACCGCAACGCCTGCCGCCAGAACCACTTCCCGGCCGCAGCGCGGCCGTCGGCGGCCGCCCGCGCCAGGTACTCGGCGGTCAGGTCGGCGAGGATCTCATCGCGCTCGGCTCGGGGGACGAGGGCTTTGAGGAGGGCGGTGGGCAGGGTCGGGGGCATTTCTACAAAATAGAAGACTCGGGATAGGAATTCCAATCGGGGTCGCGGAAGTAGGTAGCGCGGCGAGGAGGTGGTCCATTTCGCGGCCCACCAGCCACCCGACCTCGGGTCGCAATCGGCACGCGGGCGCATGATCACCTCGAGCCTTTGCAGCACCTGCCACGGCGCCACACTCGACGGAATGGGTGAGCCGGCCGGCGATATCCAAGGCGCGTTCGCGCGAACGATGAGCGAGGCCACGTTGCTCGATATTGGTGTCGACAAACGAAGTGCGGCGATACCGGGGTATCAACCCCAGCGGGTCAGAACCAAGACGCTGGTCAACCTCAGTGGGGCCGTGACGGCCGTCACGATTCTGACGCGTTCAGGGTATCCTGCGATCGATCAAGTCCTCGTCGCCGACCTTGAGGCTGGGAGAGACGATGCCCATGGATGTGGAAATCATCGCAGATCAGATCAGCAGGGCCTTTCGGGGCGAGTCCTGGCATGGGCCCTCGGTACGCGAGGTGCTGGCGGATGTCTCGGCGGAAGACGCCGCAGCCCACCCAATAGCCGGAGCTCACAGCATTTGGGAGATCGTCCTTCACCTGAGTGCTGGATACACTTTGGTCCTTCGGCGCGTTCGTGGAGAGCGCGCAACGCTCTCGCCGGAAGAAGAGTGGGCTCTGGTGCCGGCGCCCAGTTCGGACGCGTGGCGCGAAAGCCAGGGAGCCTTGGAGGAACTCAACGAGCAGCTACAGGGCGTTGTGCGTGCCTTCCCGGCGGAGCGCCTTTCACAGGAGCTGGGCTCCGAGTACTCGGCGTACACCCAGTTCGCCGGCACGCCGCTGCACGAGTTCCGGCCATCGGTGTTAGAATCCAGTGGCGCGCCGCAGCAGAAGCGCGATTCGTTAGGCGGCTGGAGTCAGTATGCGAATTATTCAAGCGCTTGCACGGACCCGAGACGAGACCTTGCGGTGCTTCTCGCTCAGTCATCGCGACCTCGCGCGAACGTATGCGCCAGACAAGTGGTCGGTCGGCTATATCCTCCACCATCTCTCCGACAACGAGACGGTCTTCTTCGATCGCATCCGTCGAGTGCTGAGCGAGCCTCGTCCGGTCTTATGGGTGATGGATCAGGATGCGTGGGCGAAGGGACTCAACTATTCACAGGTGCCGCTCGATATCGCCCGGCAGGTATACGAATCGGTTCGCAATGCAATCATCTATTATGCTGGTGTGCACTACGAGCGGAGCGGCCATCTGGAGTTCGTGCATAGTGTCGACGGCCTGTGCACGTTGCGAGATGAATTCGACAAGGTCGCCGCTCACAATGAACATCACTTGAGTCAAATCAGGTTGGCGCTTGGCCGCCCAGCCGCCTAATCCGCGCTTGCTGCTGCCCAGCCCTACCCGGCAGCAGAAGCGCAGGCCGTTATGCTCACATCTTCAGCACCGGGTTCTATACGCATGCTACCCCGCTGCACCACGCAGTGTGGTCTGGCTCCCTGGCAGCCGTCGGGGTATTGGTGGAGGCCGGAGCGGAGCTCGGCACCAAGGATAGGGCAGAAGATGCGACCCCCTTGGGCTGGGCTGAGTACGCGCAGGGTTCGACGGACCGTGGTAACGGCGCGAAGCAGTACTCGGAGATCGTGGCGTATCTGCGTGCGAAGGGAGCCCCCGCGTGAGAGGGGCCGCACGCGCATTGGGGCATAACCAACGGGCACCGATCATTCCACACTGAGCGGATCCATGAAGGGGCCAGTGGAACCATCGACTCAGTGCAATTACAGCGGGCTTCGACGGGCGGCAGGATACGTTCGCGCTGCCAGCCTGTCCCTGGTCTGGATGGTCTCCGCTGTCTCATGCGCAGTCTCACGCGCTACGAGAACCGCGTACACGACCGACACTCTGAGAGTGTTGGATGTTTTGGAGCGGAAGATCTGCCTCACGATCGGGGCTCGCACCTATAGTTCGGCCGACAAGTGCGAATCGCGGGTGGATCGACCGACTTATGTCCAGCCGTTGTTCGACGTCTATCGCGCCGCCCCGCCCATTGTGAGAGCCTACCTCTGCTCGCTGGACCGGATCTATCTGGACTACGAGCTCCTTTGGAACGCGGACTTTAGGATCACAACCGATCAACAAACACAGAGCGAGTACCGAACCATCGGCGTCCGGCGAGGGCTGCTCGAGAGGAAGGTGGGCTACATCGATTGGGCCAGCGGCTGGACACAACATTGGTGGACGGGCGCATCTATGGACCGACCGGCCAATGACCCAACGCTGCCTCGAGTAGAGTCCGATCTCCATAGCTCGAGCGACGTGCTGTTTCATCTCCTCGCGCACGAAGTCGCACACGTCCTGGCTTATGACTACCGCGCCCTGATGCGACGACGGCAATCGAACCACGCTTTCGAGCCCGGGGAATTCGGATTCCTGAGCTGGGTCTCACCTGGATACGGCGACTCGACCGGCTGGCACGGCGCGGTAGCCCGGGAACCTGGTGTACAGGTGGTGCGCACGCTCGATTTTGACGGCAATGTCAGTGCGCGCGTGGCGATGCGCACGGCTATGGCAAAGCAGGGAACGGTGTGGGATGCCGGCGTCTCTGCGATCGCGAACTGGCAGCCTGCGCCCCGCGAAGGAATCTCGACGTTCCTCGAGCGGCTCGGCCCTTCGAGCTTCACCACGGTATTCTCCACCTGGCGACCGGAGGACGATTGGACGGAGTCGTTTGCGATGATGATGCTGACCACCATTGCCACCCGAATCGACATCGTCAGCGCTGCCGGCGGACGGATTCGTATTCTCCAGAAGGTGTCGGCTGCGACGTCCGCGTTCGCACCAAAGCGCGCATTCATTCAACGAGTCATTGACCGCGCGCTGACTGACATGCGTGCTCGTCACGTCGGGGCACCTGACGCGTGTTTCGCGGCTGCTCTCGAGCTGCACAAATGACCCGACACTTCTCTCGAAGCTCGCGGCGCTTGTGGAGCATGCACTCTCTGGCGCCTCAACGAGGAGTTGGAGCCGGCGGCGACACCAAGCGGTTCGCTTGAGTAGCAACTCACTGGTCGCATTACCAAAGGCATGGGCTCGCCAGCAAGAGGATCGTGAGGCCGGCCAGGAGGTGTGGCAATGCGGGCACCGATGACGCGGCTGTTAGTTTTCCTGTACCTGCTGGCTGGTGTCGCGCAGCAGGCGGTAGCGCAGGCCGATCAACAGCGCGCACAGGAGTACTTCAAGGAAGCCCGGGCGCTCTGCGAGCGCGACGGTGGCCGTCTATGGGGCGTGTCGGTGTGCGCACCGATGGTGATCGCCGACAGGCGGACAGGGATGATCGCTACCAGCCAGCCCGCACCGGACGAGGCTCGGCCGCGACTGCTCGGTCTCGTAAACGCCCCAATCAAGTGGGGCGGCGCGACCTGGGGAGCCTACGTGTGGGACGACGTGGCCAACGCGACGCCGCGTCACCGCAGGGAGATCTTCCTCCACGAATTGTTCCACGGGGTGCAGCCGCAGCTCGGACTGATGGCACCGGCACGGGCGACTGAACACCTCGACGGAGCGGACGGACGCTATTGGGTGCGCCTCGAATGGCGCGCGCTCGCGCGGGCACTGCGGGAATCAGGCGAGCAGCGCAAGCTCGCTGTTCGCGACGCGCTCGCGTTCCGGCAGGCCCGGCGCCTGCTCTACCCAGCCAGTGTCGAAGACGAGCGCGCCCAGGAGATCACGGAAGGGCTTGCCGCGTACAGCGGCACCGTGCTCGCGGCACGGTCTGCGGCCGATGCGATCGAGGGCGCGCTCGACCTGCTGGCCAATGCGGAGGCGGAGGAGAGCTTCGTTCGCACGTTTGCCTACAAGTCCGGTCCCGCGTATGGCCTCCTGCTCGATGCATCGTCTCCCGGCTGGACGCGACGGGTGCTCGGCACCGACGATCTCGGTACGCTCCTGATGCGTGCGCTTGCGGTTCAACCAGCCACTGATGCGACCGCGTCTGCCAACCGGTACGGCGGCGCCGAGGTCAGAGCGTCCGAAGCGATACGCGAGCAAGAGCGGCAGGAACGTCTCGCCGAATTGCGCCAGCGCTTTGTCGATGGTCCGGTGCTCCGGATTCCGGGAGGAGGCAGCGGCATGTCCAATTCGCTCGGCGCCATTGTTATTCCCGACATCGGGACAGTGTACTTCGGCCCTTTCCGTGCATCGGGAGACTGGGGCACGCTCGAAGCGGAAAAAGGCGTGCTCGTCGCGAGTGATGGCCGCTCGCGCCGTGTGCCGGCGCCCGTCCGGCGCGACGACGTGACCTTTGCCGGAGATGGTTGGACGTTCAAGGCTGCGGCGGGCTGGGTGGTGCGCGAAGGGGCACGGCGGGGCGACTACGAAGTCGTCCGGCAGCCATGAGCCGCAGTACGTTAGACGGCGCAAGTGAGTCTAGGGTCTAACCGAGGAAGGACCACATGGAGCCTCTTGTGTTTCTTGCCGCAATCATACTAGTCGTAGGGATCCCTGCTGTCACGATGGTCAAGCTCGCCCGTCTGCGTGCCACTCGCCAAGAATCACCCTCGGCGAATGTCCTTGAGCGGCTCGAGGGACTCGAACGTAATGTCCAGGACCTCCAACATGAGCTGGGAGAAACACAGGAGCGGCTCGACTTCGCAGAGCGGTTACTCAGCAGGACACGGGAGGAGCGGCAGATTGACAGCTAGAGACAACTCCACCGCCCGCGCTGCCTAGCCCGCACTTGCTGCTGGCGGGATGGCTGCCCCAATTCACCGACATCCAGTCCTTGTTGCCGGACTTTCAGGCCGAGGGGTTCTTGGGCAGGTCCCGGGATCGGGTACGCGTCACCCCGGTCAGGATCCCGACTCCGAACAAGATGACGGACGCAATGATGACCCAGATCGTGGGTACTCCTGCCTTGATCAGGCCCCACGCCACACCACCAATCACGATCAAGAACCCTACGACATAGAGCGCGAAGGACATGGGGCTCCTTTGTTCCCTGGTCTCTTAACCTAATCTATTGTCGACCTCCTGAAGGTTGGAGTTCTCCTGTTCGCCCCCTGGACCCAGCAGGCGGGACAAGCTGCGGAGGCGTCAGCGCCTCAGCACGCCCCGCAGCAGAAGCGCAGGTCGTTAGGAAGCAACCGGACATACCTCTGAGCCACCAACGGCACTATTCTTTGCTGAGCGGACCTCAGGTCCCGAGCCCTACCTAAGCCTCAAGGATGTCGGCTATTCCCGTTCGCGACCTACTCCAGCGGATCGAGCTCCTCATCACTACTCTGCGCTCGTGAGTGGTCGGAGATCCGATGCACTATTTCACGACTCCCACTGGGATCGCTCTCCTCATCTTCGTCATGAACTTGCCATTCGGGGCCTGGCGGGCTCGGCTCCGGAAGCTCTCGCCCACCTGGTTCGTAGCGATCCACTTGCCGGTGCTGCTGACGATCGGGATGCGGATCCTGATGGGAGTGCCGTTCCGCCTCATCACTCTGCCACTCTACATATCAGCGTTCTTCCTTGGTCAGCTCGCCGGGGCGCGCCTACGTCGGCCGACCGAGGCGTAGCGCTCAGGACGCTCTGTCGCTTCCTAACTGGCGCTTGGTGGACTCGACTCTGTAACCCCTCCCGGAGGCCCTCAATGAGCAGGCTTCTCCCAACCTGCTTGGCTGCACCGGCTCTGGTTCTTGCCGTCGTGGCCGCGAAGGCTCAACAGGCCTCGAGCTCCGCCACCACAACCCCAACCAGACCCGCATTTGAGCATGGAAAGGGACCCGTCATCGCTATCGATGAGGCCCACAGAAATACCCACACCTTCGGTAGCCCTTCGTTTCGTGGCCTCGTACAACTGCTCCAAGCGGATGGTTACCAGGTGCGCCAGTTCGCGGACGCGATTTCAGCTACGTCCCTCGCCTCTATCAACGTGCTCGTGCTGAGTGGTCCCGGCGGTTGGCTTGGTCCGGACGAATCGCTCACTGGAACTGAGGTTGCAGCCTTGATCCAGTGGATCCAGGGCGGCGGGGTGCTTCTCCTGATTCTCGACCACATGCCTGCTCCACGCAACGCAGCCAGGCTGACAGCAGCCCTTGGGATAAACAGTTGGCACAACGGCTACGCGGTGGTTGAAACCCCTGACTCACTTGTGGGGCCCATCATCTTCTGGCGTGCGGATTTCTTCCCCCCTGACGCCCCGGCGATTGGCCCCACCGGCCCCGGGGGTGGTAAGGGCTACCAGGGTCGAGATGCCGTGTTGGCGAAGCATGCGATTACGGAGGGCCGGACCCCGGAAGAGCGCGTCCAGCGCGTGGCCACCTTCGAAGGCTCTGCTTTCCAGCCGCCGACTGGGGCAGAAGCCCTGCTAACCATGCCCCGCCGAGCGGTTTCCCTCATGCCGGTTGAAACCCCCGAGAGGCTCCCCGTCATCACAGCCCAGACGCCCCGGGCACCTGTGGGCGGATGGCTCCAGGGCGCCGTGATGAACCTCGGTCAAGGCCGCGTTGCGCTGTTTGCGGAGACCGGGCTCTTTTCTGGAGGACCGGCCGCGGACAACCGCAAGTTCATACTCAACCTGATGCACTGGCTCAGTCATCTACTCTGAGCATCCATCTCGTCCACCTAACTTGCGCTTGCTGCTGGCGGGGCAATTGCTAAGAAAGCGGGCTTGCTCGCTGCGCACGCTGGCCGCATCTATCATCACGCCCCGCAGCAGAACGCAGTTTACCGTGCTGCCCGGGGCTCGAAACCAAGCAGTACCCCTTCCCGTATGGGATGCCCATAGAAGTCTTCTCGTCCTTCGGCCATGAGGCACCCAGATGACCGCGGGCCCTCGGCAGGCTTCTTGACTGGATCGACCGGTCGTAGCATGGATGCAGTAATCCCCAAGGTGGCCGGCGATGACCAGGCGCTCATCTGAAGTAGCGTCCGCGAGGATAGAAGGACAGGCAAAGCGGACCGGCCCGCCGTATCATTAAGGGGCCCCGCACGACCCCGGAGTCCCCTTGAACGATCCGCTGGATCGGCTGCGCACCGCGCTGGCCGACCACTACCGCATCGAGCGCCAGCTCGGCCAGGGCGGGATGGCCACCGTCTACCTGGCGCAGGATCTCCGGCATGACCGCAGGGTCGCGCTCAAGGTCCTCCGTCCCGACCTCGCCGCGGTGATCGGGGCGGAGCGCTTCCTCCAGGAGATCAAGACCACCGCGAATCTGCAGCACCCGCACATCCTGGCGCTCTTCGACTCGGGGCAGGTCGCTACCACCGACCCCGCCAGTGGCGACACCACGCGGACGGTGTTCTACGTGATGCCGTTCGTCGAGGGGGAATCGCTCCGCGGCCGGCTGACTCGAGAGAAGCAGCTTCCGGTCGGCGACGCGCTGCGTATCGCCGGCGAAGTGGCGAGCGCCCTCGACTACGCCCACCGGCGCGGCGTGATCCACCGGGACATCAAGCCGGAAAACATCCTGCTCCACGACGCCCAGGCGCTGGTGGCCGACTTCGGCATCGCCCTCGCGGCAAGCCGCTCCGAGGGGGGAAGCCGGATAACCGAGACGGGGATGAGTCTCGGCACGCCGCATTACATGTCGCCGGAGCAGGCGATGGGGGAGCGAAACCTCGACGCCCGCACCGACGTGTACGCGCTGGGCTGCGTGCTTTACGAGATGCTCACCGGGGAGCCCCCCTTCACCGGGCCCACTGCGCAGGCCATCGTCGCGCGGGTGATGACCGAGGCGCCGCGGAGCGTCACGCTGCAGCGGAAGGCGGTGCCGCCCCACGTTGAGGCGGCGGTGCTCACCGCGCTCGAGAAGCTGCCCGCCGACCGCTTTGCCACCGCGGCGGAATTCCTGGCTGCATTGGCCGACACCGCGCGCCGCCCGACCGGCGGCAGCGCGATGGCGGCGGCCCCTTCGCGCCTGCGGCGAGTCGTCGTCCCCTGGGTGCTCGCCGCATTCGGTCTCACCCTCGGGGCCGTCTCGGTCTGGCGCCTCCGGCAGGCTCCTGCCCAGAAGGCGATCCGGTTCAGCATCACGCCTCCTGCCGGTGAGGAGATTGTGGCCGGAGGAGGGCTGAGCCTCACCCCCGATGGCAGCACCCTCGTTTTCGTCAGCAGCCGCAACGGAGTGACCTCGCTCGTCCGCCGGAACCTGGACAACCCGGCGTTCCACCGCCTTGAGGGCACCGATGGCGCCCAGGAACCCGCACTCTCGCCCGACGGGAGGTGGGTCGCGTTCGCAGCTTCCGATGGACGGCTCAAGAAACTGGCGCTGGAGGGCGGCAGGCCCATCGCCCTCATCACCACCGGGGTGCCCGCCGGTATGCAATGGAGCGGACGGTACGGCCTGGTGCTCGGCATGCCGGTCTTCAGCCCCACCAACCGTGGGCTGAGTCTCCTGGCGACGGATGGGGACACTACCCTCCGACCCCTCACCCATCCCGACCGCGGGATGCACCACTCACCGGCGCTCCTCGCGGACGACGAGACGGCGCTCTTCCAGGATATCGGATTCGGTCGCAGGGGGGGGCTCGGCGTCGTCTCCCTGGAGACGGGTGATACCAGCCGGGTCGACCTCCAGCTCGGTGAGCCGCTCGGCGTAGCCGCGGGCACATTGCTCTACCTCGGCACGGATAACCAGCTCTTCGCGGTTCCGTTCGACGCGAAGCAAAACCGGATCACGGGGAAGCCGATCCGCCTGACCGAGGAAGGCATTCAGGTGGAAAGGGCCACCCTGGCCCGGGACGGCACGCTGGCCATGGCGGTGGCCCCCCAGGTGCTCGAAGTGGTGCTGGTCGACGAACGGGGACGGGCCGAGCCGCTCTCCTCCGAGCCAACGACCCGCCTGATTCCCCGATTCTCCCCCGATGGCCGCCGGATTGCCCTGTCGGCCGACTTCCGCGGGACCCCTTCCGCCTGGGTGCTCAACCTCGCCGATCGCGCCCTCCTCAAGCTCGGGTTCCCGCACATGCCTTCCTCGCTCAACTGGACGGCCGACGGCGGCCGCGTCATCGGTACGTCGCTCACGTCCTGGGTCTACTCGCAGCCGGCCGACGCGGGAGACACCGTCTCCGTACTGCTGCGCGTCGCGGGCCGGCAGGTGGTCGCCGCGTCCCTCGCCCCCGATCAGCGCACCCTCGCGCTCGCCGCGGGCCAGGAACTCAGCCGCTTCGACATCGTGTCCCGAAGCGTGCAGGGCGACACGGCGGTATCCAGCCTGGCCGCTTCGGCCGCGAACGAGACCTCCCCTCGGTTCTCTCCGGACGGGAAATGGCTCGCCTATGCCTCCGACGAATCGGGGCGATACGAGGTCCTTGCCCGTCCTTTTCCCGGCCCGGGCAGCCGGGTGCAACTCTCCGATGGCGGAGGGACCGAGCCGGTCTGGTCGCGCGACGGTCGCCGGCTTTTCTATCGCGTCGGCCGCTCGATGATGGCGGTGGACCTCACCCCCGGCCCCGTCCTCACCGTCGCCCGTCGGCAGCGGCTGTTCGAGGGCGACTTCCAGAGCAGCGACGATTTCGGATTCCCGGTGCAGACCTACGACGTGTCGCCGGACGGCCGCCACTTCGTCATGGGGCGGGCGAGCGGGGGCGCGCGCGCCGAAATCGTGATCTGGACGAACTGGCTGCGGGAACTCAAGGCCAGGATGGCCACTGCCCGCTGATCGCCTCGCAGCAGAAGCGCAACTCGGAATTGACTTCGAAGCTTCGAGGATTCACCTGTTCTGGTCGGCATGCCCTATCCACGAAGCGGCATCGTCGACCGCAACAGCGGCCTTCGACGACGCGCGGGGAACCTCCATGCCGAATGGCTTTCATGGCCCGAAGGAAGAGTGGCAAAGAATGGAGGCTCCGTATGTGCGCATCGACCCGATCCTGGTGTCGTTCGCGCAGCGGCATGGATTCGAACTCGTCAGGAATTACCGTGACGCAGACCGCTCTATCCGGTTCAACGATTCCCTTTCGCGGGCGATCTGGGTCCATGCCACCGACAAGTACGGTACGGAAGGGACATACCAAGTGTCTGTTATCGCACATCAGGATCGCGACGATCGCTACCTCAAGGCTGCAAGAGTGGCGGACCCGGTCGTCAACGATGATCTCGATCAAATCCTTGAGCGCGCAACCGCGATCGTCGCGTCCTGGTCCGAAAAGGACCTGGAGCTACCCCTCCCGCCGAGAGAGCGGGGGGAAACGGAACGCATATACTGATCTTGCGCCTCGTCGCTACCGCGTGCGTCGCGGCACGCAATCACGGGGCGCAGTTACCGCGCGTCACTGGCTAACCCCGCGTTGCTGCTGGCGCAGGACGTCAGACCGCTCGCACCGAGTCCAATGGCAATGCTGAAGCATCGGCCTACCAAAACGGAACTCCTAGCGGCTGACGGTCGCCGCCTTCCTGATGTGATCGAACACGACTTGAAGGTCCTCTTCTGCGGGATCAATCCAGGGCTGTACTCGGCAGCAGTGGGTCATCATTTCGCGCGACCTGGCAATCGCTTTTGGGCGACGCTATACGCGGCTGGATTCACTCGTCGTGTCCTGCAGCCGTGCGAGAGCCGAAAGCTCCTGG
>DATCWE010000335.1:0-4129 GCA_036566495.1 Gemmatimonadales bacterium | reverse complement strand
GCCCAGGAGCCGGTTGACCGGGAGACGCTCGCCCGGATCCGGGACGAGGGCCTAACCCGCTCGCAGGTGGCAGCGACCTTCAACCAGCTCACCAACGTGCTCGGCCCGAGGCTGACCGGCAGTCCGGCCTACAAGCGCGCGGCCGATTGGGCGGAGTCGCGGCTCAAGGCCTACGGCCTCAGCGAAGTGCACCAGGAGAGCTGGCCGTTCGGGCGGGGCTGGGCGATGGACAAGCTGGTACTGGAGATGGTAGAGCCGTATTACCTGCCGCTGATCGGCTTCGCCGAGGCCTGGAGCCCGTCCACCAAAGGGGAATTGCTGGGCACTCCGATCTATATCGGCGACCTGGCCGATTCGACCGCCGTGCGGGCCCGCGCTGCGGACTTGAAGGGCGCCATGGTGCTGGCCACCAGGCCGCAGGAGGAGTTCATCACCAGCGACCGCGCCGAGCCGAGCCTGAGCGAGCAGCCGGTGCGGATCGGCGCGCCTGCGTTCCTCAATGCGGCCGGCCCGCTGAACAATCAGGCCCGCGGACGGGTCATGCGGGAGGTGGGCGCGGGGCTGGTGCTGCGACCCACGCAGGGGCAGCACGGCACCATGTTCGTGCTGGGGAGCCGCGCGACGCGCGACGACGCCGCTCCGTCGGTGATCCTGGCCGCGGAGCATTACAACCTCATCGTGCGCGCCCTCCAGTCCGGGGCGCCGGTCAAGCTGCGGGCGCGGGTGGACACGCGCTACTTCAGCGCCGATACCAACGGCTACAACGTGATCGCGGAGATTCCCGGCAGCGATCCCGTGCTCAAGGACGAAGTCGTGCTGCTCGGCGCGCATCTCGACTCCTGGCACTCGGCGACGGGGGCCACCGACAACGCGGATGCCTCGGCCGCGCTGATGGAGGCGATGCGGATCCTGAAGGCCCTCGGGGTGCGGCCGCGTCGCACGATCCGGATGGCGCTGTGGGGCGGCGAGGAGGAGGGATTGCTGGGGTCGAAAGCCTACGCGACACGGCACTACGCCGGCGACGCCAATGCCGCTGCGCGGGCCAGACTCGCGCTCTACCTGAACAGCGATCCGGGCAGCGGACCGATCTTCGGCTGGTACATGGAAGAGAATCCGGAGGCGAAGGCCATCTTCGATACCTGGCTCGAGCCGCTGCGCGACCTGGGGGTACGGCGGAACGTGCTGGCCAAGATCGGCAACACCGACCACCTGTCCTTCACAGCGCTGGGGCTGCCGGCGTTCAATTCCCTGCAGGACTACGTCGAGTACGACACCCGGGAGCATCACACCAACATGGACTTTGCCGACCGGGTCAAGGCGGACGACTTGAAGCAGAATGCGATCGTGCTGGCCACGTTCGCCTGGCAGGCGGCGATGCGCAACGAGAAGATTCCCAGCGGCCCCCGCCCTACCCCCTGAATCCCCGCGGGCCCCGGCCCGGCGCGGGCCGCGCGGGTAGCAGCCGGCGCTCCGCCTTGGCTTTGGCGCGGGCGCGGTCCTCGCTCTTGCGCGCCCTGATCGCCGCGATGCGCTCGGCCAGGGGCACCTCCAGCACGATCTGGCTCTTTGCCGCATAATCGAAATCGGGCACGATGATACGGGGGAGCCGCTTGCCCACGGCCCGCTCGATGGCCTTGAGCTCCGGCTCCTCGTCGGGAGCCACGAACGTGAAGGCGTCGCCGACGGCCTCGGCGCGCGCGGTGCGCCCGACCCGATGGATGTAGTCGTCCGGCACTTTGGGCACATCGAAGTTGACCACGTGCCCCAGCGCCTCGATGTCGATGCCCCGCGCGGCGATATCGGTCGCCACCAGCACGCGGTACTTCCCGCTCTTGAAGCCCGCCAGCGCCTCGGTGCGCTGCGTCTGCGAGCGATTGCCGTGGATCCGCTCGGCCTTGATCCCCTGTTTGACCAGGTAGAGCTGGAGCCGATTGGCGCGGTGTTTGGTACGGGTGAAGACCAGCGCTTCCTTCATATCGCCGCGCGCGAGCAGCCTGGCGAGCAGCGCGGACTTGAGCTCCTGCGCCACCGGATACACGGCCTGGGTGATGCCCACGGCGGGAGCGGACGGGCGGCTGACGTTGATGGCCACGGGGCGCTGGAGCATCTCGCCGGCCAGCGCGGCGATCGGCGGCGGCATGGTGGCGCTGAAGAAATAGGTCTTGCGGCGGGCGGGCAGGTGGCGGAGCACCCGGCGAATATCGGGAAGAAACCCCATGTCCAGCATGCGGTCCGCTTCGTCGAGCACCAGGTGCTCGAGCCCCGCCAGCCTGGCGTAGGGAAAGCGGAAGTGATCGAGCAGGCGGCCGGGCGTCGCAATGAGGACGTCCACTCCGCTGCGGAAGGCATGCTCCTGCGGTCCCATCCCGACGCCGCCGAACACCGCCGCGCCGGTGATCGGGGTGTGCACCGCGATGTCGTTCAGATCGCCCAGGATCTGGGCGGCGAGCTCGCGCGTCGGCGTCAGCACGAGCGCGCGCGTGGTCCCGCGGGGCTTGTCGATCAGCCGGTGGAGGATCGGCAGCAGAAACGCCGCGGTCTTGCCGCTGCCGGTCATCGCGCAGGCCAGAATGTCGCGGCCCTCGAGCGCGGGCGGAATGGCTTCCGACTGGATGGGAGTCGGGCGGGTGAAGCCGAGCTCTTTGAGACCGCGGCAGAGATGAGGATGCAGCTTCAAGGTGCTGAATGGCATCTGCAAACATAACCGGCCGCGCACCCTGGCGCCGGGTTCGCTTCCGGGTGAATTTCCCGGGATGCACCCCGCAACTCAGCGGCGGACCACCCTGCTGCTATGCCGCCTGCCGTTCTTGCTCCTCGTCGTCGCCCTCGCGGGGTGCGCGGTGCTCGGCCGGAAGGCCACGATCCTCTACACGATGGCGGCCGCGGCGGCCGCACCCAACGGCGCCTACGTCACCATCGACCGCGCGTTCATCGAGCGCTTCAAGAACCGGGTGACCATCAGCACCCTGTTCACGGTGGACAATGCCGCGAAGTCTCCCAACCCCAACCTGATGGACGGCGACCTGCACATTGCGGGACGGTCGCCCGACATCGAGCTGCGGCTGGTCGCGGAGATCCTCAACGCGGCCACCGTCGATCCCGCGGTGGCGCTGGTTCACCGTGCCGAATCGACGCACGTGGCGCTCCGGATGACGGGCGCATGGCGGCTCTGGCCCGAGCATGCCATCGGGCCCGAAGAGCAGGGCAAACCGGTGCCGGAGCTCAAGACGCCGAACCCGGACCATATCTTCGAGATCCATCCCATCACCCGGATCGGCGACATCAGCCTGCTGGGGACCTTTCACCCGGTGGAGGGCTACCGGCCGGGAAATGCCCAGCGGACCTTCGCGATTTACGAAGGCGCGGACTGCAAGCTCCGGATCAACCCGACCAGCATCACCTTCGAGACCTCGAACTGGCTCTACAACGACGTGCATTTCCTGATGGAGCTCAGCGGCGACCGGCAGGTGGTCGTGGAGGACGGCCGCTTCGTGACGGCGTCCGCGCTGGACACCGACGGCAACCTGCTGGTCGAAGGGCTCCGACTGGTCTTTGTGAAGGGGACTCCACCCGAGCGCATGGTTCGTTCGCTCAAGCGCGGCGCCCGGCGGCATGTCTGGGGATTGCCGCGGATGAACTTCGCGGAGATTTCCCGGCGCATCGTGGACTCCCAAGCCAACCCGGCCGTGCTCAAGGGAAAGTTTCCCTACGAAATCATCGTGCTCGGCGTTTACGCCGACGAGAAATAGTCAGTGGTACCTTTCCCCATTCGCCGTCAAGGATTCGCAATGGCTCGCCGATTGCTGCCCAGCGTTCTAACCCTGTTCGCGCTGCTGCCCGCGCCCGCGTCTGCTCAAGGCAAGACTCTGATGGCGTCCGCCGACAGCGCGCTCTTCCGCGGGTTGCGCTATCGCCTGGTGGGGCCTTCGCGCGGGGGACGCGTCACCACGGTGACGGGGGTCCCGTCGCAGCCGCGGACTTTCTACATGGGCGTCGCGAGCGGCGGGGTATTCCGGACCACGGACGGCGGCGGGAATTGGGTCGCGATCACCGACGGCAAGGTGCCGGTCGGCTCGAGCGGCTCGATCGCGGTGGCCGAGTCCAATCCCGACATCATTTATTACGGCAC
>DATCWE010000017.1:0-13115 GCA_036566495.1 Gemmatimonadales bacterium | reverse complement strand
CCCGCCACGGCAGCCGCCTTGTCGGGGCCCCGCGCCATGACCAGGAGACGGCGTGCAGCGGCGATAACCGGCGGCGTTATCGTGAGTCGGGCAAGGCGGGGCACTCCTCCAATCGCCGGCACCACGCGGCGGCCGGTTTCGGCGAGCGTTGTCGCATGGGGGAAGAGCGAGGCGGTATGCCCGTCGGCGCCCACGCCGAGCAGGAGGAGGTCGAGGCGCTCCGGCAGCAACGCCTCGTACTCCCGTGCCGCGCGATCCCGATCCGGCCGCTCGGCTTCCATGCGATGAATCTGTCCCGGGAGGACCGCGATCCGCGAGAGCAGCGTATCGTCGGCGAGTCGGTAATTGCTCTGGGGATGCCCGGGCGGCACCGCCCGCTCGTCACTGAAGTAGACCGACACTGCACGCCACGGAATGCCGTCCTGCTCGGCCAGCCGGCGATACACCGGGCCCGGCGTACTGCCCCCTGTCAGTGCCAGCGAGCAGCGGCCCCGCTGCTCGATGGTGGCAACCAGGGTAGCCGCGATCCAGCTCGCCGCACGCTCGGCGAACTCCGCGGCGTCCCCAGTGATGATTCGCTCGGGCCCCATGCGGGAATCATATCCCCGGTCCCACTCCCTAACCCCCAATCGGCAACCCCTGTACTTTTGGCGCCATGTTGAGCCTGACCTTTCTGGGCACCGGGGCCGCCTGTCCCACCGTCGATCGCAACGTCTCCTCCCTGGCCGTACACCGCGAGGGGGAGATGTTGCTGTTCGACTGCGGCGAAGGCACCCAGCGCCAGATGATGCGGTACGGGGTGGGCTTTTCGTTCAAGGACATCTTCCTAAGCCATTACCACTCGGATCATTTCCTCGGGATCATCGGGCTCTTCCGGACCATGGGGCTGATGGACCGCAAGGATGGCGTGAGCCTCTACGGCCCCAAAGGAGCGCACCGGATTCTTTCCGGCGCGCTGAGCATCGGGATCGAGCGCACCAAGTTTCCGGTGGAGATCATCGAGGTGAAGCCGGGGGACCGGCTGGGCCGGGGCGAGTACGAGCTGGCGGTCTTCGAAACGGAACATCGCGCCGACACCGTGGGCTACGCCCTGGTGGAACACGACCGGCTGGGCCGCTTCGATCCCGATAAGGCCCGGGAGCTCGGGATTCCCGAAGGACCGCTGTGGGGACAGCTCCACAAGGGCAAAGCAGTGACGCTGGCCGACGGTCGCAGCATTGCGCCCGAAGCTCTGGTCGGCCCACCGCGGCCGGGCCGAACCCTGGTGTATTCCGGGGACACGCGGCCCCACCCGGCGGTCGTGGCCGCTGCCCGGGGCGCCGATCTCCTGGTTCACGAAGCCACCTTTGGCGAAGATGAGCGAACCCGCGCGATCGAGACCGGCCATTCGACCGCCCGGGAGGCTGCCGGAGTGGCGCGCGAGGCCGGGGTCCGCCGGCTTGCGCTGACGCACATCAGCCCGCGCTATACCCGCGATGCGCCCGAGCTGCTGGCGGAAGCGCAAGCGGTGTTCGCCGAGACCGTGGTGGCGCGGGATGGGCTCACCATCGAGGTGCCCTTTCCCGACCGACCTGCTTGACAGCCGCCACCAGGCGCCGCCTATTCCCCCCAGTCCCCCTAAAACGAGTGGAGTTACAATGCGCCTCGCCACGGTGCTCCGGGCGGTGGTACCCGTCACGGCGTTGCTCGCTGCTTCCGCAGGCGCGCAGACGACCGCGCATCCCCTCGACGGTCTTTCCGCCAAGGAGCACTGGGCGATCTACGACGCCTTGCTCGCCTCGGGGAAGACCGATTCGACGACCCGCTATCTCTACGTCGCCCTGCGCGAGCCGCCCAAACCGGAGGTTCTGGCCTGGAAGCCCGGGCAGCCGTTCCGGCGCGAGGGGTTCGTGCACCTCTTCCAGTCCGGCAAGGGGTATGAGGCGGTGGTCGATCTCACCACGAAAAAGCTGCTCAGCTGGCGAGAGATCCCGGGCCGCCAGTACATGACCGTGGAGGGCGAGGAGGAAACCGTCAACGAACTGCTGCTCAAGGATTCGCGGGTACGCGAGGCCATTCGCAAGCGGGGAGTGACGGACTTCACCCACGTGAGCTGCTTTCCGCAGAACGAAGGATATTTCGATCAGCCCGAAGAACGGAATCATCGCGTGGTGCGCGCAGTGTGCGGGAACGAACGGGGCCGTTTCAGCGGCTACGGCGAGGGCTACGAAGGACTGGTCGTGGTGGTGGACCTGACCGACAAGAAGATCCTGCGGGTCATCGACAGCGGGGTACGCCCGTCGACCGGTCCAGTGGGCGACCACGACGCCGAAGCGATCGGTCCCACCCGAGAGATCAAGTCGCCCCTCCTGGTGAGCCAACCCATGGGACCGTCCTATGCGCTGGACGGCCAGCAGGTCAACTGGCAGAACTGGAAATTCCATTTTCGGGTCGATGCCCGGCGGGGGATAGTACTCTCGCTGGTGCGTTATGCCGACGCTGGCCGCGACCGCTCGGTGCTGTACCAGGGCTCGCTTTCCGAGCTGTTCGTGCCGTACATGGACCCCGAGGCGCCCTGGGACTATCAGAGCTATTTCGACCTGGGCAGCTATCCCTCGGTGATGGGAGGCGTTGCGAGCAGCCTGGAACCGGGGCTCGACTGCCCCGCGTACGCCACCTATTTCGACGCGGTGGTGGCATCGGGAAAGGGCGTTCCCCGGCAGCGCGTGCGCGCGGCGTGCCTGTTCGAACGGCTCACCGGCGATCCCGCCTGGCGGCACGCGCGCGAGGGCGGCCGCGTCGTGGAGAGTCGCGTCCAGCGCGAGCTGGTGCTCCGGATGTTCATGACGGCCGGCAATTACGACTATCTCTTCGACTGGGTGTTCGAGCAGAACGGCTCGCTGAAGCTGAACGCCGGCGCCACCGGGATGGACCAGACCAAGGGCGCCAAATCGCGCGATGCCACGGGAGAGACCGACGACGACAAGTACGGCCGCTTCATCGCGCCGTTTCTGATCGGGGTCAATCACAGCCACTTCTTTTCGTTCCGGCTCGACCTCGACGTGGATGGTACCGCCAACACGCTGATGGTCGATCGGCTCACGACCGAGCGGCAGCCGGAGTCGAGCGTGCGGCGCAGTCTCTGGAAAGTCGTCTCGACCCCGGCCCGCAGCGAGAAGGACGCGATGCGCCACTCGACCATGGGCGAGCCGGAGCTCTGGCGAGTCGTCAATCCGGGGGTCCCGGGAGCCTACGGGGATCCGGTGGGATACGAGATCGCCGGAGGCCACGGCGCGCTGACCCTGCTTTCCCCGGACGACTACATGCAGAAGCGCGCCGGGTTCACCAATCACACGCTTTGGGTTACGCCGCTCAACCAGGACGAGCTGTTTGCCGCCGGCGACTACCCGAGCGTGAGCACCGCGGGCGATGGCTTGCCCAAATGGACCGCCGCCAACCGGCCCATCGCCAACACCGACCTCGTCGTCTGGCTTACCATGGGCTTCCATCACGTTCCCCGGCCGGAAGACTGGCCCATCATGCCGGCGGCGTGGCATTCCTTTGAGCTGCGGCCGGTCGGGTTCTTCGCGCGGAATCCAGCGATTGATCTGCCGAAAACCCCATAGTGGAAAGCCGCTGGAGGCCGGCCATCGCGGCGTTTCTACAATGTTGCGGGCGCCATGCAGGCTGGGTCGACTCTCCTGGGCAGGTGGATTAGCGGGATGGCTTTGGATAAGTAATTGTGTTGTAACGAGTTATATGCTCGAAACAGGACGGAGCTGGCGCGTCGTCAGTCCCGGGGCTGGTCGGCGCGAGATATGCAGCGTTATATTGCACGTAGTTCAGAGCGGTGGTAGCTGAGTTGGGAGGGGCATAGGTCTACGACCCCCCGCCCGGTCAGTTGCAACCGCTCGATGCGTTTATGGGACCTGGGTTTTCCTCTGGCCCGGGGTGAGAGCGGCGATTACTTTACCGCGCCGAGTGAGGGGGGCTGTAGCTCAGCTGGGAGAGCGCCGCGTTCGCAATGCGGAGGTCAGGGGTTCGATCCCCCTCAGCTCCACTGACAATTCGAAACACTGCCCCTTGGTGTAACTGGCAACACGCCTGACTCTGGATCAGGAGAGTCCTGGTTCGAGCCCAGGAGGGGCAACTTGGACGGCCGGCGCAAGCCGGCCGTTCGTTTGCTTGCCCCTGCTTCCCTGCGGCCTTAGGATCGATAATCCGGCTTTCAGGGCGGTTCCGCGATGCGTATTCTCACCCCGAGCTTGGCCGGCTGCTTGCTCTTCGCCGTGACTCTCGGACCGACGGACGGCATCCGTCGAGAGGGCGGGCAGCAGCCCGATGGCGCCAAGGCGCTCCAAGACAGCGTCACTGCGCGTCTGAAGCTGATCTCCGCCGGGCGTGGTGTGTTCCACGGGGAAGGCACCTGTTTCGCCTGTCACGGCGCGAAGCTTGAAGGGACGGCAATCGCGCCGACGCTTCGCGCCCATAAATGGCGCAACGGTGACGGCAGTCTCGAGATGATCCTTCGAGTCGTCCACAATGGGGTACCGAACACGGCGATGGTGAGCCACCCTGGCAACATCAACGAAACGGAAATTCAGCAGGTCGCGGCCTATGTTTGGGCGGTCAGCCGCGGGGCGGCGCCGCCTTAAGAGGGTAGCGGGCCCCACCGGAACGAAGCGGGGACCGGTCAGTGACCGGTCCCCGTGCTGTATCGAGGTACTCGCGCGAACCAGCTAGAACGCCACCCAGCTCAACAAATAGAGGGTGTTGTTATCGTGGGCGTTCCGGCCGGCCCCGTCGTAGTTACTCTTGGTCCCATTGAACTTGTTGTAGAACACATATTGAAGCTCGAACCGCGTGTTCAGCCAGGGAAGCGCCGACAGTTCCATGATGAAGCCATTGCTGTTGGGGCGGCCGGTCGCGTTCGATTCAGCGTAGTGGAGCGGGTCCTCCGTCCCTGTGGTGTTGAAGTAACCGAGAGTCAGCCCGAACCTCGAGGGAGTATAGGCGGAGGCGTCGACTCGAAGCGTCTTGAGGGTGTTCTCCTGGTTAGCGGCGGTGCCCGCTGCAAAATCAGCGGCGAGCTTCTGCTTTTCGTGGATCCAGATCGCATGGCCGGTCAGGTTCCCGCCCCCGAGAGCTCGCTCGTATTGCGCGTCGAAGCCGATCTCGGTGAACCGGTTCCGCAGTCCGGTGACCCCTTCCGGATAGAGGGAGGTGCTCATGCCGAGCGTACCGACCATCAGTGTCTGGGCTCCCCAGTGATTCTGGTAGAAACCTCTCCAATAGGGACCGACCCCGTGCAGGGTATTGGTCGATGATTCATCCGGCGGATTGGGGCCACCCTGAACCGCTGAACGGTACACGCTGAACTCAGCATACAGGTGGTTATCCCAAAGGCCGTAGGCCCCCAGCCCGGCCGTCTGCTGGCCGAAGGCTCCGTCCAGCATGGTCGCCGCTGCGGGAGTGGGAGCTGTTTCAGAAGCCGCGAACGGGAATCCCCACGCAGGGACCGAGTTCCAAACATCCTGAACAGTGGGATTGTTGTTGAGCGAGAACCCGTAGGTCAACACTTTCGATCCGAGGTTGGCATGATTCGAATACCGGATATCGGCGTTGTCCATGCCAATTCCGCCTTCGCGCGGATCGTAGGTGATTTGAAGGAAGGTACCGATATGGGGAGTGATTGCTTCCCCGAAAAAGAGACTCAGCTCCTGCGGAAAGTCGACGTTGCCGTTTTGGGTTCCTGGCTGGGTTTTTCGGGTCTGCGTCAGCGAACTCAGCACCATTGCCGAAACGGGGGGAATGAGGTCGAGTTGCAGCGTTGCGCGCTTACCACTATCGCCAGCCTTGACGAGCTGAAGCCCGGTCAGCGTGTACCCATTCAGTTTGAAGGTTCGGCCGAAGGGCGTCAGTTGCGGGAACGTGGTGTGGCAAGCGCTGCAGGCGAGACCGGTCTGGCGGGAAAAGCTGGGGATGCGAGCGTGTGCCCTGCTGATGACTCCATAGTCCCTCGCGTATCTGCGGGCGAGATCGGCAAGGCCGTCGGCGTGGAGACTGGAGATCAGGAACAGCGGGGGGGTAACCATGCTGAGGAATCGTCCGAATGCACGCATGTGCGGCTCCGGCAAGGGAGGCGGCCGAGGGATCCGGCGGGTGGAGCCCCGACTGATGCGATCAAGTAGGGGACCCTGTCCATGAAGATTCCAGGAAAGGTCCGTGAAAGAATTGGAGCTATGTGGGGAGACCGGGTAGTGTCAGACTGCGCTTGGTGTGGAGGCTGCTGTCCCGTACAGGATGCCTACCACACCCCCGTAGGCCAGGTGCCCGACGAGGCTGCCCAGGAGCAGCGGGGGATCGCCGCGAGAGAAAAAGCCCGCTCCCACCAGCGGCATGAACACCAGTTGTGCCACGACGAAAATGCCAAGGCCGTATAGGAGGCCTCGGGCGAGCTTGGAACCCGGGAGTCGTCCTGCGAACGCCGTTGCGTAGAGGACGGCCAAGATGATCCCGACAGCGAAGTGAAGCGCCCAGCCGAGAGCCGGACCTAACGAGACATACGCGGTCGCTACCGCCAGGAGGCTGCTGAGGATATCGCCGACCGCCCACCGGGCCAGGCCGACCCTTGGCTCGGCCAGCCACAGCGCGGTCATCGCTGCGGTTCCAAGCAAACCTGCTAACACCGCACGCCGTACAATCAACGGAGGAAGGCTTCGCCGGTCTGCAGCCATGGCGCGACCTCTCTCGAGGGATCGACCCGGTGCTTCCGAGCACTCAAGGGCGATACGGTGGCAAACCTCGGACCCTCAGCAGCGGGCGAAAGCCCGCCGCTCGTTTCTGGCGCTGCGGCGTCGAGTCCCTCACGGACCGGGTTTCGCGGCGGCTGCCCGGGCTTCCTTGCTGGCAAAGATCGCCACTTCGATGCGCCGGTTGGCCTGGCGCCCCGCTTCGGTCTCATTGGTGGCGATGGGCTCCGTCTCACCCAGCCCGCTGGTCGCGATGCGCGATCCGCTGACCCCCTGCGAAATCAGGTAGGTGGCCGCCGACCTGGCGCGTCGCTCTGAAAGACCCTGATTGTAGGCCTGCGAGCCGACTTGATCGGTGTGCCCGATGATCACGAGATCGGTGTTCGGGTACTTGTCCAGACTGCTGGCCAATTCGCGCAGATTCGTCTTGGCCTCGGGACGGACTACGTCCGAATCGAAGTCGTAGAGCAGGCCCGATTCGAAGGTGACCTGAATGCCTTCTCCGACCCGCTCAACCTTGGCACCCTTGATGTTCTGCTCCAGCTCCTTGGCTTGCTTGTCCATCTGCGCGCCAATGATGGCACCGGCCGCCCCGCCAATGACCGCGCCAATGATCGCTCCCTTGGCGGTGGAGCCAGCCACCTTGCCAATCACGCCGCCGACTACCGCGCCACCGGCTGTGCCCACGACAGCCCCGGTTTGGGTCTTGGTTGCGCACGAGGAGACCGTGGCGGCCAGTAGACATCCCGAGATTACCCCACGAATTGTTCGCACGAGCACCTCCTCGAAAACCTGGTCCTGGTCCGAGCTTGTCGGCTCGACCGAAACGAAAAGGGCGGCCTTCCCGCGCCGCCCCCTTCCCAACTCCTGCTGGATTAATGCCCGCCGAGCTTGATCCCCACGGTGATCGGAATGAGGTTGGTCTTTGCGCCTTCGGTGTTTATCGACAGAAAGCGCCCTTCGATGAAGAGCCCGATCGAACCGGCCATGAGGCCCAGGCCAGCGCCGGCGTTCCAGGCGAATTTCGTATCCGATTCGGCTCCCGCGACGCTGGACTTGCCGTTCTGCAACCCGACCCCACCGAGGAGGTACGGCGCCACCTTGCCGGTCATCTTCGGGGAGACCGTCAGGTCGGCCATGGCGCCGAGGATCCGGACGTGTTCGTCGCTGTTCTCAGCCCCGTTCCTGATGAACGACCCGCTGATGCGACCACCGATCACCCCCGAGGTGACCCCGCCTGCGACCTGACCGAGCCAGCCCGTCTTGGCACCGGCGTCTTTGTAGTCCCCGACGGGGATCGCGAGACCCCCACCCAGCATCACGTAACCACGGGCTTGCGCCTGGGCTGAGCCGGGAAAGCCGGCGACGAACGCCGCAATCGCACCGACCAATACTGCGGACCCGAACCGCTTCATACTTCCTCCTGGCAGAGGTGGTGTAGCAAGTCGTGATTCCGATGGTGTCGCCCGCTCGTCGTAGGGACGGCTGGAAGGATGGGAGGCCACACGGACGAAAATCAGGCAGTGCCGCGGAAGCGGCGTCGGATCTCTGGGTGTTGCAAAGCAAAAGCGCCGGCGGGAGATCCCGCCGGCGCCTGGTGCAGCGTGGTCGCGGAGGTGATTACTTGCCCAGCTGGACCGTGAAGCCCCCCAATGCCGCGAGCATCTTCGATGAGGAAGACCCCAGGAAGCGGCCTTCGACCCAGAGGTGTGCTTTTGCGCCAACCTTGAATCCGAGCCCCGCCGCTCCGGTGTATCCCAGTTTGGTTTCCGTCTCACTTGCTCCAGTCTCTGGGACAAACTTGTGCGACTGAAAACCGAGGCCGCCCGTCAGATACGGGGAAACGCTCTTATCCGCCATGAACGAATAGCCCAGGGCGGCAATGCCCGCGATGATGTTGGTCTTATCGCCATCGTCTGGGGCTTTGTGCTTGTTGGTGCCCCAGTAACCCTCCGCCTCCGCCCACAGTCCCTTGTCCCCGATGTCGAATCCGACTCCGCCTTGTGCCAAGAAACCGGTCTTCGCATAGGTCTTGAAGTCGCTCGTCGGGATCGAGGCTCCTGCCCCGAGGAACACGTACTGCGCTCTCGCTGGCGAGGCCGCCATCATGACAGCGAGGGCTCCGACCATCATTGCACCCGTCAACCGCTTCATAACTCCTCCTCACAGGAAGATGACAGCCGTGGTGGGTAAGAGGCATTAGTACGTCTTGAACAGAAGCAGGAGGCTGAGAATCGGTCAAGGGGGTCCCGGTGGAGTCACCGCTCGTCGTGGTCTTGAATCCCTCCTCAGGGACACGTGGCGCGGGGATCCCGGCGCGCGTCAGTGCCCTGTGTCAGGCGGCCGGCCGAACCGCCGAAATCACGACTGCGCCTGACGTGGAAGCGCTGTGCCGGGCGGTAGAGGACGCGATCGCCTCCCGCGCCGGGGCGATCGTGGTGGGCGGCGGCGACGGAACCCTCAGTTGTGTCGCCGGGTTGCTGGCGGGCCATGACATCCCGCTCGGAGTGCTTCCGCTAGGCACCCTGAATCACTTCGCGCGCGACCTGGGCATTCCACAGGAGCTGGATGCGGCGGTGCAGGTGGTGCTTGCGGGACACTCGGAGCGGATCGACGTTGGCGAGGTGAATGGGCGAGTCTTCCTCAACAACTCGAGCCTGGGCCTCTACCCGCTCATCGTGCGGCTGCGGGAGCAGCATCCGGTCCGCGGGCCGGCCAAGTGGGCTGTGGCGCTCTGGGCGACCATGCGAGAAATCCGGCTGCATCGTGAGATCGCGGTGCGCATCAAGGTGGAAGGGGAAGTCCTCGTACACCGGACCCCGATCGTCTTTGTCGGCAACAATGAGTACCGCGCCGCGGGCCTCGAGATGGGCACCCGCGCGTCCTTGCGCGGCGGACGCCTGGCCATCTACGTCGTGAAAGCGGGAGGCAGGCGGCACGTGCTCCGGCTCGCGTGGAAGATGCTGACCAGCCGGGAGCACGATGAGCTCGAGGTTCTCCTGGCGGAGGCGGCGACGATCGAACCGAGCGGACCGCGCGTGCACCTGGCGGTGGATGGAGAGGTGGCGGAGCTGCGGCCGCCGCTGGAGTATCGGATCCGGCCTGCTGCGCTTCGGGTCCTGGTCCCTGACCCGCTTCCGGAGCTGCCCTGAGCTACGGCGTTATGGGCGTCCGGCCCTTGAGGCGGCGGGCCACCTCGAGCCCCGAGATACACGCCGAGAGCCAGAGCGCTCCAGCCGTGAAGCCTCCCAGCACATCGCTGAAGTAGTGCACCCCGAGGTACAGCCGGCTGAAGCCGATGGCCAGAATCAGCAGGATGGCGGCGAGGGAGACGCCGATCTGTAACCCTCTGCGGCCCTTCATAGCCAGCATGAACAGATATGCCACCATTCCGTACGTCACCATCGAAGCCATGGAGTGGCCGCTCGGAAAGCTCCAGCTCAGATGGGAGAGAAAATTGACCGCCACCTCGGGGCGCGGACGCCGGATGGCCAGCTTGAGCGCACCGTCGAGCAGGCCGCTGCCGAGGACCGCCGCCGCCCATCCCCCCAGCACGACCCAGCGGCGCCGCAGCACCAGCAGCAGGGCGACGCCAAGCCCAAGGATGCTCAGAGTCAGGCCCGCGCCCAGGCTGCTGATCACCGCCCAGAAGCCGTAGCCGAACAGGGTGCCGTGCGAATGCAGGAAGTCAGTGACTCGGAGGTCCAGCTGGGTGATGGATCGATGGCGGATGACGTCATGGGTGATGATGCTGAAG
The DNA here is from genome assembly GCA_036566495.1 of Gemmatimonadales bacterium. GTDB lineage: Bacteria > Gemmatimonadota > Gemmatimonadetes > Gemmatimonadales > GWC2-71-9 > JABFSM01. The sequence goes on along the minus strand of DATCWE010000017.1, from coordinate 2,627 downwards.
GCCACCAGCCCGATCAGACTCACCAGAAAGCCGATGGTCAGGTGAAGGCCGAGATACTCTCCCCGCGCAAAACGGGCAGCAAAGAAACGGGCCACTCTGGGGTAGTGAGCCCGCAGCCGCCCTACGGCCGGGGAGGCGACGAGGCGCTTGCGCAAGCGCTCGACGCCGGCCGCAACGCGAACGATGTTCGATTCCAGCCAGCCCCAACCGAACAGCAGGCCGCCGGCCAGAACCGCCACGAAGAGAATGATTACGACCACCTTCATACCAAGAACTTACCTCGCATTCGTCCTTTCCCTCCGGCCGCAGTAGCTTGGGGTGAAATCGGACCTCGTCATCAGTGACGACGGGAAATGGCGACCGAGACACCCAGAGAGGCTGATCTTGGACCCCCTCATTCAGGGCCTCCACCACGTCACCGCGACGGTCAACGACGCCCAGCAGGACCTGGATTTCTACTCGGGCCTGTTGGGACTCCGGCTCGTCAAGCAGACCGTCAACTTCGACAACCATCACGTGTACCACTTCTACTACGGCAACGAATCCGGCACCCCCGGTTCGCTCATGACCACCTTTCCCTACAAGGGCAAAGGTGTCCCGGTGGGTCGGAAGGGCGCTGGACAAATTACGGCCACCGGCTTCTCGGTGCCGCCCGATTCCCTGGGGTCCTGGCGCAAGCGTCTCGCTACTCGCGGCGTAGGAGTACGGGACCAGGGTTTCCGGTTCGGCGAAGAATTCCTGGCCTTCGACGATCCCTCGGGCCTCAGCATCGAGCTGATCGTCGCCCAGGGCGATGAGCGCCCGCCGTGGATTGCTCCCGACCTCGATTCGGCCATGGCAATCCGTGGAGTCCATAGCGTCACCCTCACCATCGGGATCACCGAGCCTTCGTTTGACCTCCTGGTCGACGTACTGGGCTATTCCATCCTCGGGAAGGAGGAGCATCGAGCCCGGCTGGAAATCCAGGGAGGAGGTGCGGGGCGCTCAATCGACATCCTGGCGGCGCCCGAAGCGCCCATCGCCCTCAACGGTCTTGGCACGGTGCACCACGTCGCGATGGCCGTCAACACCGCGGAGGAACAACTTGCTTTCCGCAGCCGGCTGCTCCGGCTGGGAATTCCCGTCACCGAGGTACTCGATCGGCAGTACTTCCAATCGATCTATTTTCGCGAGCCGGGGGGCGTACTTTACGAGATCGCAACCATTCCTCCCGGATTCCTTGTCGATGAGCCGCTGGCCGGTCTGGGCAGGGGATTGCAGCTCCCGCCCTGGGAGGAGCCGCACCGCAAGGTCATTGAAGCCGGCCTGCCCGCCATTTCACCGCCGTAACCCGCATGGAACCGCACGCCGGACAACCTGTCCTTTCGCTCGGCCCGGACGTCGAATCGAGTCGCGCGGTGATGCTCATGTTGCATGGGCGCAACGCGGGGCCCCGGAACATCCTGGAGCTGGCAGGGCAGCTCCCCCATCCTCAGTTCACCTTCCTGGCGCCCGCCGCTGCGGGGAACACGTGGTATCCCTACAGCTTCCTGTCCGAGACAGAGCGGAATGAGCCCGGCTTGTCGTCCGGTCTCTGGGTGATCGCCGACCTGGTGAACAAAGTCGAGGCGCGCGGGGTTCCCAGGCGGCGAATCATTCTGCTGGGCTTCTCTCAGGGCGCCTGCCTCGCATCCGAATACGCCGTAAGGCACCCCAGCCGCTATGGAGGTCTAGTTGCCCTGAGTGGCGGATTGATCGGACCGCCGGGAACTCACTGGGAGCATCCGGGGGACTTCTCCGGGTGTCCCGTCTTCCTCGGGTGCAGCGATGTCGACGCTCACGTCCCCTGGGAACGGGTGGAAGAGAGTGCTCGGGTGTTCGAGCGCATGGGCGCCACGGTGACCGAGCGCGTCTATCCCGGAATGGGCCACCTGGTCAACCAGGATGAGCTCGAGTTTGTGCGCGAAATGATGGCCGGGGTGGCCGCGGCAGACTAAGTGCTGCCATGCATCCGGAGGAATCGTTGCAATTGCCCTCCGAAGCCTTCCGGGCCGTCCAGCCCGATGGGGTGATCGCCAGGCTTATCCCCTTGGGGGATGGGGAGATACCTGTTGAGCGGAGCGTGGCACCGTCATTGCTCCTCTGGACAGGCGACTCGCTCGGCGTATCGTTGCAGTCTCCCTCTTTCTCGGCGCGCAGGCTGGCCCACTTGGAAGGAACACTCATGCTGAACCGCAAGGGATTTACCCTGATCGAGCTCCTCATCGTGGTCGTCATTATCGGAATCTTGGCGGCGATCGCCATTCCGAAGTTCGCCGCGACGAAGGACAAGGCGAAGCTGGCCTCCGTCAAGACCGACGTCCGGAACGTCATGACCTCCCAGGAAGCCTACTTCTCCGACTACAACACGTATGCGGCGGACTGGGCAGCCTTGCAGGCCAAGACCAATGCGTCGCTCTCGAGCGGCAATTCGGCGACGGTCGCGGGTGTGGCGAGCGGCTTCACCGTGACGGTCAACAACACTTCGATCACCACGGGCTTCACCAAGTGCCAGGTGCAGATCGGCGCCGGTGCGGCCTCCACGGTGGACGGCGTGATTACTTGCTCGTGAGCTGAGTCCAGCGGGCCGGGAGCAGGAGCAGCGGGGC
>DATCWE010000390.1:0-18173 GCA_036566495.1 Gemmatimonadales bacterium | reverse complement strand
ACCGGCGCGGTCGTGCGCCTGCTCTGCGCGAGCGGAATGGGGCTGCGCGGGGTCTGGACCTGCGAGACGATCTTATGCGTCGTGCCGCTGCGAGCGAGCAGGATGAGCTGGTCCCGGGTGGGGTCGTCATGCGCCAGGTGCCGCGCTCCCAACGCCGCCACGGCTTCCTCCAGCGACGGCCAGCGAAGGGCAGGATCCTTCTCGAGCATCCGCATCACCGCCGCTTCCAAAACCGGGGGACAGTCGGGGCGGAGCTGCGTGATCGGCGGAACCGCTTCGTGGAAGTGGCTGTACATGAGCGCCATCATCGACCCGGCGAATGGCGGCTTGCCGGTGAGCATCTCGTACGCCACGACGCCCAGCGAGTACTGGTCCGAGCGTCCGTCGAGCACGCCCCCACCGCATTGCTCCGGGCTCATGTAGGTGGGAGTCCCCACCGCTGTCCCGGTCTGGGTGAGCGCCTCGGTCTCCTGCACTTTCGCGATCCCGAAATCGGTCACCACCGCCCAGCCCTCTTCGTCGATCAGGATGTTGCTGGGCTTGATGTCGCGGTGCACCACGCCGCGCCGGTGGGCGTAGCCGATCGCGCCACCCACCTGGGCGAGAATGGCCTCCACCATCGGAATCGGCAGCTTGCCGAGCTCGCGCATGATGGAATCGAGCGGGGTGCCCTCCACCAGCTTCATGATGAAAAACAGCAGCTCGCCCGCTTCACGGACGGCATAGACGGGAATGATGTTGGGATGGGAAAGCTGGGCCGCGGTGCGCGCTTCCCGCTTGAAGCGCTCGCTCATGCCGGGGCCGTAGGTCAGCGCCGGCGCCATGACCTTGATGGCGACTTTGCGGTCGAGGGCCAGCTCATGGGCCAGATACACGGTGGCCATGCCGCCGCGTCCCAGCTCGCCGTACAGGTCGTACTCGCCGATCGTCGCGGCGCGCAGACGCTCCAGCAGCTGATCGGCACCGACGGGTGCGGGCGCCGTGGCGGAGTTTTCCGGTACGTCGCTCATCACCAGGAAGCTTAAGGGGAAATGAGGCGGGGGGCTAGATTATGTGACCTTTCGTGGGGACCCTTCATGCAGAGCGAGACGGTTCTCGTCGTCGGCGCAGGACCCATCGGTCTTGCCTGCGCCATCTCGGCGCGGCGCCGGGGCTTGAACCCGCTGATCATCGATGCCGGCGCGATCGCGCATTCCATCGTGCGCTATCCGGTCGGCATGGTGTTCTTCACCACACCGGAGCGCCTGGAAATCGGCGGGCACCCGCTGGTCTGCGCGGGGCCCAAAGCCACTCGCGAGGAGGCGCTCAAGTACTATCGGGGCGTCGCCCGGGTGGAGCAGCTGCGGGTCCGCCCGTTCGTACGCCTAACGGGACTCGAGGCGACAGCCGGCGCTCTGCAATGCCGGGTTAGCACTCGGCTGGGCGAAGAGATAATCCACTGTGAGCGGCTCGTGCTCGCCACCGGTTACTTCGACCATCCCAACCTGCTGGGCATCCCGGGAGAAGCGCTGCCCCATGCGTCGCACTACGCCGACGAGCCGCACCTCTCGGCCGGGCTCTCCCTCCTCATCGTCGGCGGCAAGAACTCGGCGGTCGAACAGGCGCTGAACTGCTACCGCGCCGGTGCGCGAGTGACCCTGGTCTACCGCCGGACCGAGCTCAAGCCGAGCGTCAAGTACTGGCTCAAGCCCGACCTCGAGAACAGGATCAAGGGCGGCGAAATCGCGGCGCGCTTCGGCAGCCGGGTCACCCGGATCGACCCGGACGCGGTGACCCTCGAGACGCCTGCGGGCACTGAGCGGATCGCCGCGGATCGGGTGCTCCTGCTGACGGGGTACCACCCCGACTTCGAGCTGTTCCAGGGGCTCGGAATCGAGCTGGAACCGGAATCGGGCCGTCCCCGCCTGAATCCCGTGACGCTGGAATGCAACCTGCCCGGAGTGCACCTGGCGGGCAGCATCACCGCCGGTCGCCAGATCTCCGAAGTCTTCATCGAAAACGGCCGATACGACGGCGAAAAGATCTTCGGCGATCCGGAGAGCCGCGGGCAGGCCGAGCAGCGCCTGCGCTCCCAGCTGCGGCCGGTGGGTGAATGATTGTCGGTGCCTGGCCGTGCAATTTTCGGCCAGTTGCTCGTCTTCGAGGCTAGTGAGCGCCTCAAGGAGGAGTCATGGCAGCGACGACTACGGCGGCCGGCAAGTCCTTCTGGACCGGCCGCGCCCGCTGGGTGGTGGGAGCACTGACGGTCGCGGCAGCGGGGGTCGTGGCGGCGGCGGCGGTCAGCCGATCCGGCATGCGCGACGGAACGATTCCGGCGGGCACCCGCATCGTGGCCGCGCTCCAGAATACCGTATCGACCAAGAGCAGCGATGTCGGCCAGCGGATCAGCCTCATCACCAAGGCTCCGATTCACCTGGCGGAAGGCGCGGACCTCCCGGAAGGGGCCAGCATCCAGGGACAGGTCACGCACTCTGAGGGCGGCGGACGGATCGCGGGCGCGCCGGAGCTGACCTTGCGGTTCACCCAGCTGGAGAGCGAGGGCCGCAGCTATCAGATCGCCGCGGAGCCCTTCCGGGTCCGTGGCAAGAACGACGCGCTGGAAAGCGCGGCCGAAATCGGCGGGGGCGCGGTGGTGGGTGGCGTGGTGGGGGCGATCGCCGGGAAGACCGTCGAAGGGGCGGTGATCGGCGCGGTGTTGGGCACCGGCGTGGCGGTCGCCACCAAGGGGAACCAGATCGTGCTGCCCGCGGGCACCAAGCTGCGGGTGACGATCGCGGAGCCGGTGACGGTCAAATACAAGCCGGGAGAGCGCACCAAGCAGCAGAATTAGGGAGTGGGGAAGGGGAATTGGGGTGGTGAGGGGAAGGGGGGACTGGGCTGATTCCCCCTTCCCCATTCCTTGCGGCTAGTTCCAGCGCAATCCCCGCAGCTGTTCCAGATCCACGTTCCCTCCGCTCAGCACGCAGACTACCTTGGCCCCCGCCGGGGCGCGGATCAGGCCCTTGAGCAGCGCGCCCACGGGTGCGGCGGCGGCTCCTTCCACCACCAGTTTGGCGTGGTGCATGATCCAGAGCATCGCGTCGAAGATTTCCGCGTCGGGCAGGGTCACGATTTCATCGACGAACCGGCGGACGATCTCGAAGTTCTGCTCGCCCACCCGGCGCACCCGCAAGCCATCGATGATGCAGTCCACCCGCTCCAGGGTGACGAGGTGCCCTGCGGCCACGCTGCGTTGCATGCCGGGAGCGCCGGAGGATTCCACGCCGATGATCCGCACTCGCGGATCACGGCTCTTGAGCGCGAGCGCGATTCCCGAGATCAGCCCGCCGCCGCCGATCGGAACCACGACGACGTCCACCTCGGGCCAGTCTTCCAGGATTTCGAGGCCGACAGTGCCCTGCCCCGCGATCAGCTGGAGATCATCGAACGGGTGGATGTAGGTCAGCCCCCGCTCGGCGACCAGCTCGCGGGCCTTCTCATTCGCCTCGTCCCAGATGGTGCCGTGCTGGATGACTTCCGCCCCGTAGCCGCGCGTGGCGGCGACTTTCGACGGCGTGGCGTTGCTCGCCATGACGACGACCGCGTGCAGGCCGTGAATGGCGGCCGCGAGGGCGACGCCCTGGGCATGATTCCCCGCGGAGGAACAGATCACGCCCCGGGCGCGCTGCTCCGCGCTGAGCTGGGGGAACTTGTTCAGCGGGCCGCGGATCTTGTAGCTCCCGGTGCGCTGCAGCAGCTCCGCCTTGAGCCGCACCTCGAAGCCGCTCGCCTGACTCAGCGTGCGCGAGGTGTAGAGCGGCGTGTGATACGCATGCGCGCTCACCCGGGAGCGGGCGGCGTCGAAGTCGGCCCGGCCGGGGAAAACCAGCGGAACGGTCGTCATGCTCCAACCTAGCCCCGGGCGTTATCTTCGCCAAACCCGTTTTCCCCCTCCTCTCGCAAGGAAGCTCGCTTATGCGTTCCCGCCCCTTTCGCTGCCTGCTGCTGTCCCTGGTGCTGGTGCCGGTCGGCGCAGCGCAGCCGGGCAAACGCGCGCGGGATCTGGGGATCCCTCTCGACGGAACGCCCGGGCCGCTCAACGCCATCACCGACGTCGCCGGGGTAGAGGTGGGCCTGACGACGCTGATCTCCGGCGCGGGCAGACTGGTGCAGGGCAAGGGGCCGATCCGCACCGGGGTGACCGCGATCCTGCCGCGCGGCAAGGGCGATTCGCACGCCGTGGCTGCCGCCTGGTTCACCCTCAACGGCAACGGTGAGATGACCGGCACCACGTGGGTGGAGGAATCGGGGTTCCTCGGCGGACCCGTGATGATCACCAATACCCACAGCGTGGGCATCGTGCACGACGCGGTGATCGAATGGGTGGTCCGCCGCGGCAAGGCTTTCGACTGGTCGCTGCCGGTGGTCGCGGAAACCTGGGACGGCGGGCTCAACGACATCAACGGCTTTCACGTCAGCAAGGAGCACGCGCTCGCGGCGCTCGATGCGGCGAAGGGCGGCGCCGTCGCGGAGGGCAATGTCGGAGGCGGCACCGGCATGGTATGCCACCAGTTCAAAGGCGGCACCGGCACCGCGTCCCGGCGGGTCGGCGTGCTCGGGCAGGAGTACACGGTGGGCGTCCTGGTGCAGTGCAATTACGGAGGGCGGGCAAGGTTCTCGGTTGCGGGGGTCCCGGTGGGCCAGGAGATCCCCGATCTGTTGCCCTGCTACGTTCCGCTCGAAGATGGCAGCTACGCCGGCACTCGGCACTGCGGACAAGGCCCCGGCGAGGACCTGGGCGACACGGGGTCGATCATCGCGGTGGTGGCTACCGATGCGCCGCTGCTGCCGCACCAGCTCAAGCGGATCGTCAAGCGCGCCGCGCTCGGCATCGGCCGCATGGGGGGGATCGGCGGAAACTCCTCGGGCGACATCTTTCTGGCGTTCTCCACCGCCAACTCCGGCGCGGACGGCGCGGACAGCGTGGTGTCGTGGCAGTCAATCCCCAACGAGCAGATCGACCGCCTGTTCGAAGCCACCGTGGACGCGACCTCGGAAGCGATTCTGAACGCGATGCTCGCAGCGGAGACTATGACCGGCGCGGACAACCGGCGCGTCTATGCCCTGCCCCACGACCGCTTGCTGGCGGCGCTCAGGAAATACGGCCGGGTGCGTTAGGGAGCCCCAGCCACCTGCAGCAGCATGGCTTGCACACGTGCGTCTCGACGCAACGCGCTCGTCTAGTCATGCATGTCGACCCTACCCCTGCTGGATTCGCGGACCGCTCGGCTGCGCCTTGCGATGTGGACCATCGTCGCGGGACTCGCCGGCTGTCAATCACGGGCGCCTGACCCAAAGGCGACGAAGCCCCGTGCGCCCGACGCCGTGGTGCAGGCGCTGGAGACCATTTCCCGCACCGGCCGGGGCATCCCGGGTGGCGGCTCCAGCCCGGAAGCCCGCGCCCAGCTCGCTCGTCTGTATGACGCCTCCGCGCACACGCCGCTCTGGGTGAATTCCAAAGGCACGCTGCGGCCGGTCGGCGCCGAGGCGCTGCAACGGCTGGTCAAAGCGGACGCAGACGGCCTGCGCCCCGAAGACTACGCGGCCGGCCAGCTCGACAGCCTGGCGCGACAAGTCTCGGCGCAGGAGAAGCCCGATCCCCAGACCGTGGCGCGCCTGGATGCCGGCATGACCGTCAACGTGCTGGGGTATCTCCGTCATCTGCACATGGGGCGGGTAAACCCTCGTAGCGTCGGGTTCGCGCTGGATCCTCCCCATGAGCGGCACGATTATGTCACGCTGCTGAGCAATGCGTTGCGGGAGGGAAGCCTCGATGAGGTCGTCGCTGAGCTGGAGCCGCCGCTGGCGCAGTACCGGCTGACCCGCGACGCCCTGACGCGTTACCGCAGCCGGCCGGCGGACTCGCTGGCCGAACGACCGCTGCGCTTGCCGGTCCCGCTCAAGCCGGGTCAAGCAGCACCCGGACTCGATGCGCTGGTACGCCGGCTGACCTACACCGGTGACCTGGCAACCGCACTCGCGCCGGTACCGCTCCGTTACAGTGGTCCCCTGGTCGCGGCGGTGAGCCGCTTCCAGGCGCGACACGGCCTGGCACCCGACAGCGTGGTGGGCCAGGGCACCCTCGACGAGCTCAACGTCCCGCTGAGCTGGCGGGCTCATCAGCTGGAGCTGACGCTCGAGCGGCTGCGCTGGCTGCGCGATCTGGACAACGAACCGTTCGTGCTGGTCAACATTCCGATGTTCGAGCTCACCGCGTGGAGCTCCCCGATGGCCTCCGGGCCCCCCGCGTTCCGCAGCGGGGTCATCGTCGGCAAGGCCCTCGACACCCAGACGCCGGTTTTCGTGGAGGAGATGCGGTACCTGATCTTCCGGCCTTACTGGAACATTCCGCCTTCGATCGCACGGGACGAAACGGTGCCCGCGATCGAGAAGGATGGGAGCTACCTGCGCAAGAACGACATGGAAATCGTCCGCGGGCAGGGCGACGACGCCGATCCGGTCGAGCTATCGGACGACGCGCTGGAGCGTGTGAGCGAGGGGCAGCTTCGGATTCGGCAGCGACCCGGTGCCAACAACTCACTGGGTCTGGTCAAGTTCGTCTTTCCGAACGACGAGAACGTCTACCTGCACGGAACCCCGGCCGCGGAGCTCTTTGACCGGAACCGGCGTGATTTCAGCCACGGGTGTGTGAGGGTGGAAGACCCGGTGGGTCTGGCCGAATGGGTGTTGAGGGACCAGCCGGAGTGGACGCGGGAACGGATCGTGGAAGCCATGGAGGACGAGACCAAGGTCTCGCGCCGGCTTACCCTCACGCGTCCGCTGACCGTGGTGCTCTTCTACACGACGGCGCTGGTCGAATCGGACGGCAGGGTACGTTTTGCGAAGGACATCTACGGGCACGACGAGCGGCTGGATCAGGCCCTGCACCTCGCAGCGGGCCCTTAGCGCCGGCCCGCTACCAGCGGCGCACCCGGCCGGTATCGACGTGCACGAAGTTGTTGGCGGGATCGGGATAGTATCCCACCCCTCCACGCCGCAGCCCGATGGCGGCGTCGCGCAGCTTGGCGAGCGGGACGTCGGCCAGCCGGATATCGATGGCCTTGCCCTTGAGGTGGAGACTGCGGGGCGAGACGGCTTCGCTGTGATTGGCCAGCATGGCATTGGTGGCCGGGCACCGGTAGCCGCAAATCACGTCGAAGGCGTGCTGGGTGCCGGTAACCCGCTGCAGCTCGTTGAGCAGGTCGAGCAGCGTGGGATCGATGGGGTGGACCTCGTTGGTTCGCCAGTCGCGCAGCACCTGATTCACTTCATGCAGCGCGTGGGGGACATAGTCGCCCGCCGAGAAGTACTCCACGGCGAGGCGTTCCCCGGTATGGAGGTGGTGGAAGGAGAGGGCGCGAGGGGCCTCCATTGCCCGCAGTAGACGGGGCACCTTGACCAGGCCAAGACCCGCAACGGCGAGGGTGGCCAGGAAGGTCCGGCGGGTTGAATTAGAACCGTCTGCGTTGGCCAGCGTCGAGCTCATATCAGAGTCACTCGTTCAAGCGGACATCACAAATATGTCGGACCGGCAAACCCGAGCAATTTCTTCGGGATGGCGCCGGGAGTCAACGGCCGGATTCGAGTGGGGCGGAATTCGGGCGGTAATGAGGGTCGGATATCAGTCGACTCGCGCGCTCCGGCGACCAGCTTGCGTCAGGGCGACTTCTGCAGCCTGATCTCGACCCTGCGGTTCTTCTGGCGGCCGGCGGCCGTGGCGTTCGTCGCAACGGGAGCGGTCTCGCCCAGCCCCTTGGTCGAGATTACCGTCGCGGCCATTCCCGCCTGGGAAACCAGCCAGTCCTTCACGGCCTGGGCCCGCCGTTCAGAGAGCACCCGGTTCGATTCGGGGCTTCCCACGTTGTCGGTGTGGCCCTGGATCAGGATCGGTAGCCCGGGGTGCTCCTTCAGCAGGGCGGCGAGTCGCTCCAAGGTCGGGGCCGCTGCGGGTTGCAGGGTGTACTCGGCCGTCGCAAAAAGTATCTCGGCCCCCATCCGCACCTCGATTTCCTTCGCGCTCTCGGTCACCTCCAGCTGCTGGTCGGCCGGCTGAACGGTGACGGTTACGTTGTCAATCACAGCGCCCCAGCCGGTCGAGCCGGCGGGGGTGAGGCTGCGGAATTCGAGCGTGGTGGACGCCGAGTTGGCGGTGAAACTCCAACGGGTGGGAGTCCAGCCCATCTTCGCGGGGGTCTTGCCGGTCACGTCGAAACTGTAGTCCTGGCTCTGGTCGGCAGCGGACACCCGCATGAGTTTCTTCGCCGGCGGGGCGTAGGGGTTACCGGCCAGATCAAAGGTCACCAGATAGCCGGTGCCGGGCTTCGTCGCAAAGCGCTGCGCCACGCCGCCGTGGACGTAGCCCCGAGTCGTCGCGCTCCGCACGCTGCCGTCCAAGTCGATCGAGTGGGCGCCCTCGGAGCCCGGCCACAGCGTTCCGATGTAATCGACGCCCTCGCCGGTCACGACCCACCCTTTGATCGTCTCGGATCCGCCCGCAAGGTTGACGAACCGGCCGGCGGGCGGACCTTCCTCAAAGCCTCCATTGACGAGCAGCGAGGCCGGGCGGGCCGGAACCGCGCGGGGACCCGCGCCTCCCGCCTGCAAGAGCGCGGCAAGCAGGAGCGACCCGATCATCCGGCCCGCTTCACGGCACCGCCGAGCACCCTTCGGCCCGGGCGCACTTGGGGTCGATCGGCGTCAGGCTGAGCCGGGCCAGCTCGCGATTCACCGCGGCCAGGTCGGTCGCCCACACTGCGGCGAGGCGATCCGTATAGGCCTTGAGCTCCGCGGAAAGAATCCCGAAGATCTCGGGCATGTTGGTAGTCGGCGCCCCGTCGCCGCGCTCGGCCATCGAGAGCAGATTGGCGAGCCGGTTGTTGACTTTGATCGGGAAATTGAGCGGGTCCTGTCCGCTCTGGTTGCGGACCTGGTACACGCTCTCCTCGACCGCCGAGCTGTTGGTGTTCAGCGTGGCGCCCTTGGCTTTGAGCTCGGGGTCTTCCGAGCGCTTGAGCCGATCGACGAGCTGCGCCTTCACGCTGCGAATCGCGATGACCGCCTTGTTGGCCTCGTCCGCCTTGTCGCGGACCCGGCGGGAAAAGGCATACTGGGCCCGCAGGTACGCATCGCTGACGTCGGTGAACCAGGGATTGCGCCGCACCGTGACTGGCGCGGTGAGGGTAAGACCGTCGGCCACCAGCCGCGCGGTGTAGCGTCCCGGCGGCACCGCGGGTCCCGCCGTCCCGGCTCCCCAGAAGATCATGCCCGGGAAGCTGGCAATGCCTTCCGCGCGCAAGTCCCAGGTCAGCCGCTGCAAACCGGCTCCTTTCGGCACGTAGACCGGGGGACCGCCCCGTCCCCCTCCTCCGGCCGGAGCGCCGCGGGTCGAATCAGGCCGGGTAGTGTCGGTGACGAATGCGCGCAGCACGGCACCGGCTGAATCGAGGATCTCGAGCCGCGCCGTCACCGGCGCCGTCTTGAGCAGCCAGCTGATCGTCACACCGGTCCCGGAGCGCACCCCGACGGGCGGGGTGAACAAGTGGCCGGGCTGCGCCAGGAGCTCCGCCGTCACCTGACGGAGCGGCGCAATGTTATCGAGCACCCAGAAGCCGCGCCCGTGGGTGGCGATTACCAGCTCGTTCTGTTCGACGATCAGATCCGCCACCGGCACATCGGGCATATTGAGCCGGAGCGATTGCCAGGAGCCGCCGTCATCATTGGAGAGGAAGACGCCGTGCTGCGTGGCGGCGTAGAGCAAGCCTTGCCGGGTGGGATCCTCACGCACCGCGTGGACGTACCCGTCGGCGGGCAAGCCGTTCGTAATTCTCGTCCAGCTGCGGCCGTAGTCCGAGGTCTTGAAGATGTAAGGCGCGAAATCGTCGAGCAGTGGGCGGCGGACCGAGACATAGGCCGTGCCCGAGGCAAAGCTGGACGCATCGATCTGGCTGACCCGTCCGAACTCGGGCATGGCCTTCGGCGTGACGTTGCTCCAGCTCTTGCCGCCGTCGCGGGTAACGTGCACCAGCCCGTCGTCCGAGCCGGTCCAGATGACGTTGACGTCGCGCTTGCCGGGTCCAACCGAGAAGATGACCGCGTAGACTTCGGGACCGTTCATGTCGCCGGTGATCGGGCCGCCCGACTTCTCCATGGTGGCGGGATCGTGACGGGTGAGGTCGCCACTCAACGCCGCCCAGGTGCGGCCGCCGTCCGTGGTCTTCCACAAGCGCTGCGACGAAACGAACAGCGTCTTGGGATCCACCGGCGAGAAGATGATCGGGAAGGTCCACTGCCAGCGCTCCTTGATATCCTTGGAGGGCTCTCCCGAATAGAACCACGGATACGGGTTTACTTCGCGCGAATAGCCGGTGCGCCGGTCGACCTTGTCGACATAGCCGCCGTTGTTGGTGCCGCTGTAAAACACGTCGGGATTGAGCGGGTCGGCGGCGATGTAGCCGGGCTCGCCCCCGCCGGCCTGGTAGGCCCCCGCCATTCCGCCGGCGGTCGGATCGCGGGACGTCGGCGCACCGCCGCCGCCGCCACCGCGCCGGAATCCCCCGAACCCCGCGTTCCAGTTGAAGGGCACGCAGAGCGTGGAGTTGTCCTGCTGGGATCCGCAGACGTGATAGGGGATGTGTTTGGTGGTGATCGCGTGGTAGAACTGCTCGGTCGGGTAGTCCTGCGCGGTCCAGCGTCCCCCGGTATTGGTCGAGACCGCGCCGCCACCGTCGTTCCCCACCACGAGGTGCGCGGGGTCCTCGGGGTCGATCCACAGATCGTGGAAGTCGCCGTGGGTCCCGCCGCCGACGTTGGCGGTGGTCTTTCCGCCGTCCGCGGAGCGGAACAGCGACGTGTTCTGCATGTACACCACGTCCGCGTTCTTGGGATCCGCAAAGACGTGGGTGTAGTAGAAGGCCCGCTGGCGAATCGCGCGGTTTTCGTTGACCAGGGTCCAGCTGGCTCCCGCGTCGTCACTCTTGAACAGACCGCCCTTCTCGTTCTCGACCAGCGCATAGACGCGATTCGAGCTGGCACCCGAAACCGCGACTCCGATGCGGCCTACGACTCCCGACGGCAGGCCCGGGTTCCGGGTGATCTCGGTCCAGGTCTCACCGCCGTCGGTGCTCTTGAAGAGGCCGCTTCCCGGCCCGCCGCTCGACATCTGGTATTCCTTGCGATAGGCCTCCCACAGCGCGGCATACATCACGTTGGGGTTGCTGCGGTCGATCGCGATGTCGATGGCGGCGGTCTTGTCGTCGCGGAACAACACCTTGCGCCAGGTCTTGCCCCCGTCGGTGCTCTTGAACACCCCGCGCTCCGCGCTCGGCGCGCTGAACTTGCCGAACGAGGCGACGAACACGATGTCGGGGTTGCTCGGATGGATGCGGATCTTCGCGATTCCGTGGGACTCGCGGAAGCCGACGTGGGTCCAGGTCTTGCCGGCGTCGGTGCTCTTGTAGACGCCGTCGCCGGGCATGATGTTGCCGCGGATGCAGGTCTCGCCGGTGCCGATGAAGACGATGTCCGGATTGCTCTCGCTCACCGCCACGGCACCCACCGAAGCACTCGTAATCAGCCCGTCGGTGACCGGCCCCCAGTTCTCGCCGCCGTCGGTGGTCTTCCACAGCCCCCCTCCGACCGCGCCGAAATACGCCTCGCCCGGGCGGCCCTTGACGCCGCTCACCGCGATCGAGCGGCCACCGCGGTCCGGGCCGATGTTGCGCCAGCGGTAAGAGGCGAGAAACGCCGAGTCCGGACCTGCCGGGGCGAGAGACTCCGTGGGGTGGACGGCGCGGACCGGCGTGAGCAGCGGCGCGAAAGCCAGGGTGAAGCCGGCGGGCACCCACAAGGCCAGAAACGTGCGAGACGAGAACATGGCGGGCTCGCTGTAGGAGATCGGGTCGCGCAGCTAACGTGCGGTGCGCTGCCGGTAAGTTGGCCCCTCGACCCGGTGGAGGCAACCGACCTTGGCTGCCTCGCTAGCCTCCCGATCCCACGGCGGAGCGGAGTGCCTTCGGGTCGTAGACCCGGCCGGCGCGGATCACCCGATCGACCTTGCGAAGATCGGCCACCCGCTCGGCCGGTTTCCCATCCACGATGAAAAGATCCGCCACCTTGCCCACGGTGATGCTCCCGTACTGGCGGTCGTCCTGCATGACGCGGGCGGGGACGATCGTCGCGATGCGCAGTACCTCTGCCGCCGGAATGCCGGCCCGCTCGTAGTTCTCCAGCTCGGCGTTGTAGCTGCTGCCGTCGGTCCCCGGCACGATCGTCACACCCATGTCGTAGAGCCGCTTGATGATCCTGAGCAGCGTCGCGTCGGCCCGTTGCGCCAGCGAATCGCTCGCCGGCGCCGGGATCCCCACGTTCGGCGGAGCGGTTCCGCCCTGCGCGCGTGCCGACAGCCACAGGTTGACGGTGGGGTCGATGACGGTCCCGCGCTGCTTGAACAGCTCCAGCATCGCGGTGAACTCCGGCGCGTCGACGTTGAAGTAGGGAGCGACTGCGGCGGACACCGCAGAATAGGCCCGCATCTCCGGGAGATACAGCGAGTCGGGATAGAAGGTCGAGAGCAGAAAAGCGATGTGGTTGATCTCGTCGAACCCCAGCCGCACCGCTGCTGGGGTACTGAGACCCCGGGGCACGTGGCCGCTGAGCCGCATCCCACGCCGATGGGCCTCCCGGGCGATCGTGGACACCAGATCCTGCTGAATGAGATTGTAGAGCTTGATCTGCTGGTACCCCGCTGAGTCGTAGCGCGCGATCCACGCCAGTGCTTCCTCCTCGGTACTCACGATTGCTTCGGACGGCCCCGCCCAGCGACCCGGGCCCTCCAGAAATCCCGCCAGCACCAACCGCGGGGCCGCGAGCAATCCGGCCGCGGAGCGGTCGCGCAGGGACGTCGCCATATCGAGGTCGGAGGCCAGGTCCCTGACGGTGGTAATGCCCGCCGCGAGATCCGTCACCGCCCGAGTCGTTTGGCTGGTCGGAAAGGCGTGGGAGTGCATGTCCCACATTCCGGGCACGAGGGTCTTGCCGGTGGCGTCGACGACCACGCTGCCGGCCGGGACGATGACAGAGTCCGCGGGGCCGACCGCCACGATCCGGGATCCCCGGATGAGCACCGAGGTACGGGGCACGATAATCCCGCGCTCGCTGTCGAACAGGTCTCCCCCGGTGATCGCGATGGTGCCGGCGGCTGGAGGCGCAACCCGCCGCGCCAGGGCAGCTCCATTGGCGTCACGGTAACGCATCTCGATCGCACGCAGCGCCGGCAAGGCCTGCTCGGCGCCCCGCTGGACCGTGATGAACCATCCCACCTGGTCGGCGAAGAGCTGGTTGCGATCGTCGAGCCACACCCCGTTGGCTTCGCCGACGGTGTCCCGCATCATGGCCAGGCGCACTCGCTGCCGGCCGAGCCGGGTCCGCACCACGGTGTCGCCGACCACCTCGAGGTGCGCAGTCCCCCGCGGAAGCAACTGGGCCGAATGATCCGGCTGGCCGAGCAGGAACCGCGCAAGCAGGGTCTGCGCATATGGTGTGAAGCCGAGGCGGTAGAAGGTGCGGGGTGTAAGCGGGGCGCCGCGCGTCGAGTCCCTGCCCCAGAAAAGCGAGTCGCGAGTCACCTCGAAGCGATCCGCCGGAGCGCCCAGCGTGGCGGGGTTGCCGTAGAGCGGCAGGTTCCAGGTGCGCCCGGCGACCACCCGCCCCCGCGAAAGGACGTAGTGAGTCTCGGAACGCGGGCCCCGGTTCCGGTCCACGTGATGGTACTTGACCACCACGGTGTCGGCGGCAGCGATCACCAGCATCTCTCCGGCGGGACGGCCGTGATTCAGGACCACGTAACTCGTGGTATCGATCGCCGGCGGGATCGGGGCGGATGCCAGCAGCAGGACCAGAAAGACCATGGGGAACGTCGCTCCGGGAGGGTAAGGCGGCTCAAATGTAGAGGAGTAGCAGCGGGCCATTTGATTTTCGGGGTTTCTTCGGGTATCATGTGGGGATTCAAGGAGGCCCCCATGAGCAGCCCCGATCTCGAAAGCAGGCTCGGCGTCCTGATGTCGCTCGCGGCCGACGACCGCGACGGCAGACCACTGCCACCCCGCCTGCGCCACTCGAGACAGTCCGGCGCACTCGGCCCCCTCAATATCCGGAATCTCAGGACCACGCAGGGACGCACCCGACTGCTGCGCATCCTGATGACCAGCGCCTGCAGCTTCAATTGTCATTACTGCCCGATGCGGCGGGATCGCGAGCTCCCGCGCACGCTGCTCAAGCCGGAGGAGCTGGTGCGGGTTTTTCTGGGCGCCCTGCAACGCGGCTGGTGCGATGGCCTCTTCATCACCACCGGCATTCCGGGCCGCCCCGTTCATGTCGTCGACCAGCTGATTGCAGCGCTGGCCTTGCTGCGCGAGCGGTATCGTTTCGGAGGATACATCCACGTCAAGCTGCCGCCGGGTGCCGATGGCGCCCAGATCGAGCGATTGACCAGTCTGGCGAGCAGGATCTCGCTCAACTTCGAAGCCGCGTGCGGCGCGAGCCTTGTCCCCATCGCTCCCGAAAAGAGCTGGTCCACCACGCGGGACGACTTCGAGCAGGTGCGCGGACTGGTGATGCGCGAGCGGGAAGCGCGCAAGGCGGGCCGGCCGGCCGACCCGCTGCACCCGGGCGGTGCTTCCGGCCTGACGATGCAATTCGTCGTCGGGGCAACCCCGGACACCGATCGGTCGCTGGTCGAGACGGTCGCCGCCCTTTCCAAAGACGGCGGAGTGCATCATCCCCATTTCAGCGCGTTTCGGCCGATCGCCCGCACGCCAATGGAAAGCCTGCCAGCGGCGCCCGCCCTGCGGGAACACCGGTTATACCAGGCCTCCCATCTGCTGCACGATTACGGGTTCGCCGCGGACGAAGTCGTCTACGAAGCCACAGGGAATCTGCCCCTCGCTCTCGACCCAAAGGCTGCCTGGGCACTGGCTCACGCGGAGCGGTTTCCCATCGAGGTCCAGACCGCGTCCTACGAGGAGCTGGTACGCGTGCCGGGGATCGGCCCCCTGACCGCGCGGAGTATCGTAGCCGAGCGCTCAACCCAGCGGTTTCGGGGGCTCGGCGACCTCCGCAAGATCGGTGTTCTCACCACACGCGCCGCGGGATTCCTTACCCTTCGGGGCCGGCGGTTGGCCAGCACCCGGTGGACCGAGCAAATGGGATTCTGGGCCCCCGAGGACGAAGTCGGGAGCTACCACCTGACCTATGAAGTGAGTCCCGGGACGTTTCGCTAGGAGTCACGCCGGAGGGGAGGACAGGTGCTCGGCCACGATCAGCCACTTGCCGCCGATGCGCCGGAAGACCGCGGTCCAGGCGCCGCGGATCACATGGGGCCGCCCGGTCGGAGCGATGTGAGGGATCGACCAGGTGCCGGTCAGCACCGCCGCGTCGTGGCCGAGCCGATCCACATAGACGTCACCCCACTCCCATTTGGGGTCACGCATATTCTGCCCGACATTGCGCCAGAAGTCCGCAATGCCCACCCGCAGCGAATCAGGGGAGGTGGTGAGCTGTCCGCCGCTCGCCGAGATCACCCGACCGGTATCCGGATAGAGGTCACTCATCCTCTCGACGACCCCGGGCCGGCTGAAGTCGTACGCGGCCGCGATTCGGGCCTTGAGCGTGTCGGCCAGGGCGGCATCGCTTCCGGTGCTGCGAGGCTGGGGGCCCTGGCACGCAAACAGGACCGCGAGGGCCGGGCAAAGCCCGCTCAAGGAGACTCTGCGTCCAGACATCATGTCCCTCCAGTAAGACACTGTTGTACCCCAGGGGTGACAGTCGGGAAGGCCCGACGAGGGCGCCGCCCCCTGGAATCCCGGC
The DNA here is from genome assembly GCA_036566495.1 of Gemmatimonadales bacterium. GTDB lineage: Bacteria > Gemmatimonadota > Gemmatimonadetes > Gemmatimonadales > GWC2-71-9 > JABFSM01. The sequence continues at coordinate 2,273 of DATCWE010000390.1, read as the reverse complement.
TGAACACCGTGGCCCGGCATATGCCGCTGATGCTCAAGTCCTGTCTCACCTAGATTTAGGAACCACCCGCAAAGTAGGAGCGACCGGTGCGCGCACGAGTCCTTACCGCAGCCCTCCTGGTGACAGCAGTCTGGGCCGTCGCACGAAGCAAGCCCGCCCACGACGCCCCGCAAGCGCAGCCCACCCGCCAGATCAAGCTCGTCGATGGGGGAAGCACCGCCCTCCCGGTGGTTTCGGCCCTGGAAGCAGGGCGCCCAGCGGAGCTGGCCCCGGCCCGCAAGGTCACCAGGCGGGCGCCCAAGCCCAGGGAGGCCAGCGGCCCCACCATCGCGGAGTCGAACCCGGCGGAGCTGATCCCCGAGGTGCGGCCGACGACCAGCTCCACGGTCGAGGCGATGCATAACATGGACATGGCGCCGCTCCCGATCGCCCCGGCGGCGGGCCAGGGAATCCTGGCGAGCAACGGCGACTTTGCGGGCCGGGCAATGCCGGCGGAGCACGGCAGGGATCCAGCGATCATCATTCGCGGGGGAATGGGCGGTGCCCGCGACGACTGCGATCTGCACCGCCGAGGTGGCGGGTTCGGGATCGCGATCAACCGGAGCTCGCCAATGCTCGGAGGCGTGGAAGTGGGCGGGCACGGGATGTCGTATCCCCGAGGGACCCGGATCCGCTAGCCGGCCACGCTCCCTACCCTCGCAAAGGGGGGCCTACGCGAAGACGACGGTGGATTCTGGGGATCGGCCTGCTCGTTCTGGCCGGCTGCGCCAGCGGTGCCGGTCTTGCCGCCGACCTGCCGCTGAAGCAGCCGCTTCCCATGCTGCATTCCGCGGAGGGCCCCTTGATCCCGGACGTGTTTCAGCCTCCGCCGGACGTCTTGATCCCCGTGGTTCATCCTCCGGACGCCCTGATCATTGCTCGCGAGGCCGAGGCCCGTCGGGAAAAGCATCTCGACGCAGCCGCGGCAAGAGTATCGCCCGGCGTGAACTGGGTCTTGCTCGGTCTGGCGCTGGTGACGTTTTAAGGCGCCAGCACGCCACCGTGCTGCCGGTCGCTCCCGCCAGCCCCCGCTTCGGCTACGTGCTTGCGCACGGGGCCGGGGCCGGGATGCGGCATCCATTCCTCGAAGCGATCGCCCAGGCCCTGCTGGAGCGGGATGTCGCCACGCTGCGCTATGAATTCCCCTATATGGAAGCCCATCGCAACCGGCCCGATTCGCCCGTGGTCGCGGCCGCCAGGGTAAGAGAGGCGGTCGAGCGGGCGCGCACCGAGTGGCCGGGTCTTCCGCTGGTTGCCGGGGGGAAATCGTTCGGGGGCAGGATGACGAGTACGGCCCAGGCGGAAGCACCGCTTCCAGGCGTGCGTGGCCTGGTGTTTCTTGGCTTTCCGCTGCACCCGCCCGGCAAACCTTCGACCTCCCGTGCCGACCACCTGGCCCAGGTACGAGTGCCCATGCTCTTTCTGCAGGGAAGCCGGGACGAATTTGCCCAGCTCGAGCTGCTCACCGGGGTGTGCCGACAGCTCGGAGAGCTGGCCACGCTGCACCTGATCGAAGCGGGCGATCACTCCTTCAAAGTACCCAAACGGACCAACCGGACGGCGGCGCAGGTGATGACCGAGCTGGCGGACCGGATCGTGGAGTGGGGCACACCCCTGACAGCGACTCGCTAAAGCCTCGGCGCGAGGCGGCGCATTGCCCAGCTAGATTCTCCAGATGCTCCTCGACACCGAAGCCGCGATCCCACCCGGCTTCACACCGTCACCCCGCCAGCGCGACGCCATCGAAGCACCGCTGGGGCCGATGCTGGTGCTGGCCGGGCCCGGCGCCGGCAAGACCTTTTGCCTGACCGAGCGCATCCGCTTTCTGATCGAGCAGCGGGGATTCGATCCGGCACGCATCTGCGCGGTCACCTTCACCAACAAAGCCGCTCAGGAGATCGCCGAGCGGCTGCACCACACCCTGGGCGATCGGGCCCGGGACGTGAAGGGCGGCACCCTGCACGCGCTCTGCGCCGAGATCCTGCGGCAGCATGGCGACTGGATCGGAGTGAGGCGCGGCTTCGGCATCGCCGACGAGGAGTACCAGAAAGACGTGCTGCGCCGGCTCGGCGTGTTCCCGGAGAAGCGGCGGGGGGGGCTGCTGGTCGAGTTCGGGAAGCATCGCGCCCGAGGGGTGCCGCTCACCGCCGATGACCGGGAGCGGTTCAACAATTACCGCAGCTGGCTCGAGCGCCATAACCTGCTCGACTTCGACGAGCGGGTGCTCAAGACCG
>DATCWE010000232.1:0-13232 GCA_036566495.1 Gemmatimonadales bacterium | reverse complement strand
GCCGAGCGGAGCAGCTCGGCGCGGGGCGCGCCGCCCGAGCTCCACCGCAGCGCGATTCCCACCGCGCCGGAGCGCTTGAGCTCGCCGAGCGGACGCGCCGCTTCGACCACGAAGGGCGCCCGATCCTCTCCCTGGTCGCGGGCGCTGTAACCCCCGCTCAGCAGCAGGGCTGCGTCCTCGCGGATCACCTGGTTGAGGCGGGCCCAGCTTTCGGGGAAGACGATCGCCTCGGCGGTGCCGTGGAAGTCCTCCAGCGTCAGGCGGGCGTACTCCTTGCCGCTCTTCTTGGAGAGCTGCCGCTTCACTCCCGTGACCACGGCAGCCACGGTGACCTGGTGCTCGCTCCAGCTCTGCAGCGTGGCGGTGGTCCGGGTGCCGAACAGCTCGACCTCGGTGCGGAAGGGCTCCAGGGGATGTCCGGAAATGAAGAAACCGAGAACTTCTTTTTCCCGGGCCAGCCGCTCGGCCGCGGGCCATTCCGGCACATCGGGCAGGGCAAGCTCGCGGGCCGGTCGCGTGGGCGCCTCCCCAAAGAGCGACTCCTGGCCCGCCTCGCGCTCCTGCTGCCGCAGCTGGGCTTCCCCCAGGACGAAATCCAGCGCCCCCAGCAGCTGGCTGCGGTGCCCCCCGAGCGAATCGCAGGCGCCGGCCGCGATCAGCGATTCGATCACGCGCTTGTTGCAGAGCCGCAGGTCGAGCTGGTTGACCAGGTCGCCCAGGTCGCGGAAGTGGCGCGGGGTGCGCGCCGCGATGATTGATTCGATCGCACCGCGGCCCACATTGCGCACCGCGCCCAGGCCGAAGCGGATGCGCCGCTCCGAGACCACGGTGAACTTGAAGCCCGATTCGTTGACGTCGGGCGGCAGCACCTCGAGCCCGAGCTCCCGCGCCTCGTTGATGTACTGCACCACCTTGTCGGTGTTGCCGATTTCGGAGGAGAGCAGGGCCGCCATGAACTCGGCGGGGTGGTGCACCTTGAGCCAGGCGGTCTGGTATCCGAGCACCGAGTAGGCCACCGAGTGCGCTTTGGGGAAGCCATAACGCCCGAATGTCTCGATCTGCGCGGCGAGCTCGTCCACCTGTTTCCGCGGATGCCCCTGCGCGAGCGCGCGCTCCACGAACTTGCCCAGCTCGCGCCGCAGGAGCTCGGCATCCTTCTTTCCGACCGCCTTGCGGAGCACGTCGGCCTCCGCGAGGGAAAACCCGGCATACACATTGGCGATCCGCATCACCTGTTCCTGGTAGGTGATGACCCCAAAGGTCGGCTCGAGGATTTCCTTGAGCAGCGGGTGCGGGTACGACACGGCCTCCTGTCCCAGCCGCCGCCGGATGAACACGAGGTGCATGCCGGCGTCGAGGGGTCCCGGGCGCAGCAGCGCGTTCGAGGCCACCAGGTCATCGAAGCGGTCGCACTTCATGGCGCGCAGCGTGTCGGTGGCCAGCGGGGATTCGAACTGGAAGACGCCGCCGGTCCGCCCTTGCCGCAGCATTTCGTAGACCGCGGGATCGTCGAAGGGCAGCGCGCTCATGTCGAGCGGGGTACCGGTCCGCTGCGCGATCATCGTCACGGCATCGTGGATCACCGTGAGGGTCTTGAGTCCGAGCAGGTCCATCTTCAGCATGCCGACCTGCTCGAGGGCACCCATTTCGAACTGGGTGATGATGGCGCTCTCGCCGTCCGCCGACTGGCCCGCACCCTTGGTCGGCGCGGTGCAGACCGGGACGTACTCGGTGAGCGGCCCGGGCGCGATCACCACGCCGGCGGCATGGACCGAGGCGTGCCGGGAAATTCCCTCGATCCGCGCGCTCAGGTCCATCATCCGCTGATAGACCGGCGCGGTATTCACCAGGTCCCGCAGCTCGTCGACCTTCTTCATCGCCTCGGGGATGGTCAGGCTGTAGGCCGGCCCGGACGGGATCAGCTTGGTAATGCGATCCGCTTCTCCGGGCGGCACTTTGAGCACCCGGGCGACGTCCTTGACCGCGGCACGCGCCTTCATGGTGCCGAAGGTGATGATTTGCCCGACGCTGTCCCGCCCGTAGCGCTCCCGCACGTATTCGATCACTTCCCCGCGGCGCTCGAAGCAGAAATCCACGTCGATGTCGGGCATGGAAACCCGCTCGGGGTTGAGGAACCGCTCGAACAGCAGGTCGAAACGGAGGGGATCCACGTCGGTGATGCGCAGCGAATAGGCTACCAGGGAGCCCGCCGAGGAGCCGCGCCCCGGGCCGACCGGAATGCCCTTGGCGCGCGCGGCGGCGATGAAATCCTGCACGATCAGGAAATAACCCGCATAGCCCGCCGTGGTGATGACCGAGAGCTCGTAGTCCAGGCGCTCGCGGACCGGGCCGGGCAGCGGGTCGCCGTAGCGCATCCGGGCGCCGGCCTCGGCGAGGTCGCGCAGCATGGCGTTTTCGTCGGCGTACCCCTCGGGCAGCGGGAAGCTCGGCACGAAATAGCGTTTTTCGAAATCGAACTCGCAAAGCTCCGCGACGCGAGCCGTGTTCTCGATGGTTTCCGGATGCGAGGGGAACAACCCGCGCATTTCGGCTTCGCTCTTGACGTAGGATTCCTGCCCGGTGAAGCGGAAGCGCTTGGGGTCATCGAGGTCCGCACCCGTCCCGATGGCCAGCAGGACGTCGTGCGCTTCGGCGTCCTCCCGCCGCAGATAGTGGGCGTCGTTGGTGGCGACCACGCCGAGGCCGAGCTCTTTGCCGAGCCGCAACATGCCCTCGGTGACCTGGCGCTCTTCCCCGATTCCGTGTTCCTGGATTTCGAGCCAGAAACCGTCCTTGCCGAACACGCCCGCGAACCAGGCCGCCGATGCGCGAGCGTCCTCGTAGCGCCCGGCCCGGAGCGCGTGGGCGATCTCGCCGGAGAGGCACGCGGCCAGGCCGACCAAACCTTCCGAGTAGCGGGCCAGTACTTCCTTGTCGATGCGCGGCCGCCGGTAGAACCCCTCCGTGTAGCCGATCGAAGCCAACCGGATCAGGTTCTGATAGCCCTTCCGGTTGCGGGCCAGCAGCACCAGGTGACTGTAGTGGGCTGGTGCGTCGGCCGGCTTCTGCGGCGAGCGCCGGTCGCCATAAGCCAGGTAGGCCTCGAAGCCAAGAATCGGGCGGATCTTGCGGGCTTTGGCTTCGGCGTAGAACGCCCAGGCCGCGTGGAGGTTTCCGTGGTCGGTCACCGCCAGGCTGTCCATTCCCAGCCGGCCTACGTGCGCCACCAGATCGGGAATCCGGTTGGCTCCATCGAGGAGGGAGTACTCGCTGTGCGTGTGGAGGTGGACGAAAGGCATTTATCGAGTGCGGGCCGGATGGCCTCGCGCGTCTCCTTGGTTGTCAAAACTCGTTGGCTGACTTTAACTTACATGAACCTACCACTCCATTCCAAGGGCGCCAGCACAGGATGCAGAAAACCAGCCGAGCTTTCCGGAATCTGTGCGCGCTGAGCGGTTTCCTCGCGGGCTGTGGGGGCATTTCCAGCCCGGACGGTCTTCCCACTCCCAGCGAGGCCTGCGCCGCGGTGGCCGTCACGCAGCTGAATGCCGGCCAGCACGTGATCCTCGATCCTGCCGCGGCGAGCGGATGTCTGCGGATACCGGCGGCGGGAGCCCAGGGAGCCAAATATCTCCTGGTGCTCGCTTCCGCCAATGGGACCAGGAGCAGTGCTGGAATCGAGGGTCCCTACCTGCTGCGATAGAGCCTGCCCCTGGAGCCGCTCAGCTCGACGACCCCGCTGGCGCCCGCGCCGAGCTTCACCGGCGCGCTGGCGGCGCAGTTTGACGCCACGCTGCGCCGCCGGGAAGCCGAGCTCGCCGCAGACCCGCGGAATCGCCCCGGCCCGTACACGGCCCCCGCACTCGTGGCCGCGCCTCCCCTGGGCGACGTCAGGAACTTCAAGACCTGCAGCAACCTGGCCTGCACCAGCTTCACGACTGTGGCGGCCACCGCGCGCTACATTGGCCAGCACGTGGCGGTGTATATGGACAACACGGTACCCCAGAATGATCCGCTGCAGGACTCCGATCTGGCCCAGCTCGGCGCCGCCTTCGACAACTACCACTATCCGATCGACACGACCGCCTTCGGGCGCGAATCGGACATCGACGCCAACGGCGTGGTGCTCATGCTGATGACCGACGCGGTGAACAGTCTGACTCCGGACTGCACCGACGGGAGGATCATCGGGTATTTCTATGGTGGGGACCTGCTGACGGGCACCAATTCGAACCGGGCCGAGGTTTTCTACACGCTGGTGCCAGCGCCGGCGACCGCAAAGTGTACCGTGGTCACCCGCTCGCTCGCCGTCAACAATCTCAAGCCGACGCTGATCCACGAGTTCCAGCATATGATCAGCTTCAACCAGCACGTTCTGCTGCGGGCGGGGAGTTCCGAGGAGGTCTGGCTCAACGAGGCAATGTCGCATTTCGCCGAGGAGCTGGGCGGGCGTTTGGTGCCCAACGCCGAATGCATCGCGGCGGGCTACCCCTCCTGCCGCTCGCAGTACACCAGCGGCGATCTCCTGGACTCCTACGACTATCTCAAGGACACCGAGACCCACTACCTGGTGTTCCCTGCTTCGTCCCAGGGAACCCTGGAGGAGCGTGGCGCGGGCTGGTTGTTTTTGCGGTGGGTGCTGGACCATTACGGTGCCGATGTGCTCGCCACGGCCACGACCCGCTCCCTGGTCGCGACCTCGCTCACCGGCGTCGCCAATTTGACCGGGGTGACGGGAGGTAATTTCTCCGAGATGGTGCCCCGCTGGCTCATGGCCGCGTATCTCGACGATGGACCGGACTTGCCGAGCGAGCCCACAGGATTCTTGAGCTTCAGCAGCTGGGGATTGCGGGCGATCTGGACCAACCCTGCCAATCAGGTCACGGCCACACCGCCGGGTCCGTTCAGCGGGTTTCCGCTCCAGGCGTTGGCCCTCGACGGCAATTTCTCCCACGCGGGCACCCTCAAGGCAGGCTCCGGGCGGCATTTCCTCATCACCCAGGCGGCCAATGAGTCCGCGGTCGACCTCCAGGTACTCCGCGGCAGCGGCGGTGGACCGCTCGACGCCACCTTACAGGCCCGCTTCGGTATCGTGCGGATTCGTTGAGCCCGGTTTCGCGACTCGTCACGGCGCTCTGCGCCGGCGCTTTCACCGGCACCTTGTGGGCCCAGAGTGAGCCGAGGCTGGTCCCCGTGATCATGGGGTTTCCTTCCAGCGTTCAGGCCGCGGGTCTCGCGGGCGCCGGTGTGGCGCTGCCCGGCTACGCCGGCGCGCTCTTCGTCAACCCGGCGGGTATTGCGCCCATCCGTGTGCTCAGCCTGGAGGCGGGGTTTACCCGGCGTCCGGATCACTCCACCTACGCGATGGCTGCGGCCGCGACCCGAGCCGGGAAGCTCAATTTGGGCGTGGGGGGCCGCTACCTGCTGTTCTCGGCGGATTCCTCCACCTACGACAATCTCTCCTGGGTCGGAGCGGTCGTGTATCGGCTGGGTGGTATCGCGCTGGGTGCGAGCACCAAATACGTCTCGGTGGAGCAACGTGACGGTCCGGTGACCCGGTCCTTGACCGGCGACCTCGCGGTCCAGGTGGCCTTCTTCGATATCGCCGCGCTGGCCCTCAGCGCCCAGAATCTCGGCCAGACCCGTTTGAGCGGGAGAGGCCTCGACCTTCCCGCAGCGCTGCACCTCGGCTTCAGCCTGAACTTGCTCGATACCTACTCCAACGGTCGGCTGCTGGCCACGATCGAGAGTGTGTGGTCGGCCGGCGAGCGCGGGCGCACCGTGCTCGGGCTGGAAGCCGGCGCGGCCGTCTCCGGCCTTGGTATCCTCGGCAGAGTGGGGACCGGCCGGCAGCCGGGACTGGTGGGCGGTTTGCTCTCGAACACCACCTTCGGGGGCAGCGTGCTGCTGGGGCGGGCGCGGCTCGACTACGCCTTCCAGAATCGCAGCGCGCTGGGTCACGACGTGCATCTGTTCGGTGCGCGCTGGACGCCGTGAAGCGCCGGAGGATTCTCATGGGCGTCCTGATCACCGCGATCGTGCTGCTGCTGGGGTACGGCGGTGCCTACGTCGCGAGCGAGGACGTGCGTTACCTGACCCGGGCCGGGATCGAGCAGACCTTGATCCTGCAGAAGCGCCGCCCGATCGAGCGCCTGGTCGCCGATCCGAAGCTCGATGCCGCCACCCGCGACTACCTGAAGCTGGTGCTCGCCGTACGGGCGCACGCGGTCGAGCTCGGGCTCGACGCGGGGAAGACCTACACGACCTATAGCGACATCGGACGCGATACCCTCCTGCTGGTGCTCTCCGCCTCGCCGAAGACCTGCATCTGTCCCGTGACCTGGAAATACCCGATCGTCGGACGGATTCCCTACAAGGGGTTCTTCGACCTCCCGCGCGCCCAGCAGGAGTCGGACAAGCTGCTCGCCAAGGGGTACGACACCTATCTCAGGCCCGCGGCGGCCTACTCCACCTTGGGCTGGTTCGAGGATCCGCTGCTCTCCACGGCGATGGTGAAGGACTCCGTCGAGCTCGCCTCCCTGGTGTTCCACGAGATCGCCCACAACACCCTCTACGTGAAGAGCGCCACCCCCTTCAACGAGAGTTTCGCGCAGCTGGTGGGATATCGCGCCACCGAGGAATTCTTCCGGGGGCGCGGCGACAGCGTGCTGGCCGACCGGGCTCGCGACCGCTGGGCCGATGAAATCGTGCTGGCCGAGTTTTATCGGGCGTTGCTGGATCGGCTGGAAGTCTTCTATGCCACGAAACCTGCCGCGGATTCGCTGCAAGCGGGACGCGTGGCTATCGCGCGGTGGGCGCGGGACCAGCTCGAGGGCCCGCTGGGCCGCCAGCTGCGGCTCATGCGGGTCGGCCGCCTGGCCGAGCGGCCCATCAACAACGCGGCGCTGGTGGGGGTAAGGCTCTACCGTACCCACCTCGACTGGTTCGACCGCTGGTACGATCGGCACGACCACAGCGTCCGAGCCGGCGTCGCGGCCCTCAAGCAGCTCATGGACGGCGCGGTCGGCGACTCGGCGTTTGCGCGGCTGCAGCGCGCCCTGGCGGATTCCGCCGCGACGGGCGGACAGTGAGCCACCGCGGTATCTTAGAGCCCGACTTTCAACGACCCCTGAATCCTGAATCCTGATTCCAATGACTCGCGACGCCCAGCTCTCCGAGCTCACAGAGTTTCTTTCCATCCCGAGCATCAGCACGCTCCCCGCCCATGCCGCCGACTGTCGCCGGGCTGCGGCCTGGCTGATGGATCATTTCCGGAAGCTCGGCTGTCCCGTCGTGGAGCTGCTCGAAGGCGAGGGCCACCCCGTGGTCTGGGCGGAGAGCCCGCGCCTGGAAGGGAAGCCCACCATCCTGTGCTATGGGCATTACGACGTCCAGCCCGTTGACCCGCTCGATGAGTGGATTTCGCCCCCCTTCCAGCCGACCATCCGAGACGGGAAGCTCTACGCGCGCGGGGCGGTGGACGACAAGGGACAGGTCTTCACGCTGCTCAAGGCCTATCAGTCCGTGCTCGACAAGGGCGGCACGCCTCCGCTCAACGTGCACTTCATCGTCGAGGGTGAAGAGGAGTGTGGCGGGCACGTGATTTTCGAGCGGCTGCGGGCCGAGCCCGAGCGGACCGCAGTGGACGCCGTGGTGGTGGCGGATATGGGGTACTACGCGCCCGGTATTCCCGCGGTATACACGGGCCTGCGCGGAATCTGTTACGCCGAGATCCACGTGCGCACGCTGCAGCGGGACCTGCACTCGGGCAGCTATGGCGGGGTTGCGCCCAATGCCATGGAGACCCTGGTCCGGTTGCTCGCCCGGCTCAAGAATCGCTCCGGCCGCATCAATATTCCCAAGCTGTACAAGGCCATCGAGGCCCCCAGCAAGGCCGAGCGCAAGGCCTGGAAGAGTCTGCCCTTCGACAAACAGCGGTTCCTCGAGGAAGAGGTCACCGGTCGGGCCCTCACCGGGCTCGAGGACTTTTCGGTGCTGGAGCGGGTCTGGGCCCTGCCGACCTTCGAAATCCACGGGATTAAGGGTGGCTTCACAGGCGATGGCGCCAAGACGGTGATTCCCGCCCAGGCGATGGCCAAAGTAAGTCTGCGCCTGGTGCCCGGACACAATCATGAAAAGGTGGGGAAATGGCTCACCCGCGCGGTGGAGCGGCTCGCTCCCTCCTACGCGGACGTCGAGGTCAAGCTGATCCACGGCGGCGATCCGGTGCGCTGCGACGTGAGCCATCCGGCGTTCGGCATCCTCGACGAGGCGTTCGAAGGCGTGGTGGGGCGCCGCACCGTGCCGGTGCGGTCCGGCGGCTCGATCCCGGTGGTGCCGGAGCTCCAGGCCGGCGGCGCGCCGGTCCTGCTCACCGGCATCGGGCTCCCGGACGACGGGCTGCATTCACCCAACGAGAAGGTGAACGTGCAGCAGATCTGGGACGGCATCGAGGTATTCGGGAAGTTCTTCCAGCTCTTTGCGGAAAAGGCTGCAGCGAATAGCGAATAGCCGGGAGCTTACTCGCTAGCCTCCTCTCCCTGCCCGGCCCGCTTCTGCGGCCCGGAATAGCGTGCCTCGGTGCGTGCGTGCAGCTCGTCCACGCCGATGAGCGCCCGCACCGACGCGATGATTCCCGCGACGACATCATCGGCCCAATAGGGATCCGGGCGCTGGTCGGAGGGCAGCTCGCTGACTTTACCGTCCAGGAACCGGATGGCGGTGGCGATCCACTGCGCCTGGGCGCCTTCCACCACGGACCAGGAGCCGGTGGCGCGGAGCTCGATATCGGCGAGCTCCTGGAGCAGGGATTCGATGTCGCGGGTGACCGGTGCGGTGCGGAGGCGCTCGGCGACCAGGGTCAATACCGTGCTGCGCTCGGTTTCCTGCGGCTCGGGCAACGGTGCCAGGTAGTGCCGCTGGTCCGCCACCATTTCGGCCAGCCGCACGCAGACGGCGCGAATCGGCGGCGTCAGCGCGGGGGGCACATCCTTGGCCCAGCTCGCGGCCGCACGCAGAATATCCGCGACCTTTCCTTCCGCGAGCGTATCCAGCTTTCCGCGATCCAGCGAGTCGGACATACTTTCGGATAATAAGGGGTCCGCAGACCCCCCTCAATCCTCGCGGCCATCGCTCAGCGCCGCGATCCACGCCGCATGCGCACGGGGTCAGGCCTTCCAAAGCGTTGCTCGGCCCACGGATCCCCGCGCATGTGGTAACCATTCTGCTCCCAGAGCCCCGGCGTGTCCTCGGCCAGAAACTCAAAGCCGGTCACCCACTTCGCGCTCTTCCAGAAGTAGAGGTGCGGCACCAGCAGGCGGACCGGGCCCCCATGCTCCGCAGCGAGGGGTTCTCCGCTGTGGTGGGTGGCGAGGAGGTTCTCTGCCCGGTCGAGGTCGCCGAGCGGGAGGTTCGTGCTGTAATCGGGCGCGGCGTGGACCAGAACGAACCGTGCCTGGGGCAGGGGATGCGCCTCGGCGAGCAACGCGCGCACCGGGACGCCGCGAAAGCGGTTGTCGTAACGGCTCCAGCGTGTTACGCAGTGGATGTCGCACTGCGTTTCCTGGGAGGGATAACGGGCCAGGTCGTCCCAGCGCAGCAGGAGCGGGCGCTCCACCAATCCGCCGATCTCGAACCTCCAGGCGGCCGGATCGATCGCCGGGACGTGGCTGTAATGCAGGACCGGCCACTTGGTGGTGCGAATCTGTCCGGGCGGGAGGCGATCCGCCGCCGGTCGCTCCGTCACGGCGACGGCAGCGCCGCGAGATCGGCCGCCGCGCGCAGCTCCACCGTACGCTCGAAGACGTCGCCGAATGCGGCGACGACCGCGGCGCGGGACCGTTCCCAGGGCTGCTCGAGTCCGGGCCGTTCCCGGGCCACGCTCGTCATGGTGACCCCCGGGATGCCGCAGGGCACGATCAGGTCGAAGAGCGCCAGCTCGGTGGAGACGTTGAGCGCGAAGCCGTGCAGCGTGACCCACTGCTTTACGTGAATTCCGATGCTGGCGATCTTGCGCCCTTCCGTCCAGACCCCGGTCTTGCCGGGATTCCGCTCCGCCGGAATCTCCAGGCGGTCGAGCCCGCGAATCAAGGCCTCTTCGAGCCGGCGGAGATACCAGTGCAGGTCTCGCCGCCAGCCGGTCAGGTCGAAAATCGGGTAGCCCACCAGCTGCCCGGGGGCGTGCAGCGTCACGTCGCCGCCGCGCTCCACCTCGAACACCTCGAGGCCGCGGGCGGCGAGCGCGCCGGCCGACAACGGCAGACTGCCGGACTGCGTGCCGCGTCCCAGGGTCACCACGGGCTCATGCTCGACCAGCAGCAGGACGTCGTCGGACGACTCGCCGGCGACGCGGCGACGGCAAAGGGAGCGTTGCAGCTCGAGCACCCCGCCGTAGGCCCGGCGGCCCAGGTCGACGACGATGAGCGGACGGGTCATGCCGGCTTGCGGCTGGCGGTGATGCGCCGGGCGAGCAGCAGACAGGCGAGGGTCGACACGCCCACCAGGCCCAGCAGGCCGGACGGGCCGAACGCCCGGTCGATGGGCAGGGTCACCAGCGAAAGCACGAAGGAGCCCAGACCCGCAACGATCGCCAGCATGGCCTGGCGCCAGGGATTCCGGATGACCGCCAGCAGCACCCAGGCCGCCAGCCCCGCCGCAACGATGGCGGCAAGGGTTCCGAGGAGCAGCACGAGCGCGGGCGCGGAGGTGAGCGCGGGTGCGGTGGCGGGAGCGCCACCGCGCTGCAGCATGCGCACGGTCCAGGTTACCAGTCCCTGCAGGCCGACGCCCAGCGCGGCGCCGAAGCCCAGTGCGGCGAGGATGCGGCCGACGAAATCGGGAGGCGGAGTGTCCGGGCTTTCGTTCAAATGTTGAGCGCTCTCCCCATCGAGTCGAGGCAGGCCTCGGCGATCGCTTCCGACAGCGTCGGGTGGGCATGGATCGCGAGATCCACCTCCTCCACCGTGTATTCGTTCTCCCGCGCCACCACCAGCTCGTGGATCATCTCCGAGGCATGGCTGGCCACGATGTGGGCCCCCAGGATCTCGCCGTACTTCTTGTCCCGGATGATCTTGACGAAGCCCTCGGTCTCCATCGACGCGCGCGCGCGCCCGTTGGCGCTGAACGGGAAGCGGCCGATCTGGTATTCGAGCTTCTTCTCCTTGGCCTGGTCTTCCGTCAGGCCGATGCTCGCCACCTCCGGGTGACAGTAGGTGACGCTGGGGACGTTGTCGTACTTGATCGGATGGGGCTGGTGCCCCGCGATCAGCTCCGCGACGAAGCTGCCCTCCCGGCTGCCCTTGTGGGCCAGCATCGGCGGGCCGGCCACGTCTCCGATGCAATACACGCCGGGCGTCGTGGTCTCCAGGGTGGCGAGGTTCACTTTCACGAAACCCCGCTCGGTGAGCTGCACGCCGCTTTCCTTGAACCCCATGCCCTCCGTGTTCACGGCACGCCCCGCGGCCATCAGCACCTTCTCCACCGACACCTTTTCGGTCTTGCCGCCCGCCTCGACTTCCAGGGTCACCTCGTTGGCGCCGACCGTCGCCTTGAGCACCTTCGCGCCGGCCAGCACGGTGATCCCCCGCTTCCGGTAGCTCTTGGCGAGCACGTCCGAAGCTTCGGCGTCCTCGATCGGCAGAATCCTGGGCAGCGCTTCGATCAGGGTGACCTTGGTCCCGAACGCGTTGAAGATGTCGGCGAACTCCGAGCCGACCGCCCCGGCTCCCACGATCGCCATCGTGGCCGGGGCCCGTTCGAGGAACAATGCTTCATCGGAGCTGATCACCGTGGTCTTGTTGATCTCGAGGCCGATTTGCGGGATGCCCTTCACGCGGGAGCCGGTCGCGATGACCACGGCCTTCTTGGCCTCGTGCACGTCGCTGCCGACCTTCACCTGCTTGCCCGGCTGCAGCACTCCCTGCCCCTTGAGCACGCTGATCTTGTGCTTCTTCATCAGGAACTCGACACCCTTGGAGTTCTGCTCCGCGACCTGCCGCGAGCGTTTCATCGCCACGCCGTAGTCGCCCTTGACGCTCCCGACCTCGATCCCCAACGCCTTGGCATCGTGGCCGATCAGATTGAGCGCGTACGCGCTGTGCAGCAGGGCCTTGGTCGGGATGCATCCGATGTTCACGCACACCCCCCCCAGCTTTTCCCTTTCGACGACGGCGGTGCTGAGGCCAAGTTGGGCGGCGCGGATCGCGCACACGTAGCCGGCCGGTCCGCCGCCGATCACGATGACATCGAATGAGGCCACGGTCTGCTCCGGAATCAGGGAATCAGGCCTACCATACCAGCGCCAACGGATTCTCCAGCAGCAGCTTCAGCGTCTTCAGGAACTGCGCCCCGGTGGCCCCGTCGATCACCCGGTGGTCGCACGACATCGTCATGCGCATGCGGCGTCGCACCTGGACCTGCCCGGCGACGGCCGCGGGCACCGCCGCGATGCTCCCGATGGCCAGGATGCCGGCCTCGGGAGGGTTGATGATCGCGGTGAAATGCTCGATGTCGAACATGCCCAGGTTGGACACCGAGAACGTGCTCCCGGTGTATTCCTCGGGTTTGAGTTTGCGCTCGCGGGCGCGCTTGGCCAGGTCGCGCGTTTCGGCCGCGAGCTCGCGCAGGGACTTGCTGTCCGCGTTGCGGATGACCGGCGTGATGAGGCCGTCCTCGATCGCCACCGCCATGCCGAGGTGCACTTCGCGCCAGACCCTGACGTGGTCGTCCTGCCACCAGGCGTTGCAGGCGGGATGCTGGTGCAGCGCCGTGGCCACGGCTTTGAGGACGATGTCGTTGAAGGAGGTCTTGCCTTGCTCTCCCGCGGCGGCGTTGAGCGCTTCGCGCGCCTCGGCCACGCGCTCCATGTCCACTTCGCTGGTCAGGTAGAAGGTCGGAATCGGGCCGATCGACTGGACCAGGCGCTTGGCGATGGTCTTGCGAATCTGCGTGAGCGGGACGTCTTCGAAGGACGCGCCGGCGGAGGGACGGATCAGGGGACGCGCCGCGTCGGTTGGAGCCGTCCCCTTGATCGCCTGGCCGGATTCCAGATCGCGCTTGATCACTCGCCCTTCCGGACCGCTCCCGCTCACCGCCGCCAGATCTACGCCTTGCTCCGCGGCGATCCTGCGGGCCAGCGGAGAGGCCTTCACTCGGCCGGACGATGCGGGGGGCGGGGGGGCGGGCGCCGGCGAAGGTGCGGGGCTTGGGGCCGCCTTCTCTGCGGCGGGTTCGGC
>DATCWE010000043.1:0-48873 GCA_036566495.1 Gemmatimonadales bacterium | reverse complement strand
CCGAACGGGGCGCTGCGCTGCCGGCGGATCCCGGCGCCGATCGGCTGCCGCTTTGCGGACGGCGTGAGCAGAGCGCGCAGCCCGGCAAAACTGTCGGATGTCACCAGCCCGAGGGCGGCTAGCTCGGCTAGAGCCTGCTCTACCTGCGTTGGCAAAAGGCCCGAAGCACCGACCAGGTCGGGCAGGAACGAGGCGCCCCGCTGCACCAATGTCTCGTGCACCGCGAGCCCGTAACTGGAAAGCCGCTCGGTCGCCCTGGGTGGGGCCAAACTCAGCCAGAGCTCGGCGTGTTCCCGCTGAAAGAGCGCGACCGGCGTGGTGCGGATCGGACGACCGCCGTGAGCTCCACCGTTCCCGGACGCCGGCGCTCCGGGCGCGGAAAGGCGCCCCCAAGCGACTCGTCCGGTAAGGCACAGCATGTCGAGCAGCGCCGGATCGTATTCTTCACAGCGCGCGCCCAGCACCTCGGCTTCCCAGGCACCCGCCGCAACCTCGTAGCCGTCCAGCTGCTCGATCACGGCGGCCAGTCCCTCGAGTCCCGCCTTGCGAGTCTCGGGCAATACGTGCTGCCAGCCAAACAGGAAACGCTGGAAGTCGGCGCCGCTTACCGGCGCGATCTCCGCGCGCAGCCGGTTCAGCGTATAGCGATGGATCCGCGCCAGGAGCCGCCGCTCGCACCATTCCAGCTCCCCCGCTCCGGGCGTGAAGCTGCCGCGCAGAATGACGCCTTCGCCCTCCAGCGCATACAGGGCGGCCGTCACATCGTCCGGGGAAACCCCCAGCGATTCCGCCAGTCCTCTCGCCGTGGTCGGGCCCAGAATCTCCAGCCGCCCCCGCAGCAGCTCGCGCACGCTCTCTGGACTCGGCAGCGCGCGGGCCAGCGCGTACCGTTCGGCCGCCACCCACAGACCGCCGACCCGCATGGCCCGGCAATCCCGTTCCAGCTCCTCGAAGTAACCGGTCCAGGGTACGCCGTTGCGCCCGCTCGCACCCTCGCGCGCGGTCAGGAAACCGGAAACCTGCAACGCGTCGTGCAGCTCGTCCGCATGCTCGACTTCGGGCCATGCCTCGTCCCGCACCCGTTCGATCGCTGCCGAATCGAGCGCGCCGAGATCCTCGGCAGAGCGGGGCTCCAGCGCGCGCCGGGTCTGCACCGCCTGGGTGCGGCGCTCCTCCAGCGGCGCATCGTCGAGGAACGCGTAGGGCCTGGCGTTCAGAATCTCGTGGGCCAGGGGCGAGGGCTCGGGCAGGTCGCGTGCGATCCCGCCGATGGCTCCGGTGGTCAGGCCGCGCAGCAGCTCCACCAGTCCGTCGAGGTCCATCGCCTCGTGGAGGCAATCGTCGATGACCTGTTCCACCAGGGGGTGATCGGGGATCTCACGGTCCCCCGGAATGTTCTCCAGACACGCGGCGGCGTCGGGGAACGCCGCGGCGAGCAGATCCTCCGACTGCATCCGCTGGAACGGCGGCGGCACCTTGTGGCCGTTGCGGTAGCGCGGCACGGCGAGTGAGATGTTGGCGTTCCAGCGCCACCGCGTGGCGAACACCGGTGCATCCAGCACGGCCTGAATCAGGATTTCGCGGACCGATTCGGGGCTCAGGAAGCGGAACACGCTCTCCAGCGCGAAGGAATGCTGCGGCCCCAGGGAAAGCAGCACCGCGTCCTCGGTCGCCGCGGCCTGCAGCTCGAAGTTGAACTGGCGGCAGAACCGCTTGCGCAGGGCGAGTCCCCAGGCGCGGTTGATCCGGCTCCCCAGCGGGGCGTGCAGCACCAGCTGCATGCCGCCGGCCTCGTCGAAGAAACGCTCTGCGACGACCGTCTCACGGGTGGGCAGGGCCCCCAGCATCCGCAGGCTCTCCCCCAGGTATTCCACCAGCTGCTCGGCGGCCTGGCGCGGAATGCCTTCCGCCTCCAGCCAGCGCACCGCGCCGTCGCGATCCGGGAGCCGCGGCTCGAGCTCGCGACGCAGCAGGGAGACCTCGTCAGACAGCTCGCGGCTCCGCGCCAGCGCCTCGCCCAGCCAGAAGGGCAGCGTCGGGGGCTGGCCGTGCGCATCCGCTACCCGCACCGTGCCGCGCTCGATGCGCAGCATTTCCCAGGAAGCGTTGCCGAGCTGGAAGATGTCGCCCGGCATGCTCTCGATCGCGAAATCCTCATTGAGGGTGCCGATGAAGGTCCCTTCGGGCTCCAGCACGACGCGGTAGTCGGCGTTGTCGGGAATCGCCCCGCCCGAGGTGAGGGCGGTGAGCCGGGCGCCTCGGCGTCCGCGGATGCGCCCATTGACCGCGTCGACGTGCACCAGCGCGCCGCGCCGGCCGCGCCGGGTTACGAACCCGTCACCCAGCATCCGGACCACGGCATCGAAGCGCTCGCGCTCCAGGGCCCGATAGGGGGTGGCCCGGCGGCACAGCGCGTACAGCTCGTCGAGCGACCAGGGCTCCGCCGCGCTCTCCGCCACGATCTGCTGGGCCAGCACGTCCAGCGGCCGTTCCTGGATGGTGACCCGATCCAGCTCGCCCTTGGCGACCGCGCGGAGCAGCGCGCTGCACTCGACCAGCTCGTCCCGGCTGAGCGGGAAGAGCCGCCCCTTCGGAGTGCCCTGGACCGTGTGGCCCGAGCGGCCCACGCGCTGCAGCAACGTCGCGATGCGTCGCGGCGAGCCAAGCTGACAGACCAGATCCACGTGCCCGATGTCGATGCCGAGCTCGAGGGAGGACGTCGCCACCAGCGCCTGCAACCCGCCGCTCTTCAAGCGCTCTTCGGCGGAAAGTCTGGCCTCCTTGGCCAGGCTGCCGTGATGCGCGGTTACGTTCGCCTCGCCAAGCCGGTCGGCCAGCTGGCGCGCGACCCGTTCGGCCAGCCGCCGCGTGTTCACGAATACCAGCGTGGTGCGGTGCTGCTTGATCAGCTCGGCCAGCCGGTCGTACACCTCGCCCCAGACTTCGGCCGACATCACGGCCTGCAAGGGAGAGCCCGGCAGCTCGAGGTCGAGGTCCAGGGCGCGGCGGTGGCCCTCGTCGATGACGGTTGCGGGTCCGCCGCTCCCGCTCAGCCACTGCGCGACCGTCTCGATGGGCCGTTGGGTCGCCGACAACCCGATCCGTTGCAGTCGGCGCCCCGCAGCATGGTCCAAGCGCTCCAGCGTCAGGGCGAGGTGGGCACCGCGGCGGGTTTCCAGCACGGCATGGATCTCGTCGACGATGACGGTGCGCGCGCTGCGCAGCATCGCACGGCTCCGCTCGGCGGTGAGCAGGAGATAGAGCGATTCGGGCGTGGTCACCAGGATGTGGGGCGGCGTCTTGAGCATGGCCAGCCGGTCCGCCGGCGTGGTATCCCCCGAGCGCACCGCGGCCGTGATGTGAGGCAGGCCCATGCCGAGGGATTCCGCCAGGCGGCGGATCTCGCGGCGAGGCTCGGCGAGGTTTTTGTGGATGTCCGCACTCAGCGCCTTGAGCGGCGAGACGTAGACCACGCGCACTTCGTCCGGCAACTCGTGCTCGAACGATTCACGCAGCAGGTCGTCGAGCGCGATCAGGAAGGCGGCGAAGGTTTTCCCCGACCCGGTGGGCGCGGCGATGAGGGTGTCCGCCCCCGAACGAATGGATTCCCAGCCGCGGCGCTGCGCCGGCGTGGGCTGTCCGATCCGCTCCGCAAACCAGCGCGCGATGACGGGGTGAAAGCTGGAGAGCACCATTTCAAAAAATACTACCGGGGGAGCTTGGCCCTCCATTGCCGTTGTCCCGTTCGGCGTCTGAGGCACAGAAAGGCCGGGCCAGCAGTGGTAGGCGCGCTACACCCAGTCGGACGCGCTCCCCAGTCGAGCCGGGTGCTTCACCGCTACAGGTAACCCGGGTGTCCGCCGGTCCGCCCGCTGCAGAGTGCTGCGCGCCTTCAGGTGGCTCCCGCAGAAGCGCTTACCAAGTTGTTGACTAGGTACTGTATAGAAGTAGATCGTTTATCTCATTGTAGGCACAACAGTTGCGAATTCATGAAGTCAAGATTTAAACAGTCCAGTCACAATTGTCTCTCAGCAGGAGAATGGCCATGCGCCGCCCCCGGTACTTTCTCCATTCTATTCTCGGCGTGGTCATCGCGGCTGCGGACTGAGCCAGCCGGGCCCGGTCGAAGCTCGCACCCTTGGTGCTATGACCGAATTGCAGACGGATCCCCTCGTGCTTGCCGCCGACCAGCCGGAGCAGGCTGGCCACCGGGCGCTGCTGCACGGCCGGGTGCACGATACCGCGGGCCGGCTGGAGGCGGCTGCCGCGTGTTATGAGCAGGCGGCGCGCGATGCCGAGTCGGGCCAGGAACGGGGGATTCTGGTGGAAGCCCTGCGCCGGCTCGGTGTCGTGCGCCACCGCTGCGAGGATCCGGCTCGCGGACGCGAGCTCTGCGCCCAGAGCTATCGCGAAGCGGTGGCGCTCGGTGATCTCATCCTTGCCGGTGAGGCACTGAATGCCCTTGCCGGCTTCGAATTCGAGGCCGGGCATCTCGCCGCCGCGAGGATCGGCTATGTGAATGCGCTGGCCCTCGCCGGCTCCTCGCAGGGATTGCTGGGCCGGATCGAGCAAAACCTCGGCATCATCGACAGTGTGCAGGGTGAGCACGATGGCGCCTTCGCGCACTACCGCCGGGCCCTGGAGGCGTTTCGGCAAATCGGCGACGAAAGCGGCTGTGCCATTGCCACCCACAACCTGGGGGTGACCGCGAGCCGCCGCGGCGATCTGGAAGAAGCCGAACGCTCGCTGACCAAGAGCGCCGCGATCGCCATCCAGCTGGGTGACTCCTACCTGCGCGGCCTGTGCGAGCTGCACCGCGCCGAGGTCTCTCATGCGCGCCAGTTGTACGGCGACGCACTCACCCGCGCCGAGACGGCGCTGGACACCTTCGAGCGCCTGGGCGACCGCCGCTCCATTTCCGCCGCATACCGGGTCATCGGAAAAGTGCTGCGGGACAGCGGCCGGACGGTCCTCGCCGAAGATCGTCTGCGTACCGCGCTGCGACTCGCGGCGGAGAGCGAATGGGTGCTGGGCCAGGCGGAGGCCTCCCGCGAGCTCGGGCGCCTGCATCAGAGCAACGGGAAGAAACAGCAGGCACTGGCGTTCTTCCGGGAAGCCTACGATCTGTTTGGTCGCCTCGCCGCCCGGGTGGACATCCGGGATGTGGCCCAGCGGATCAGCGAGCTGGCCGCCTAGCCGAAGCCCGAGTCCCGCGAGCTGCGGCCACCCGGCTAGCGGTGGTCCATTTCGTTAAATTACCGATCATGCCACAATCGCCGGCCGGGACTCCGGTCGTCCGCCGCATCCGCCGACTGCTCCCCTCGTGACCGACGCAGCCGTCTCTGCGCCGGCTGCCGCTGGGCGCTCCGCGCGCTCCGGCATGTGGCGCTGGCTGGATCATCCGGCCCGCATCACCTCTCTCGCGCTGGTCGCGGGCTGGTTCGCGATCTACTTCACCTCCGAAGGGCCGCTGTGGCTCGGCATCGGACTCGCCCTGACCACCACGGCCGGCGGCTTTCTCGCCATGCGCCGAGGGGATGTCCGGAGCCGCCAGCGCCGCGCCCAGATGCAAGCCGCGATCGAGGCCGCGGACGCGCGCAATCGCGAGCTGGATCTGTTGCGGCGGCTGGGCTCCACGCTGCTCGGCGTCCGCAGCAGCGGCGAGCTGCTCGAGGAGGTGGTTTCCCTCGCGGGCAACCTGCTCCAGGTCCAGGGCTGTGCGATCCTGGTGATGGCGGAAGAGGGACGCTTCCTCCGCGTAGCGGCGGGCTCCGGGCTGATGCGACCCGTGGCCGGTAGCCTGGTGCCCGTCGAGCGGTCGCTGGCGGGCTGGACCGTGCTCAACGATCAGCCGCTCATCTGCGACAACATGGAGAGCGACCCGCGCAATTTTCCGGTGGACACCATGCCGCCCGATCTGCAGCGCGCGCTCTGCGTCCCGTTGCGGTCCTCGGGGGTGGTGATTGGGGCGGCCTGCGGGTACAACCGTCTCGATGGCGAGCCCTTCAGCGCTCATGACGTGGCGCTGCTCTCGGCGCTCGCGGAGCAGGTCGCCGTCGGCCTCGACCGGGCGTTCATGCTGGAAGAGACCCGCCGCAACGAGCGGGAGCTGGCGGAAAAGAATCGCGAGCTGATCCGCGCGACCAAGATGAAGAACGAATTCCTGGCCAACATGTCCCACGAGCTGCGGACCCCGCTCAACGCCATCATCGGCTTTTCGGAGCTGCTGCTCTCGCCGGAGCTCGGCAGTCTGGATTCCCAGCAGCGGGACTTCCTGGAATCAGTCGCGCGGAACGGCCGCCACTTGTTGGGCCTGATCAACAACGTGCTCGACCTGTCCAAGATCGAAGCGGGCCGGATGACGGTGCATCTGACCCGGCTGGACCTGCGCGAATCCATCCGCGGTGCCGTGGCCGATACGGCCAGCTTCCGCATGGCCAAGCGGCAGACCTGCACGGTCGAGGAGAGTCCGGAGCCGCTGGAGGTGGTTGCCGATCACGTCCGCGTGCGGCAGATCCTCTTCAACCTGCTTTCCAATGCCTCCAAGTTCACGCCGGAGGAAGGCACCATCAGCCTGTCCGCCGTGCGCACTCCAGTGCCGCTGCCGATCCCGGGCGACCGGATGGGAGAGAGTCCCCGCCTCATCTCCCGCGACGCCGTCTGGGTCTCCGTGCGCGACAGCGGGATCGGGATTCGGCCGCAAGATTCCGACAAGCTCTTCAAGGTGTTCAGCCAGGTCGACAGCTCGGCCAGCCGGCAGCAGCAGGGCACCGGGCTGGGGCTGGCCCTGTGCAAGCAGTTTGTGGAAATGCATGGCGGAGCCATTGGCGCCGAATCGATCTTCGGTGAGGGAAGCACCTTCTGGTTCATTCTGCCCATGGAAGGCCCCATCCGGCAGCCGGCCTAGCTTCGTGGTAGATTCCTCCCATGCTGCGTGACTGGCTTTCCCGGGTGGTTTCCGCCGGCTCGATCGTCCTGATCGGGATCGGTGGCGGGAGCCTGCCGGTACTCGACGTGGTGCTCTTTCATGGCCGGGAGCCCGTCCCCGAGTCTTCGGGAGCCCACTATGAAGCCACCAGCGGGTGCCATGCGGATGTCTGTGCCATTCGATCCACGGCGCAGCAGGTTCGCTTCGCGCCGACGCTCGGCACTCCCGAGCGGCTGGTCTTGGGCCCGACCTTCACCGTTGCAGCCCCGATGCTTCCGGCGCCGGTCGCCAAAGCGCCTTCCGGCCCCCCCCTCTCCAGGTCGCCTCCGCACCTCGGCTGACACCTAACGATTTTGGCGTTTTAGGTTCAACCGGAGGGGAGGAAACATGCGAACACTGCTAACGGCGGTGTTTGTCGCGCTGCTGGGAACCACCGCTGCCGCTGCTCAACAGCCTGACAGCTCCCGGGCGGATTCGTTGCGCCGGGCGCGCCAGCCCAGGAACCTCGATTCCCTGGCGGCAGTGATTCGTTCCCTGGAAGCTCGGATCGACAGCTTGGCGGCGGGACAACCCCAGTCCCCGCCCGCCCGCACCAGCGGGGCTTACATGAACATCGGCTTCGATGGCCTGGCGGATTTCGGGTGGTCGAGCGAGGCCGATGTCGCCGCCTTGCAGCGGGGCGACCACGACCCGCACGTGCGCGGCTTCACGGTGCCCAACGCCGAGCTGTCTCTCGATGGCGCGGTTGATCCGTACTTCAAGGGATTCGCCAACCTCGTCTACAAGATCGATCCCAGCGGCGAGACGGGGGTCGAATTGGAAGAGGTCTACTTCCTCACCACCCAGCTGCTGGGCAATCTGCAGCTGCGGGGCGGTCAATTCTTCAGCGAGTTCGGCCGCCAGAATCCGCAGCACCCGCACGCCTGGTCGTTCGTGGATCAGCCACTGGTGCTCAATCGGATGTTCGGCCCCGAGGGTTTGCGCAGTCAGGGCGCGAGAGTCTCGTGGCTCGTCCCGACGAAATGGTACACTGAGGCCATGGTAGGCGTCTTCAACAGCGCGGGGGGAACCACCTCGAGCTTTCGCTCGGAAGAGTCTGCGGAGATTCACGGCGGCATCCCGGTACCGCGGGCGGTGGGCGGCGTCGGGGACCTCCTCTTCGTGCCCCGCCTGGCCTCGTCAATCGACTTGACCTCCACGCAAACGCTGCTCTTCGGGGCTTCGGCCGCCTTTGGTCCGAACAACTCCGGTCCCGACTCCAAAACACAAATCTACGGCGCAGACCTCTATTGGAAATGGAAATCGCCGCGAGCCGCCGCGGGCTTCCCCTTCGTCTCCTGGCAAACTGAGGCGCTCTTCCGCCGTTACGACGCGGCCCAGCGGGTGTCGGCGGATAACCCCACCGTCACCCTGCCTGCGGAGCAGCTCCGCGATCGCGGCGTCTACTCGCAGCTGCTGTGGGGAATCAAGCCGCGCATCGTGGCAGGGCTGCGCGGTGACTATGTCAGCGGCAGCGCTGCCGCGTTCGACGCCGAGCTACGCGCGGACCGGTATCGCCTGTCGCCCAACCTGACCTGGTACCCAACGGAGTTCTCCAAGCTGCGGCTCCAGTACAACTACGACAACCGCAAGGGTGTCGGCACCGATCATTCGCTATGGGTGCAGTTCGAGTTCATCCTCGGCGCACACGCAGCACACAAATTCTAGAGGCGAACGTTATTCCCATGCATACCTTTGGCATCGTCAAACTGGCCGCCGCCACGCTGTTCGCGCTCTCGGGCGTCAGCGCGCCGGTCGCCAAGCAGCTCAACGTGGTGGCGACCACGCCCGACCTGGCCGCGCTGGCCCGGGAAATCGGCGGCGACGCCGTCGCGGTCACCGCGCTGGCCAAGCCCACGGAGGATCCCCATTTCGTGGATCCCAAGCCCAGTCACCTCGTCACTCTCAACCGGGCCGACGTGCTGATCGAAGGCGGCGCCGAGCTGGAGCTTGGCTGGTTGCCCCCGCTGCTCGACAACGCCCGCAACCAGAAGATCGCGGCCGGTGCCCCGGGACGCATCGTGGCCTCGCAGGGCATCCGCATGCTGGAGGTGCCGGCGACGTTCGATCGTTCCAAGGGGGATGTCCACTCGTTGGGGAATCCCCATTTCGTGCTCGACCCCCTGGACGCGAAGATTATCGCCGGCGGAATCGCCGACCACCTGGCGCAGGTGGATCCCGCGAATGCCGCGGCGTTCCGCGCGAACCTCAAGCGCTTCAACGCCACCGTCGACCAGAAGCTGGCCGAGTGGCAAAAGCTGCTCGAGCCATATCGCGGCACCAAGATCGTGACCTACCACAAGGATTTCGTGTATTTCGCGGCGCGGTTCAACTTGGAGATCGTCGAAGAGCTCGAGCCCAAGCCGGGCATCGCCCCGTCCCCGGCACACCTGGCCAAGGTCATCAGCACGATGCAGGCGACCAAGGCGCGGGTGATCCTGGTGCAGCCCTACCAGAACCGCAAGACGGCGGAGACCGTGGCCCGGCAGACCGGCGCGACGGTGCTCGACATGCCACAGCAGCCCGGCGCCGTTCCAAATACCTCCACCTATTTCAGCGTCATGGATAACCTCGTGCGCTCGCTCGCCGGGGCTCTGGAGGCCAAGCCATGAATCCGGGAGATTTCCAGGTCGCCTGGGAGATCATGAAGTGGCCGTTGGCCGCATGTCTTCTCCTGCCGCCGCTCCTGGTTTATCTCGGATTGCACGTGGTGAGACGGGAAGTGATCTTCGTGGACCTGGCGCTCGCGCAGGTGGCGACGCTGGGCACTTGCATCGCGTTGTTACTGGGCCACCATTTCAACGATCGCATCACCTTCTGGATTTCTCTCGGAGTCACTTTTCTGGGGGCGGCATTCTTCAGTTGGTCGCGCACGAGCCGCAAACGCAACGTCCCGCAAGAGGCCATCATCGGCATCACCTTCGTCGTGGCCGCCGCGGGAGTCATTCTCCTGTTGAGCCGGGTGGCTGGCGGAAAGGAGGAGCTCGAGCATTTGCTCACCGGCGACATTCTGAACGTCACCCGAGGAGATGTGGGCCAGCGCGCGATCATCTTCGCCGGGTTAGCGGCATTCTATGCCGCGTTTCACCGGCGCTTTGCTCTGATCTCCTCCGATCCCGAACAAGCCGAGGCCCAAGGGGGCAGGGTGCACCTGTGGGACTTTCTCTTTTACGCGGCGTTTGCGCTGGTGGTCGTCAGTTTTGTGCGTCTGGCGGGGGTCCTGCTGACCTTCGCCTACCTCATCGTGCCGGCAGTCTGCGGGGTCATGCTGGCCCGGAGCTGGCTGGGCCGGTTGCTGATCGGATGGGGGATTGCCGCGGCCGCCAGCTTGCTCGGACTCTGGGCTTCCTATCGCTTGGACCTGCCCACCGGAGCCGCGATCGTCGTGGTGTGCGGATTGCTCCTGGGGCTCGTGAGCGTCGTTGCTTCGCTGCGGCGGGCCTGACGACGCGCCTGGCGAATCCGCTGCAGCTCCGCAACCGCCCCCTCAGGGGCTCGACGGATTCCTGAACAAGGCCGAAGCGGAGGTCAGCGTACCGGCGTCCGCTCCCGAACTCCCGGGGCGCCGCTGGCCGCCCCTCGGCGGAGCAGCTCCAGGTGCGGGGCCAGGACGTCGGCGAATTGCCGCGCGATGGCCGCGGCGCTCCGGCTTGAGTCAAACGCCTCGCTTCGTACGCCCAGCGTCCCCATGGTGCGCCCAGCGACCCGCAGCGGGACCAGCACCTCCACCAGGCCGTCGACGTCGTGCAGCAGCCATTCCCGTTCGCCGTCCAGCAGCGCCGCCCCCGCAAACTCCTCGATGGGGATCGCAGGCAGATCGGCCAGCGGCCGTGGCGCCCAAGGGTCGAGGGCGATCAGCTCGGCTTCACCTCGACGCAGGTGCAGCGAGATGCCCTGGTGCGGCAGCAACTGGCCCAGCTCGACCGCAAACCCCGCGAGCCCTTCACCCAGATGCGCGGTGCCGGCCAGGATGTCAGCAGCCCGGCTGAGCGGGAACTCGCGCGACTCCGTAACTCCGGCTGGCGACTCCGCCTCCGGCGCACGCAGGCCGGCGACGCGGGGCGCGACGATCAACCCGGCGAGTGCCAACAAGTCTTCATCGTCGGGCCGATACGCGTCGCGGGCCACGCTGCCGAGTAACAGGAAGCCGGCGGTCGCTCCCGCGACTTCGAGCCGGGCCCCCAGCAACGAGCGTGCGGCGTGAGCCGGACCGCTGCCGCTGCCCAGAGTCCAGCTGACCCCGTGTTCCAGCTCCGCGAGGTCTTCCAGGAGCAGGGTGCGCTCGCCACCAAATTGCGCCACCAGCTGCGCAAAGACCTCGCTGCCCGCGCCTGCCGAGCTCCAGCGGCGGCGAGGCGCGCTGCCCCCCAGCGGAACGAAGGCCCCCGCCGCGGCGCCGGGAACCAGAATCTCGAGCCGGTCGTGCGGCAGCAGCGCATAGAGGATTCCGCTGACCCGGCGCACTAAATCCGGGCCGCTCACCGATTCGCATGCCGCGCGCGCCAGGAATTCCGGCAGCTCTTCCCGCGCAATGAGGGGCTCGAGCGCCGGATGCGTTGCGGCTGACGGGGTGGCTTGGGCCAGCTGCGCCATCGCCGGCGCCAACCGCTGGGCGAGCCGATACAGAGCGACCGCCTGCGGAGGTCCGAAGGCGCCGCGTGCAAAGCTGCCGAGCAGCATCACTCCGACGTCGCGACCGTCGTGACGAATCGGGACCGCGATCGCCGAGCCGTACTTCGCCCGCCGCAAGACTTCTTCGAGCCGGTAGAGGTCGTCTTGCAGGAGCTGGGGGGTGGGGAGCGGGACGTGAACGTGATCGTGGGCCAGCGCTTCTGGGCCCAACAGGACCACTCCGCCCGAAACGGGGAAGAGCCAAAGTGCGAAGATGTCGTTGGGGACCTCGACCGCGGTCGCCGCAGCCAGGGCCAGATGCCAGGTGGCCAGCGCGACCGGGTCGGGCGCGCCCGCTTCCCCATCCAGGATGGGCACAAGCGGATCCCCCTGCCAAGCACGGGGATCGGTGGTCGCGAAGGAGCCGGTCGCCGACATGCTCGGCAAGGGAGCAGGAGCCATGCCCGGCAGAGCCTACCGTCCAACTCCTTGCTTGGCAAGTGATTGAATTGCTGGGACTTGGCTCAATCGTAGCGCCGGCTCAGCCGGCCTGGTGCGAAGCGCCTATGCTATTTGGACTTGGCTCGGTCCTGAAGGGGAGGAAAATCGTATACCAGGTGGGGGTATTCTAATGAGTGGCGCGAGCGGTGTCAGCCTCCAGGGTCCGCACGGCGGTAAGCACGATCAGCGCCCCGATAAGCGAGGCCACCGGGAGCAGCAGAATGGCGCGCTGCAGCCCGAAATTGTCGGAGAGGATCCCGACCAGAGGAAAGGCGATCGCGTCACCCGCCAGATGGATGAACATCAGAAACGCGCCCGCCACGGTCGTGGCGATGCGGGGCGGGGTGACGTCGAAGATCACGGCGGTGAGTGGGCCGTTGTACCAGGTCAGGAAGAAAAAGGCCGCCACGAAGACCGGGATGAACCACGACATGTCCTGGATGAAGAGCAACCAGATCGCGAGCGGAGCACCGACGATGAATCCGATGCCGGTGGTGATGATTCGCGCCGCCGGAAAGCGGCTGCGCAAGAGGTCGGCCACCACCCCGCCGATGACGGTGCCCGCGATCCCGGCGACGAGGCCGTAGGAGCCCAGCAGCAGGGACGCCTGTGCCGTCGACAGTCCGCGTTCCCGGGCCAGGAATGTGGGGGCCCAGCCGACCAGGCCATTCATGCCAAAAGAGATTAGCGCCCCCCCGACGAACACGGCGACGAGTGTCGGTGTTCCCAGGATACGTCGGGCCACGCCCTCGAGCTCGCGCACCGTGGCGAGCAGCGCGTCGGGTCCCTGGCGCGAGGGAACCATCGGCCGGGTGGGGTCCTTGATGCGCAGCACCAGCGCCGCAATGAGGAATCCGGGGAGCCCGAGCACGAGGAAGGCGACCCGCCATCCGTAATGATGCTCGAGCTGCCCGGTAATCAGGATGCCGCTCACCCCGCCCACCGCGAGGCCGGCCATGAACAGGCTCATGGCGAGCGAGCGGCGCCGGCCCGGGAAATAGTCCGCCACCAGCGAGGCCGACGCGGTGGCCGCGAGTGCGCCGCCCAGGCCGACGATCGCCCGCGCAAACAGCAACGAGCCGAATCCTTCGACCAGTCCCGAGAGCGAGGTGGCAATGCTCCACAGGGTCACCCCCGTGGCAACGACGACTCGCCGGGAGCCCAGGTCGCCGGCAATGCCGGCGGGAACCGATGCCAGCGAAAAGACCAGGACGTACGCCGATCCCAGCCACCCGAGGTGCACATCGGTGAGTCCCAGATCGCGCTTGACCGGCTCGAACAACGCGAAGATCGCGTTGCGCTCGAGATAATTGACCAGGTTGATGGTGGTGAGCAGGGCCAGCGCGTAATACGCGTACTGGCGACTGACCCCGGTGGCGGCGGATTCCTCGGTGTAGCTCATGGGCGGGTGAATATAGCCCGCCGAGCGGGTTTACTCTGCGGGAGCAGGCGCCGCTGTCCCCGGCACCAGCCGGGTCTTGGCCTGGCCGCGAGCCGCGGTGATGAAGCTCGCGGCTTCGGCGGGATCGTCGGTGACGCGAAACAGCGCCAGATCCCCGGCATCGACCTTGCCTTCCGCCGCCACGGTTTGCCGGAGCCAATCGACCAGCGGACCCCAGTACGCCGAGCCGAAGAGCACGGTCGGGTGCAGCGACATCTTGCCGGTCTGCATGAGCGTGAGATACTCGAACAGCTCATCGAGGGTCCCGTATCCGCCGGGGAACGCGATCATCGCGTGGGAATAACGCGCCAGCATCATCTTGCGCACGAAAAAGAAGCGGAAGAACACTCCGCGGCGTACCCAGGGGTTGGTGCCCTGCTCGTGCGGCAGCTCGATGTTCACCCCGATGGAAAGCCCGCCTCCTTCCACGGCCCCCCGATTGGCCGCCTCCATGATGCCGGGCCCGCCACCCGTGATGATCGGGTAGCCAGCCTGCGCCAGGAGCTTTGCCGTTTCGGTGGCGCGCTGGTACAGCGGATCGGTCGGGAGGGTGCGCGCTGATCCGAGGAAGGTGACGGCATCGGTCACATCACCCAGGCGCTCGAACCCTTCCACGAACTCCCCCATGATGCGGAACACCCGCCAGGGGTCGCCCTTGCGGAGATCGTCGCCGCGCTCGGGCGGCGCGGTGCCAAGCAGGACCTCGTCTTCGGTGGGGCCCGCGGGCGGGGCGCTATGGATGAGTGGGCGGTCGGTCACGAGGGAGAATATAGCCGTTGGCTGTTAGCTGTTAGCTTTTCCCCAGCTATGCCCCCGTCCTGGCTGTCCCTCACTCTCCGGCTCAGCGCGCGCGCCGCGGTGCGTCCGCGCCTGGCCATCGACCTGCTCCGCACCGCCTGGGCGTTCCGCCGCCGCCACTGGTGGCGGGTGGCCCCGTTCTTCCCGTTACCCGACCGCGAGTATCTCCGCTGGCGCATGTACACCGCCTATGGTGACGAGGCCGCCGTCCCCCCGCTCGAGGACGTGATCGGCTTTGCGCGCTGGCGCAGGGAGACGATGCACTTGTGACGCCGCACGTCGTTATCGTCGGCGGAGGCTTTGCGGGACTGTACCTCGCGCGCGACCTGGCGCGGGTGGCGGTGCGGGCGACATTGGTCGATCGCACCAACCACCATCTTTTCCAGCCGATGCTGTATCAGGTGGCGACGGCCGCCCTCGCCGCCCCCGATATCTCCTCCCCGATCCGGTCGGTGTTGCGCAGGCAGTCCAACACGGAAGTGCTGCTGGGAGAGGTCGTCGGGACGGATCTCGCGGCCCGCTCCGTCGAGCTGTCCGATGGAAGCCGGATTGCCTATGACTATCTCGTGTTGGCGCCGGGCGCGCGGCATTCCTATTTCGCCCATCCCGAGTGGGAGTCGCTCGCCCCGGGACTCAAGAATCTCGAGGACGCCGGGGAGGTCCGCCGCCGCATTCTGCTGGCCTTCGAGCGAGCCGAACGCGAGCCCGACCCCGTCGTGCGGCAACGGCACCTCACCTTTGTGGTGATCGGCGGCGGCCCCACCGGCGTCGAAGTGGCCGGGGCCATCGCCGAGGTTGCCCGCTTCGCTTTGCGGCGGGATTTCCGGCGCATCGACCCTCGCGACGCGTCGATCCTCCTGCTCGAGGGAGGTCCGCGGCTCCTCTCCACCTACCCGCCGAAGCTTTCCGATCGCGCCAAGCAGCAGCTGCGCCGGCTCGGCGTCGACGTGCGCACCGAGGCGCTGGTGACCCGGATCGAGCCCGGCTTCGTGCACGCCGCGGGCTGGACCATTCCGACCGACACCGTCATCTGGGCGGCGGGCAACCAGGCCAGCCCGCTGCTCCGGACGTTGGGCACTCCGCTCGACGGCCAGGGCAGGGTGGTGGTCGAGCCCGATTGCACCGTCCCGGGGCATCCGGAGGTTTTTGTCCTGGGTGATGCCGCCGCGTACCCCCATCAACCGGGATACCCCATGGTGCCCTGGATCTGTCCCGCGGCGATTCAGATGGGGCGCTATGTCGCTCGGGCGATCCGGAACGACCTGGCCGGCCGGCGCCGGGACCCGTTCCGCTACCACAACAAAGGACAGCTCGCGGTGATCGGGCGCGGCCATGCGGTCGCCGATCTTCGCCAGGTCAAAGCCTGGGGCCTGCCGGCATGGCTGCTGTGGGTCTTCGTCCACATCTTCTTCCTGATCGGTTTTCGCAATCGGGTCATCGTGATGTTCGAATGGGCCTGGTCGTACCTGACCTTTCAGCGCGGCGCCCGGGTCATCACGGGCGACTGGAGGCCGCAGGGGTGAGTGCCGTCGCCGCGGTGGAGGCCTACGCCCGTCAGCTCGGGTTCCTGGCGTGTGGGGTTGCTTCCCTCGAGCCGAGCCGGCACGGGGAGGCGCTCGACCGCTGGCTGGGTGCGGGTTATGCGGGAAGCATGCGCTACCTGCATCGCCAGGCCAAGAAGCGGAAGCTTCCCGCGACGATCGTCGCGGGGGCGAGCGCGGCGGTGGTGGTGCTCGAGAATTACTTGCCCAGGGATCAGGGGTCGGGGGTCAGGGCGCAGGGCCGCGCCGTAAAGATCGCCAAGTACGCCCGGGGCACCGATTACCACACGGCCTTCCGGCGCCGGCTTGGCCTGCTGGCCGAATGGCTGCGCGCCCACGGAGCGAGCATCGCCGAATCCTGGGTTGACGCCGGGCCGGTGCCCGAGCGCGAGCTGGCGCAGCGCGCCGGGCTGGGTTGGATCGGCAAGAACACCATGCTGATCCGGCCCGAGTCCGGCTCCTACTGCTTCATCGGTACCGTCTTCACCGACCTCGCTCTCGAGGCCACGCGCGCGGAGGACTACGACCGCTGCGGCAGCTGTACCCGCTGCCTGGACGCTTGTCCGACCCAGGCGTTCATCGAGCCGCGCCTGCTCGATGCGACCCGGTGCATTGCCTATCTCACCATCGAATCCCGGCGCCCGATTCCCGACCCCCTGGCGGGAAAGCTGGAGGGCTGGGCGTTCGGCTGCGATGTCTGCAACGACGTCTGTCCCTGGAATATGCGCTTCGCCGCGGCGACGGCGACCCCGGAGTACCAGGACCGCGCCGCCGTCGCCAGCGAAGATCCGGCGTTCTTCGAACGGCTGGACGAGGCGGAATTCACCCGGCGATTCGCCGATACGCCCCTGGAGCGCCCCGGACTCGCCGGGATGCGGCGCAATTGGGCGGCGGCCTTCCACAGTCTCGAGGAGCTTCCGTGATCGAGCGCGTCCATTCCTTCGCCATCTTCGTCAACAACCTGGACCGCGCGACGGAGTTCTACCGCGACACCCTCGGACTGCCGGTGCACCAGCAGGGCAGCTTCGGCCTGGAATTGTTTCTGGAGCCGCCGCATGTGGGGGTGCATCCAGCGGTCCACCCCAACGCCAAGGCGCTGGTGGGGCGGCACACCGGGATCACATTCTACGTCCCGGGGCTGCTGCATTTCTGCGGTGTGCTGCACGAGCGCGGCGTCCGCTTCGTCAGCGAGCCGACCCGGATGGAATGGGGCGTGATGGCGATGATCGCCGATCCCGAAGCCAACATCTTCGCGCTGTGGGACGACAGCGCCCCGGCGGAAGGCTAAAGGCTCGCGAGAACCTTCTTGAAGCGGGGGTGCTCGCGGAGTGACTGGAGATCCGAGTCGTTCTCGATCCATTCCCGGTAGGCATATCCGCGCAACACGGCCTGCTCCAGACAGTCGAGCGCCTTGTCGGCCTCGCCGATGAGTGCGTACACGCAGCCGACGTTGTAGAGCACGCCCGAGTCTCCCGGGTCCACCGCGAGGGCCCGCTCGAGCCATTCGATCGCTCGCGGCTTGTCCCCCATCATGCCGACGTCACCGGCGCCGAAATAGAGAGCGCGCGCGTCGTCGGGATACAGCTCGAGATGCTTTTCGACCTTCGCGACCGTACGACGCCGGGCGTTTTCCTCTTCCGCCTTGCGTCCGAGGCCGGCATAGACCTGGGAGAGCAGTCCCAGGGCCTGGAAGTCCTCCGAACGAACCTCGCTCGCCTTCTCGAACCACCGAGCGGCCGGCTCCAGCTTGCCCTGCTCGAAGCAGGCGCGGGCGTAGAAATAGTAGGCCTCGAAGAGCGCCGGATCGAGCTTGATGGCCATCTCGAACTCCGCCTCGGCCTCGCCGTAACGTTTCCGCAGCGTGAGGGCCAGTCCCCGCGAGGCGTGAGCCTCGGCCAGGTCGGGAGCGAGCTCCAGGGCCTTCTGGCTGGCACTCTCCGCCTGGCTGAGATTGGCGTCGCTGCGGTCCCACCAGCGGTAGAGCATCGAGCTGCAGTCGGCCATGCCGGCGTAGGCGCGCGCAAAGGTCGGGTCCACTTCGGCGGCTCGTTGAAACATGCGCCGGGAAAACTGCAGGCTCTTCTCCCGGTGCTGATGCTGAAATTGCCTGGCGCGGAGGTAGTACTCGTAGGCCTGGACATTCTCTGGCCGGGCTTGTTCGATGGCGCGCTTCGCGTCTTCGCTCAGGACCACGCGCAGCGCCTTCACGATGTTCTCGGCGATTTCGTCCTGCACCGCGAACACGTCCTCCATCTGCCGGTCGTAGCGGTCGGACCAGAGGTGATAGCCGTCTGCGACGTTGACGAGCTGTGCGGTAATGCGCAGCCGGCTTCCCGCCTTGCGGACGCTGCCCTCGAGCACGGTGCTCACTCCCAGCTGTTCCCCCACCGTGCGGATGTCCTGACTCTTCCCCTTGAAGGCGAAGGAGGAGGACCGCGAGGCCACCCGCAGTGCCGGGATCTTGCTTAACGCGTTGATGATTTCTTCCGCCATGCCGTCGGTGAAATAGTCCTGATCCTTCTCCGGGCTCATGTCCACGAAAGGCAGCACCGCGACCGATTTGGCTTTGGGCGCCGCGGGCAGGCTCGCGGTAACCGGCCGGGGCCCCGACGGCGTGGTCGGAATGCCCGGAACCGCCAGCGCCTGGGCAAACTGCAGCGTGGTGGCGAAGCGGTCGGCCGGCTGGCGTTCCATGGCGCGGGCAATCGCGCGCTCCACGGTCTCGGGCACCGCGGGACTGGCGGACCGCAGCGGTGGCGGGGCCTCGGCGAATCGTTTCATGATGATCGCCTGGGCGTTGGAGCCCGTGAAGGGCGGCACTCCGGCGAGCATCTCATAGGCCATGCACCCGAGGCTGTAGAGATCGCTGCGCCCGTCCAGATCGGCCTCCCCCGACGCCTGCTCCGGGCTCATGTAGGCCGGGGTTCCCACCGTCGATCCAGTTTGGGTCAGATTCTCGTTGCCGGCCGCGCTCAACGCTTTGGCGATCCCGAAATCGGTGACCATCGCCTCGCCCTCGTGCAGCATCACGTTTTCGGGCTTGATGTCCCGGTGAACCACGCCCTGGTTATGGGCATAGCCCAGCGCGCTCGCCACGTGTCGCGCGATCTGGAGGGCTTCCTCCATCGGAAGCCTGCCTCGAACCATGCGGTCGCGCAGCGATTCGCCCTGCACGAAGGGCATGATGTAGTAGAGCAGGCCGCCCGCCTCGCCGGAGTCGATCAGGGTCAGGATGTGCGGGTGGCTGAGCCGTGCGGCGATCTGGATTTCGCGGAGAAAGCGATCGGTGCCGAGCTGCGCGGCGATGTGGGGATGCAGGATCTTGACGGCGACGGGGCGGCGATGCTTGAGATCCTGCGCCAGGTACACCGTCGCCATGCCGCCCCGGCCGATCTCGCGCTCGACCGCATAACGGCCGGCCAGCGCGGTCTCGAGTCGGTCCTTCAGGTCTTGCATTGGGGGGAGCTCTCGTCGGATTGCGGAAACTATCGCTCCACCGGAATTCGGCTAGAAGCGCGCGGCCTTCCGCTTGCGCCGCCGCGCCGCCGCGGACTTGAGCTTCCGCGCCTCGCTCGGCTTGAGATAGTGCCGCTTGGCGCGAAGATCCTTCAGGATCCCGGCCTTGATGACCTTCTTCTTGAACGCTTTGAGTGCGCCGTCGAGCCGGTCGCCCTCGCCGATCGTCACTTCAATCATGCAACTCTCCCTCGCTGAGGATGCGGCATCGGCCGGCCCGACTTCCGTCGAGCCGGCCGATAGTGCAACGAGCGGCCCCGAAGGGCCGCTCGGCTGGCTTACTTGGCGATCTTGACGACGTTCTCCGCCGCCGGGCCCTTCTGGCCCTGGACGATGGTGAACTCCACGCGCTCGCCTTCGGCGAGTGAGCGGAAGCCCTTGTCCTGAATCGCCGAGTGATGGACGAAGCAGTCCTTCTCGCCGTTCTCCGGGGTGATAAAACCGAACCCCTTGGCATCATTGAACCACTTCACCGTGCCGGTCGTACGCATTTCCTACTCCTGTTGTGTTTGTAATCGGAGTCCCGGAAAGGTACTAACCGACTACATGTGAATCGCGATATGTCCCCTCGCGCGGGGGGCCTCACCGAAACCTCGGACTATCCGAGAGGAGCGGCTGAACGAACGAAGGGGGCCGCAATGAGAGCGACCCCCCATGCATCGTTCCCGAAGCCTGCTCGAACATGCCACCTGGCCTGTTCGGCACGCACCAAAGTAGCACAAAGGGGGGCGAATTTCAACCCTGCCCTGCTTATCTCACCTGCCGGCCAGCCGGGTCGGCGAGAACCACAATAATCCGGCGACGGCCAGCGCGGCCAGCGCGGTGGAGCCCCACGGTTGCCGAGTTATCAGCAAGGCGGCCGCCCCTACCATGGCGGAAAACTCCAGCAACGCCCACAGTAGCACGGCTCGCCCGAGCTGCCCGCCCCACCACTCGTCCACGCTCTGTCCCACGGCGCGCGGCGGAAGCCGCTCGCGGAGCCTTGGGAAGCCGAGCAACGCAGCGGCTCCGAGCACCAGGGCGAGATAGTCGATAGGGGCGATGCCGCTGCGCAGCGGGCCACTGCTGCGCGCCGCGACGAAGGCGCCGATGCACACGATGAGCGTACTGGCGATCAGAAAGGAGTGCAGAGTGCGGGCGGCAGAGCTGGCAGGCGGTGCTGGCCGGGAGGGCATTCGGACGGCTACGGCACCGGTCGCCGGTCGCGATCCTCTCCGCCCAGCTGGGCGCCCGCGCTGATGCTGTCGTCCGGAATGATCACGCCCTCGGCGCCCAGCAGCCGGAACAGTTTCCACTGCTGCTGGCGGGCGGACCAGACGCCCGAGCCGTTATACATGAGCGAAATAACCAGCACGCCATCCGAACGACCCAGGTAGCCGGTCAAGGTCGCGACGTCGCCCAGCGTGCCGGTCTTGGCACGCACGATCCCCGGGCCGGGCATACCGCGCCCCAGCTTGCGCAGAGTTCCGACTCCATTGGTAGGCAGAAGCTGCGAGAACCCGCGACCCGCAGGCGAAAGCGGAAAGCGGGCCAGGTACGCAATGAAGGCCAGCGGGGTGACCCGGTCTTCGTGGGAGAGTCCGCTGCCATCGACGAGACGGATGCCCGACTGCTCGCCGGTGATCTGCTGCACGTGCGCGGTCAGTCGATCAGCGGGATGATCCTCTCCCGCGGCCCAGCGTAGCATCAGCTCCGCCCCGATGTTGAGACTGCGGCGGTTGACCTCACTGGCGATGGAGTCGAACGGCTCCGAGCTGACCTGGGCCAGCACGGACTGGGTGACGAGGCTGACCGGAGCCAAGAGACCGCTGGCGCGGATCCACTCGATACCGGCATCGCGCAGCGCGCGAGACCAGGTCGCCTCGAGCAGAGCCCGGGGATCGGGTGCCGTGGAGGTGAACCATTTGGTGCGCGCCCGGGTCCCGATCGTGCCGGTCACGATGTACCGGCCGCCGGCCGCGCGCTCGAAGTGCAGTCGCGCGCGTCGCCCCGCCACCGTCCTGGCCCGGATGTCGACCAGCTCTCCTACGCCCGAAGGAGACTCGGAAACCACCGTGGGTGATCGACCGGGCGCCGCACCCGGCGCGATGGCGAAGCTGAGCAGATTCTCGTTGAGGGTCAGCGAGCCGATCAGGGGGGCAAAGAGACGGCCCCGGTGGCGCGGGCTCCAGGCATCCGGATACGTCGCCCTGGCCTCACCGGCTTCACTGACCACACTGAATGGACCCACCAGGCGACGAATGCCGGATTGATAGAGCTGGAAGGCCAGCTCGCTCAGACTGGGCCCGCCGCGCGTTTGCCGCTCGAGGGTCGGATCGCCGTTGAGCTCCAGCGCCCAGGACCCGATCCATGTCCCCGTTTGGGGATCGACGTGACCGTTTCCAACGACACGGGTGAGCCGCCGGGCATCTCCACCCACGACGCTGCGCGCAAAGCCGGTGGTAAAAAGCTTGACCGTCGACGCCGGAACCATCGAAAGGCTGGGCTGCACACCCCAGATGAGTTGCCCGTCGACTGTCGCTACCGCGATGCCCCAAGTGCCCGGCGCCGCTCGGGAGGCGCGGGCGAACCACGCATCGAGCTGCGCCTGGATCGAGCGATCCTCCCGGGCTGGCGCCGGCCGCATGGAGGCCCCCGCCGGACGAACGGCGAGGCCCAGGGCCACCAGCAGGAAGGCGCGGGAGAGCTTCATTTCAGCATCGCTTTGGCAATGGTGAGGAGCTGCATGTTGCTGGTCCCCTCATAAATCGTGCCAATTTTCGCATCTCGATAGTATTTCTCGGCCGGATACTCTTTTGAGTACCCGTACCCCCCAAAGAGCTCCAAGCTCGTGGAGGTGATCCGGTCCGCCACTTGGGAACTGAAAAGCTTTGCCATCGCAGCCTCGGTCGCGAAGGGGCGACCCCCATCCTTTAGACGCGCGGCATTGTAGACCATTAGACGGGCTGCTTCTACGTCTGTCCGCATTTGAGCCAGTTGGAACTGCACCCCCTGAAATTCGGCCACTGCCTTGCCGAACTGTTTCCGCTCCTTGACGTAGGCGAGTGCCGCGTCGAGAGCGCCCTGGGCCACACCGACCATCTGCGCGCCGATGCCGATGCGACCCTCATTGAGGGTCTCGATCGAGATCTTGTACCCGAGCCCGACCGGGCCGAGCACATTGGCTTCCGGCACCTGGCAGGCCTCCAGGATCAGCTCGCAGGTGCTGGAAGCGCGGATGCCGAGCTTGCTCTCCTTCTTCCCCACCGAAAAGCCGGGAAAGTCTCGTTCGACCAGAAAACCGGTGATTCCCTTGTAGCCCTTCGACGGGTCGGCATTGGCGAACACGATGAAAATGCCGGCTTCCGCCCCGTTGGTGATCCAGAACTTTCGTCCGGTAAGCTCCCAATGCCCCTCGCGCTGCTCGGCTCGGGTCTGCAGCGCGAAGGCGTCGCTCCCGCTGCCGGGTTCCGAGAGGGCGAAGGCGCCGAGCAGTCCGGTCGTCATGCGGGGGAAGAGGCGGGCCTTCTGCTCCTCGGAGGCCCAGCGCAGGAGACAGTTGTTGACCAGCGTGTTATGGACGTCCACATAGATGGCGGCCGCTGCATCTACTCGGGCCAGTTCCTCGATGGCGACCGTCGCAAGGAAGAAAGAGGCGCCGGCGCCGCCCCAGCGCTCGGGGACCTCGATTCCCATCAGACCCAGCTCGAAGAATCTCTGCAGGATGTCGGGTCGAAAGTGTCCCGCCTCGTCCATCTCGCGCACGTGGGGTCCGATTTCGCCGTCCGCGAACTCCCGCACCGTCTGCCGGAAGAGCTCCTCCTCGTCGGAAAAGACCGTCAGCGCCGGGGAAGGGGTCATGATCTCTGGCATGGGTGGCTCCGGAAACGCGGGCGTGAACTGCTAAGCCTTTGCAATATAGGAGATTGCAGCGCAGGGCGAAAGCGCTTTGGCAGGGTTGGCGTCAGGAGCGGCCGGCGGCCAGCACCTCCAGGGCGACCGGGACCTTTCCCAGCGGAGCGGACACTTGGGCCCCGCTCAGCCGGTCTTTCACAGCGGCCAGCATTTCCCGGGCGATCTGCACTCCCTCGGCCAGCCCGGCTTCGCGGCCCTGTTCACTGGCGCGCCGCATCCGATCCAGCACCTCGTGCGGCACCGTCACGCCAGGCACCTCATTGGCCAGAAACTCCGCATTGCGCAGGGAGACCAGCGGCCAGATGCCCCCGATAATGGGGAGCCGGAAGCCTTCGACCTGTTTCAGAAAACGATCGAGCTGGTCCAGGTCGAAGACGGGCTGCGTGATGGCGAACTCCGCGCCCGCCTCGACCTTCCAGTGAAAGCGCCGCAGCTCGCGATCCAGATCTGGCGCCGCCGGGTTCACGCCCACCCCAATCACGAACCTGGTCGGTTCGCCGATCGCATTATGCCCGGGGTCCAGGCCGCGGTTGAGGCGGGAAACCAGGTTGGTCAGCCCGATCGCATCGATGTCGAAGACCGCCGTGGCGTCTGGATAGGGCCCCATCTTCGGCGGGTCGCCGGTAACCAGCAGGAGATTCCGTAACCCCGCTGCGGCCGCACCCAGCAGGTCCGAGAGCATGCCGAGCAGGTTCCGGTCACGACAAGCGTAGTGCACCACGGACTCGAGGCCGACTTCGCGCTCGATCATCAGCCCCGAGAGCAGCGCGCCCATCCGGCTCTGCGCACGCGGTCCGTCGGGGACGTTGACCGCGTCCACTCCGGCGGCCTTGAGCGCGCGGCATTGCTGGAACATCGGCGTGGGGTCCACGCCCTTGGGAGGCACGATCTCGACCGTCGTGATGAACTCGCCCCTGGCCAGTTTGCCGCCGTAATGCGAACGTTCCGCCAGCGGCGCCGGCTCGACCCCGGGGACCTGATGCTCCGTGGTCACGGTGAGATTGGCGTGCCGAGGCATCACCGATTGCACGAAACCGGCGATTGCCTTGATGTGCTCCGGCGTCGTCCCGCAGCAGCCTCCGACCAGCCGCGCCCCGGCCTCGACGATCCGCTTGGCGTAATTCCCCATGTACTCCGGCGAGGCCATGTAGATCTTGCGGTCGCCGACATCGCGCGGGAGGCCGGCGTTGGGTTGGGCCGAGATCGGCCGCGTGACGACCGCCGCGAGCTGCTCCACGGCCTCGAGCACGCCGTGCGGACCGACCGAACAGTTCACACCGATCACATCCGCCCCCATCTCCTCCAGCAGGGGCCCGAAGACGGCGGGTTCGGTGCCGTAATGGGTGCGACCGTCGGTGCCGATCGTCATCTGCGCGATGATCGGCAGATCGCAGACCGAGCGCACCGCCGTGAACGCCGCGCGGAGCTCCTCCACGTCGCTGAAGGTCTCGAGGATGAAGCCGTCCACCCCACCTTCGAGCAGCCCGCGGGCCTGACGGGCAAAGTCGGCCTGGGCTTCTTCGACGGAGGTTTCGCCGAACGGCTCGATCCGAATGCCTAACGGGCCGATGGCTCCGACTACCGCCGCGCGTCCTCCGGCGGCGCTCCTGGCAAGCTCCGCCGCCGCGCGATTGATCCGTTCGGTATCGCCAGCCAGCCCGTACTGCGCCAGCTTGCGAGGGTTGGCTCCGAAGGTGTTGGTCTCGATCAGCTCGGCGCCGGCCCGCACGTACTCGCGATGAATCTCCCGGACGAGATCCGGCTGCCGCAGCGAGAGCTCGTCGAAGCAGACGTTGAGAAACACGCCGCGCCCGTAGAGCATGGTGCCCATCGCCCCGTCGCACACGTGGGTGCGTCCGTCCGCGAGCAGCTCCCGCAGATTCATCGGTCGTAGCCGAGGTTCGGGGCCAGCCACCGCTCGATCTCCGCGACACTCATGTTCTTGCGCCTGGCGTAGTCTTCCACTTGGTCGCGCCCGATCTTGCCGACGCCGAAATAGCGCGCCTCGGGGTGCCAGAAATACCAGCCGCTCACCGCGGCGGTAGGGAACATCGCGAAGCTTTCGGTCAGTCGGATCCCCGTGCGCTCGGTCACCTCGAGCAGCTCAAAGAGCGTTTCCTTCTCGGTGTGGTCCGGGCAGGCGGGATATCCCGGCGCGGGACGGATGCCCTGGTACGCCTCGCGAATCAGTTGCTCGTTGGCCAGCGCCTCCTGGGGCGCATACCCCCAGAGCTCCCGCCGGACTCGCTCGTGCAATCGCTCGGCGAACGCCTCCGCCAGCCGATCGGCGAGCGCTTTGGCCAGGATGGCGGAATAGTCGTCGTGGGCCGCCTCGAATTCCGCGACCAGGGCATCCACCCCGTGGCCGGTCGTCACTGCGAAGCCTCCGACGTAATCGAGCTGCTCCGACTCGCGCGGTGCGACGAAGTCAGCCAGGGCCAGATTGGGCCTGCCCGCGGCCTTGGCCATCTGCTGCCGGAGGGTGCGGATGACGGCGCGCCGCTCGGTCCGGTTCTCGTCGGTATAAAGCTCGATATCGTCGACCACAGCGTTGGCCGGCCAGAAGCCGACCACGCCGTTGGCCACCAGACGCCCCTCGCGCACGATGCGCCCGAGCAGGGCCTGGGCGTCCTGGAACAGCGGGGTGGCGGCGGCGGCCGTCAGCGGGTCGCTGAGGATTGCCGGGTAATGGCCGGGCAGCTCCCAGGCCTGAAAAAACGGCGTCCAGTCGATCCGCTCTACCAGCTCGGCGAGCGGGTAAGCCCGGAACTCGCGGATGCCCAAGAACGAGGGCCGGGGCGGAGCGGCTCCGTTGGACGGGGTGAGGCGGGCGGCGCGGGCCTCACTGAGCGAGGCGAGGCTTGCCCCTGCAGCCCGGGCGGCGCGGTCGCGGCGCACCGCTTCATACTCCACGGCGATCCCGGCGGCGAAGCTGTCGCGCTGGGTCTCGCTGAGCAGGCTCGAGGCTACCCCCACCGCGCGCGAAGCGTCCAGCACATGCACCACGGGCCCGGCATAGCGCGGCGCGATTTTTACCGCCGTGTGCACCTTGGACGTGGTGGCGCCGCCGATCAGCAGGGGCAGCGAAAACCGCTCCCGCGTCATTTCCTCGGCGACGAACGACATTTCTTCCAGCGATGGCGTGATCAGGCCCGAGAGGCCGATCAGGTCGACTTGCTCCCGCTTCGCGGTCTCCAGAATCTTCGCGCAGGGCACCATCACCCCGAGGTCGATCACGTCGTAGTTATTACACTGCAGCACCACGCCCACGATGTTCTTCCCGATGTCGTGCACGTCGCCCTTGACCGTCGCGAGCAGCACTTTGCCCTTCGCTTTGGGGGCCGCGCTGGCCTTCTCGGCTTCGAGGAAGGGGATCAGATAGGCGACGGCTTTCTTCATGACCCGGGCGCTCTTGACGACCTGGGGCAGGAACATCTTGCCGCTTCCGAAGAGGTCGCCGACGACGTTCATGCCGTCCATCAACGGCCCTTCGATGACGGCGATGGGGCGCCCCAGTTCGGACCGCGCGGCCTCGGTATCCTCGACGATGAACGCGTCGATGCCTTCCACCAGGGCGTGGACCAGGCGCTCGCGCACCGGCTGCTGTCGCCAGGCCAGGTCCTCGTGGCGTTCCGCCTTGCGCCCCTTGAGCGATTCCGCCACGGCAAGCAACCGCTCGGTGGCATCGGCCCGGCGATTCAGCACCACGTCCTCGACCCGCTCCAACAAGTCCGCCGGAATGTCGTCGTAGATCGGGAGAGCACCGGCATTGACGATGCCCATGTCCATCACCGCCCGAACGGCGTGATAGAGAAAGACGGCGTGCATCGCTTCGCGGATCGGATCGTTGCCCCGGAACGAGAACGACAGGTTGCTCACGCCGCCGCTGACATGGACCTCGGGGATCCGCTGCTTGATCCTGCGGGTGGCTTCGATGTACTCGAGCGCGTAGTTGTCGTGGGCCTCGATGCCGGTGGCGATGGCGAAGATGTTCGGATCGAGGATGATGTCCTCGGGCGGAAAGCCGGCCCGCTCGGTCAGCAGGCGGTAAGCCCGCTCGGCGATCTCCAGCTTTCGCTCGGCGCTGTCGGCCTGTCCCCGCTCGTCGAAGGCCATCACGATGACCGCCGCGCCGTAGCGCCGTACCAGGGCGGCCTGGCGCAGGAACTCCGTCTCGCCTTCCTTGAGCGAGATCGAATTCACCACCGATTTGCCCTGCACACACTTGAGCCCCGCCTCGATCACCGACCACTTCGAGGAATCGATCACCAGGGGCACTTTGCTGATATCGGGTTCCGAGGCGAGCAGCCGGACGAAGGTGGCCATGGCGCGCTCGGAGTCGAGCAGGCCCTCGTCCATGTTCACGTCCACCATTTGGGCTCCGCTCTCCACCTGCTGCCGCGCTACTGCCAGGCCGGCGTCGTAGTTGCCCTCCGCGATCAGTTTGGCAAATCGGCGTGAGCCGGTGACGTTGGTGCGCTCGCCGATATTGACGAAGAGCGTGTCAGGTCCGACGGTGAGCGGCTCCAGGCCGGAGAGGCGCAGCCGAGCCGGCGGACTGGGGCGCTCCCGCGGCCTCCGGTCCCGCACGGTCGCGGCGATCGCCCGGATGTGTTCGGGGGTGGTGCCGCAGCACCCACCCACGATGTTCAGAAAGCCGTGCTGGGCGAATTCCCCAAGCACGGCGGACATGGTTTCCGGGGTCTCGTCGTAGCCGCCGAACTCGTTGGGCAGGCCGGCGTTGGGGTGCACGCTGAGATACACCGGCGCGACCCGCGAGAGCTCCTGCAGGTGGGGGCGCAGGGCCGCGGCCCCCAGCGCGCAATTGAGTCCCACCGAGAGCGGCCGCGCGTGCATCACCGAATGCCAGAAGGCCTCCACTGTCTGGCCCGAAAGCGTGCGGCCGCTCTGGTCGGTGATCGTGCCGGAGATCATTACGGGCAGCCGGAGCCCGCTCGAGCTGAAATACGCCTCGAGCGCGAAGAGCGCCGCCTTGGCGTTCAGGGTGTCGAAAATGGTCTCGACCAGCAGCAGGTCCGCGCCGCCCTCCACCAGGGCCTCGGCGGCCTCGCTGTAGGTGGCGACCAGCTGGTCGAAGGTGACGTTGCGGAACCCCGGATCGTTGACGTCCGGCGAGATGGATGCGGTGCGACTGGTGGGACCCAGCACCCCCGCGACATACCGGGGGCGAGTGGGGTCGCGCGATTCGTAGGCATCCGCGGCCTCGCGCGCCAGGCGGGCGGCGGCGCGGTTGAGCTCGGAAACCAGCGCCTCCATCCGGTAATCGGCCATCGAGGTGGCGGTCGAGTTGAACGAATTGGTCTCGACGATATCCGCGCCGGCCTCGAGGTATGCCGTATGGATGCCGCGAATGATCTCGGGACGGGTCAGGCAGAGGAGATCGTTGTTGCCGCGGAGGTCGACCGGCCAGTCGGCAAAACGCTCACCGCGGTAGTCCGCTTCCGCCAGCCGATGCGCCTGAATCATCGTGCCCATGGCCCCATCGAGCACGAGGATACGCTTCGCCAGCAGGCCTTCCAGGCGTGCCAGGCGGGCGGTGCGCCGCTCGTCGAGCGGTGACTGTTGCGGTGAAGACCTTGCCACCAGAGGTGCTCTCCAGAAACAAAAGCCGAGGCTAAAACGGCCCCGGGTGGCGTTTTAGCGGTTATTTAACGTGGCCGCAATCAGCGCAAATCGCCACGATCGATTGTCCCGGACTCCCCAATCATATCAATATGCAATCTCTCTGCCAAGGAGCACTCAGAGTCCCAGCTTCCTGGTTGCATCCGCCACCGAAAGCCCACGGACCCGCACCGTCTTCCTGCGCCCGCTCGACCCGGCA
Organism: Gemmatimonadales bacterium; assembly: GCA_036566495.1. GTDB lineage: Bacteria > Gemmatimonadota > Gemmatimonadetes > Gemmatimonadales > GWC2-71-9 > JABFSM01. Next base: position 19,762 of record DATCWE010000043.1, on the reverse strand, counting down.
ACGACGGTGATGCTCGCACGCGCCACACCGAGCTGCGCGGCCAGGAATCGAATCAGCTCGCGGTTCGCCGCACCGTCGACTGGCGGGGCGGCGACTCTGACTTTGAGCGCATCACCGTGCATGCCGGCCAGCTCGCTGCGCGACGCGCCCGGCTGAACGTGCAGCGTCAACCGCACGCCATCCTCGGCGGAACCAACCGGCTTGCTCAAAGAATGTTGAGAAGAAATCCGCGCAGGACCAGGATGAGGACATAGGCGACGAGGGGACTCAAATCCAGCGGCCCGAACCCCGGGAGCCGGCGACGAATCGGCTCGACGATCCAATCGCTCAGGAGGAATACTGGCCGCATCCCGCGATTGTAGCGACCCGCACCGAGCCAGCTCCCCACGACACGAACGATGATGGCAAGCGAAACCAGGGAGGAGGCGGCGATGACCGCGAGTCGGAGCCACGCCGTGACCCCGGCGTTTTGCATCGATCCCAGAAGGGCCGCCACACTCAGCAGCCAGCGGACCGCGGTGATGGCCAGGAGTCCCAGGACGAGCGTCACGCCGACCAGCCAGAGCGGCGCATCCTGCGGACTTGCGCCTGCCCGCAGCAAGCGTCGCTCGATGGGCTGCACCACCGGATCGCTCCAGCGCCGAACCAGCCGTGGCCACCATCCGAAGGGTGCCAGCGCCTGGCGCCGCACGCTCCAGTGGGTCAGCAGGACCAGGACGGCTGCCGCCCCTGCCGCCAGGGCGATAACCCGCACCGTCAAGTCGATCGAGTGACCGAGGTTGTGGAACATGAAGCGGCCCGCGCTCCTGAAAGCTCGCGGGCCGAAATGTGCGGGGGGACCCGATGGGGCGAAAGTGCCGCGTCAGCTCTGGGTGGTCAGGCGCTTCTCGAGCAGGAACCAGGTCCGCCCGCCGATATAGCCTTCGCGCCGCACCATGCATTGCCAGCCGAGCGCTTCGAGCAAGCCCTCCTCCGCCAGGTGGTCGGTCCACAGCTCGAGGACATGCGCCCCCTGTTCAGCCGCGCGGATTTCGAAGGCCGCCAGCAACCGGTGCGCATGCCCCTGATGCCGTTCGCGCGGAAGCACGCCCACCTCGATGACCGAGGCGACGCCGCCACGCATCGACCAGCGGAGTCCGCCGATCCAGTCTCCGATCTCATCGGTGAGGACCAGATGGCGCTCGTCGGGGCTCTCGTCGCTCGCTTCGGTATCGTCGGTGAGGTCCCGGAGCCAGTCCGAGAATTCCTCGCCGGATTCCATTTCGCGAATGCTGAGTTGCCGATCGTCTTGAACCATGAGCTCCTCGCCTACAGGGTCACGCCCGCCTTGGATACGCATACGTCGTGCCGTTCAGCGGACGCGGCATTGCCGGGAAACAGGGGGCGTATTGGCACAGGCAATGGAGGCGGTCATTCCATGCGCAAGCACGCCACAGGCTGTGGTTTGCGCACTTTGGGCGGCCTCGGCCTCGGTTGAGGCAGAAGCGGTGGCGCAATTCCGTTCATTTCCAAATTTGACACACATTTCACATTCGACCTTTTGCGAGGACAGCGTCGTCCAGAGCAGAAAAGCCACGAAGGCGAGCAGGACCGCCAGCACCAGACCTTTTTTCATTTCCAGGTTCCCTCAAACGGTTCGGAGGGCTTGCAAGAGGGCGGGCAGGCAACCAACCACCCAGACCAGAGCTGCTGCCGCAATGGCCTGACCGGTACTCGTTCTGGCCATCTGCTTGATGCCGATCGCGATGAGTGCGGTTCCCCACAAGGTGAACAGGTCGATGCGCCCCAGCAGGGCAAGCAGCACGGCGCTGGTGTGCTGCGGGTCCAGCAACCGCCCTATCCCCAAACTGACGCTGAAGCGGGAGAGGAGGTTGCCTTCATCCATCAGCAACGCCTGGATCCCGCTTACGACGCCCTCAAGGATCCGCGGGAAGAAGGCGAAGGTGGCAAGGGTCGCGCCCTGCGCATAGCTGAGACGGCCTCCGACGATTCGCCCGGCGGCCCAGATGACGGCCCCGAGAAGGAACACGCCGACGGGCAGGCCGATGAGAATGAAGACGGGGGCGAGGCTGGTGGCGAACTTGCGCGCCGTCTCGATCGCCTCCGGCGTCAGGTTCGGCCGGGACGCCATGCCGCGCTGAAACTCCGCGTCCATGATCGGCTGCATGGCGCTGCGAGTCGCAAAGAAGACGATGGCGCTGAGCACGAGCAGCATGATCAGCGCATGTCCGAACTTGCCATCGCTGCGGCGGCGGAACAGCTCGACCGGGGCGATGAAGACGTCGAGCAAGTCCTCCCAGCGGGAGCTGGGTGCGGGGGGGGCCGGGCTCTCGCTCATGGAAGCTCCGTGCGAGGTGTGGATTCCTGGCGCAGCCATTCCAAGTAACCCGGATCGCCTCCGGTGATAGGAACCGCGACGATTTCGGGCAGCTGGTAGGAATGCACGGCGCGCAGGCGCGACAGCAGTGCCGGCAAGCCGGCCTCGCCGGTCTTGGCGACGCAGAGCCACTCGGTGGCCTGGGTGACCGCTCCCTCCCAGCGGTACACGCTGCGCAGCGGTCCGACGACCTGAACGCAGGCTGCCAGGCGCTCTGCGACCAGTATTTCGGCGATCCGGCCCGCCGCGCTCTCGCTGTCGATGGTGGTGCTGACCTGGTAGCAATCGCTCACGTGCAGCTACTCGGGGCCGCGAGCAACGGCGGCAGGCCGGGAGTCGCCGCCGGTTCGACCCCGTCGGCGATGGGGACCGCCGCCGCGCGCCAGCCGCTCTTGAACCGCACCGTGAGCCGGAACCCCGCCGGATCGACGTCCACCGTTGCCACGTCCGGAAGCCGCCGGGCGAAGCACGCCGCGCGGGCCGCCTGCTCGGTGATGGCCGCCGAATCGGCCGTCATCCGCCAGGCGGACAGGGAGCGGCCGATGGCCGTCAGCTCCGCCTGCTCCCGGCCGTAACGGGCAAAGGTGGCGGCGGGAATCAGTCCCGATTGATCCGCCACCGGTGCGTAATTGTCATAGGGGCGGCAAGAGATCAGCGCCAGGACCGCGAGCACCGCGGGAACTCCACTGCGCATGGACGCCTCGCGAGGTTTTGAATGGGAAAGTCCGGCTGAAATATACTCGACGGCGATATCTTGAAGGGTGAACCGTTTCCTCCCGTTACTGCTGCTGGCGTCCACCCCGGCTCCGGATCCGGCCGCGCAGCTGGCTGGACCGCTCGCCGTATTCAATGCCGGAAGCCTGGCTTACCCATTCCGCGAGCTGCTCACCGCATTCGTGCGGCTGCATCCCGCCGTGCGGCCGACCCAGGAAAGCTCGGGGAGTCTCGAAGCGGCCCGGAAGCTCACCGAGCTCGGCAAGATTCCCGATCTGCTCGCGGTCGCGGACTACGGCGTGATCACCAAACTGCTGCAGCCGGCCTATGCGAATTGGTACGTCTGCTTTGCCTCGAATGCGATGGTGCTGGTGTATTCGGATCGCTCCACGGGCGCCGCCGAAGTCTCGGGACAGAACTGGTGGCAGCTCCTGCTGCGCCCCGGGGTACGCTGGGGGCTGTCGGATCCCGCCCAGGACCCCAACGGATATCGCGCCCGGATGGTGTTCCAGCTCGCCGAGCGACACTATCGACAACCGGGGCTCGCGGGCCGGCTCGAAGCCGCGGTTCGCTCCCGCTACGTGCGGCCCAATGAGGCGCAGCTGCTGGGGCTGGTTCAGGCGGGTGAGCTGGATTACGCCTGGTCCTACCGGTCGCTCGCGAGCACCGCCGGGCTTCGCTGGGTTGCGCTCCCTCCCGAGATCGACCTAAGCGACCCGGCGCGTGCGGCGCAGTATGGCGCCGCGGGGATTCGCTTGCCCGGCCCTCGGCTCGGCTCCTCCGATTCGGTGGAGTTTCGCGGCGAGCCGATCCTCTACGCACTTACGGTCCCCAAGGGGGCTCCCCATCCCGAGCTGGCCCGCGCGTTCGCCGGGTTCGTACTGTCCCATGCGGGCCGGGCCATCCTCCGCAGGGCCGGATTCAGCGTGCCGGACCAGCCCGTGTTTGCCGGAGAGGTGCCAAAGCTGCCGTGACCGGTAACAGCTAGATTGCTGCGACGTTTTGCCGCCTTTCATCCACCAAGTGCCTCGAGGAGCAATGCCATGAGCGGCCCAGCGAACATCCCGGCTCCCCACAATGAGCCGGTCCTTGCCTATGGACCGGGGAGTCCGGAACGTGCGGCGATCAAGGCGGAGCTCAAGCGACTGGGGAGCAGCATCACGGAGATCCCGGTCATCGTGAACGGCCAGGATGTCCGCACCGGGAAGCTGGTCAAGGTGGTGGCGCCGCACCGGCATTCGCATCAGCTCGCCCAGACCCACCAGGCGGACGCGAAAGCCCTCACCGCGGCGATAGGAGCCGCGCGCCGCGCCCAACGCGAGTGGGCCAGCTGGCGTTTCGAGGATCGCGCAGCCGTTTTCCTCAAGGCCGCCGAGCTGCTGGCCGGTTCGTGGCGACAGACGCTCAATGCGGCGACGATGCTGGGGCAGAGCAAGACCATCTATCAGGCCGAGATCGACAGCGCCTGCGAGATCATCGACTTCCTCCGTTTCAACGTCCACTTCGCCGAGCGGATCTACGCGGAGCAGCCGATCTCCTCGCCCGGAGTGTGGAACCGGATGGACCATCGGCCGTTGGAAGGCTTCGTCTACGCGATTACGCCCTTCAACTTCACGGCGATCGGCGCCAATCTGCCGACCGCTCCGGCGCTGATGGGCAACACGGTGATCTGGAAGCCCGCCGCCACGGCGTGTCTCAGCAATTACTTGTTCATGCGGCTGCTGCAGGAGGCCGGACTGCCTCCCGGCGTCATCAACTTCGTGCCGGGGGACTCCCAGCAAGTCAGCGGGCGCCTGCTCGGTGACCGCGCGCTCGCCGGTATTCACTTTACCGGCTCGACCACGGTGTTCCAGTCGCTCTGGAAGGGGGTGGCCGAGCGACTGGAGAGCTATGCCGCTTATCCGCGATTGGTCGGGGAGACCGGCGGCAAGGATTTCATCCTGGTCCATCCGAGCGCCGATGCGGCGGCGGTGGCGGTCGCCATGGTGCGCGGGGCCTACGAGTACCAGGGCCAGAAGTGCAGTGCGGCATCGCGCGTCTACATCCCGCAGAGCCTGTGGCCGCGGATCAAGCAAGCGGTGCTGGAGCAGATCGCCGACCTCAAGATGGGGGACGTGGCGGATTTCCGGAATTTCATGGGCGCGGTAATCGACGCAAAGTCGTTCGCGAAGCTCTCGGGTTATCTGGCTGCCGCACGCAAGGACCGGGGCGTGACGATCCTCGCCGGCGGCAACGCCGACGACAAACGCGGCTGGTTCGTCGAGCCGACCCTCCTGCAAGTCAAGGATCCGGGTTATCGAACGATGTGCGAGGAGCTGTTCGGCCCGGTGTTGACCGCGTATGTGTATCCGGACCGTGCCTGGAGGGCGACGCTGGGCCTGGTGAACAGCACCAGTCCGTACGCCCTCACCGGGTCGGTCTTCGCCCAGGACCGCACGGCGCTGGTGGAGGCGTCCACCCAGCTGCGCCACGCGGCGGGGAATTTCTACTTGAACGACAAGCCGACCGGAGCGGTGGTGGGACAGCAGCCGTTCGGGGGCGCCCGCGCGAGCGGCACCAACGACAAGGCCGGCTCGATTCTCAACCTGCTGCGCTGGGTATCGCCCCGGTCCATCAAGGAAACCTTCGCGCCGCCGCACGATCATCGCTACCCGTTCATGCAGGCCGAGTAACCCGCGTGCCCGCGGACGCCCCCCGAGCGCGAGGGACGGCCTGGGCGCTCGTCGCGCTGCTCGGCATCGGGCTCGGGCTGCGGCTGTACCATCTGGGCCCGGGCCTCTGGTACGACGAGATCGAGACGCTGGTCGAATATGTCCGCTCGCCCCTGGGGCGGATCATCACGGATTACCACAGCACCAATCAGCACCCGCTGTACTCGGTCCTGGCTCATTTCAGCATCGCGACGCTGGGCGAGTCGGGCGCCGCGCTGCGGCTGCCGGCGGCCCTGCTCGGCACGGCGAGCCTCTGGGCCTATTACCAGTTCGCGGCCCGCGTCGGCGACCGGCGCGAAGCCCTGCTGGGCGCGGCGTTGCTCACCGTTTCCTATCACCACGTGTGGTTTTCCCAGAATGCTCGCGGGTACTCTGGGCTCCTGCTCCTGACGTTGCTCGCGACGCTGGCGTTCCTCCGGCTGCTGCGGGAGGAAACGACGGGATGGGGAAGCGTCGCCGTTTACGGTGTGAGCTCGGCGCTGGCCGTGTACATCCATCCCACCGCGGTGCTGCTCTCGCTCTCCCATGCGCTGGTGCTCGCCTGGGTCTGGTGGGCCGAACGCCGCACCCGGCCCCGGCTGGGGATCCGCCCGGGGGCCGGAATCCTGCTGGCCGCCGGCTTGACCTTGTTGCTGTACGCGCCGGTCTTGTCGCAGCTGGTCAGCACCTTGGCGGGGCGCAACCCGCACGCCGCCCAGACTGACTGGCAGAGCCCGCTCTGGTTCGTGCTGGAGAGTGCGCGGGGCCTCGCCGCCGGGCTCCCCGGCGGATGGATCGGCGTCGCTGCCGGGGTACTGGTCATGACCGCTGGACTGATCGGCCTCTGGCGGCAGAGCCCGACCCTCTGCGCGCTGTGCGTCCTTCCGGGGCTGCTCACCGCCGCCATCCTGCTGGTGGTGAAGCAAAACCTCTGGCCGCGATTCTTCTTCTTCAGCGCCGGTTTCGCGGTCTTGATCGCGATCCGGGGTGGTTTCGGGCTGGCCCGCCTGCTGTTCGGGGAGCGAGGGAGGGTCCTAGCTACCGGCGGCGCGATCCTTGCCATCCTGGCGAGCGCTCTTACGCTGCCCAGGGCCTGGGGTCCCAAACAGGACTTTCTCGGTGCAGAGCGGTTCGTGGACCAGGCCCGCTCCGCAGACGACGCGGTCGTGACGGTCGACCTTACCGAATACCCCTATCTGCGCTGGCGGCAGCGCGACTGGGCGGCCGCGAAGAGTCTGGTGGAGTTGGAGCGCATCGAGCAGCAGCACCGACGCACCTGGTTGCTGTACACCTTCCCGGTGCGGCTGGCAGTCGTTCAACCGGAAATCTGGCAACGGCTCGCCGTGCAGTACGATACCGCGGCGGTGTTCCCGGGAACCGTCGGAGGCGGCGCGGTCGTCGTCATGGTTTCGAAGCCGGCCCCTCCAGCACCCTGAGGGCTCTGTGATCGAGGAAATCGTCGGGGAAGAGCCCGCGCAGATCGCGCAGGCCGTCACCGTAGTCATTCCTGCCTACAACGAAGGCGAGCATGTCGCCGCCCAGGTGGAGGCGGTGCGCCAGACCATGCTGCGCACCGGCTGGTCGTTCGAGATTATCGTGGTGGACGATGGCTCGACCGACCGGACCGCCGCCGAGGCCGACGCCTCGGGTGTGCGGGTGCTCCGCCGCGCCAAGAATCGCGGCTATGGCGCGGCGCTCAAGCTGGGGATCCATCGCGCCCAGCACGGCTGGATCCTGATCACCGACGCAGACGGGACCTATCCGGTCGAGGCCATTCCGGCGCTGCTGGAGCTGGCGGAGAAGAACGAGATGGTGGTGGGAGCCCGGCTCGGCAAGTCGGTCCAGATTCCGCTGGCGCGGCGCCCCGCGAAATGGGTGCTCACCAAGCTGGCGAGTTACCTGGCCGGCCAGCGGCTTCCCGACATCAATTCCGGATTGCGGCTGATGCGGCGCTCGCTGATTCAGCAGTACGAGCACCTGCTGCCGGAGGGATTCTCCTTCACGACCACGATCACGCTCGCCGCCGCCTGCAACGGTCACGCGGTGGCCTATGTCCCGATCGACTACCATGCCCGCCTGGGCAAATCCAAGATTCGTCCCCGGCAGGCGTACGACTTCACCCTGCTCATCCTCCGCGTCATCGTGTTCTTCAATCCGCTCAAGGTCTTCATCCCCGCCGGCGTACTGCTCGCGCTGGCCGGCGTCGGCAAGTTCGTCTACGACGTCACCCAGCGGGATCTCAAAGAGAGTCTCCTGGTGGCGTTGCTGGGCCCGCTGATCATCTGGGCCGTGGGGCTGCTGGCCGACCAGAACGCCCGCATCGCGAGAGGTCGTTGAAAGTCTGGGCCAAAGCCGCGCTGAGCGCGGCGTTGCTGGCGCTCCTGTTCCTGCTGCTGCCCTGGGCGCAGGTACGGGACGCGCTGGTGCGCCTGCCCCCGGCCGTGTGGTTGGGCGTCCTGGCCGGCTTCACGGCAGGCCACGCGGTGGGAGTCGGCAAGTGGCGGCTCTTCGTCAATAGCGCCCGGGCCGGTCTGGGCTGGCTCGAGGCGACGCTGTGCTACGCCGCCGGTCTCTTCGCGAATCTCTGCCTCCCCAGCATCGTGGGGGGCGATGTGCTTCGGCTGGGGCTGGCCGCTCGTTTCACGCGGCGTCCCGAAGCGGCGCTGTGGGGCGGCATCATGGATCGGATCAGCGATCTGCTGGCGCTCGCGATTCTGGTCACGGGAGGCGGTCTGCTGGCGCACCGCCGGCTGGAGGGCTGGCTCGGCGAGGTGCTGCTGGTCCTGCTGGTGGTGCTGGGCGCGGTAGCCCTGCTCGCGCTGCCGCTGGTGCTGCGGCGCCCCCTGCACCGCTGGCCGCGCCGGCTCCGCCGTCCGATCGGTCGCGGTCTGGTGGGGCTGCGCCAGCTGGTGAGGCGGCCAGGTCCCGCTGCGCTGGGCCTGGCGCTTTCCCTGTTCATCCAGAGCGGCTTCGTGCTGCTGAACGCCTGGCTTGGGCGCAGTGTGGGGATCGAGGTGGATCTGGCGGTGTGGTTCCTGATCTGGCCGCTCGCCAAGATCGCGAGCCTGCTGCCGATCAGCCTGGGCGGCCTGGCGGTCCGCGAGGCGAGTCTCGCGGCGCTGCTGCTGCCGTTCGGCGTCCCGATGGCGCGCAGTGTCGTCTGTTCTCTGCTGTGGCAGACCGTGCTCATCGCGGGAGGACTCCTGGGCGGCCTGGTCTGGCTGGTTCTCAGTCGTTCCCGCCAGCTCCCCCTGCGGGCCAGCAAGGGTCCCGTTCCCGCGTGACGACAGCGCACGTCGCCATTCTTGGCGGGGGGCCCGCGGGCGTCGGGGCCGCCTATCAGCTGCGTCGGCTCAAGCGCGCAGGAGTCACCCTGCTCGAGCAGCAGCAGACGGCCGGCGGAAACGCCGGGAGCTTCGAGCTGGAGGGCCTGCGGGTGGATTACGGCAGCCATCGGCTGCATCCGGCCTGTGATCCCGCGATCCTGGCGGACATCCGCGGCTTGCTGGGCGGCGACCTGCTGGACCGGCCCCGCCACGGGCGGATTCGATTGCGGGGTCGCTGGATTCACTTTCCACTCCAGCCGGTCGACCTCGCGCTGCGACTCGATCCGGGGTTCGCCCTCGGCTCCCTGCGCGACGCGGTGCTGAAGCCGTTTCGCGGCGGCGGATCCGAGGCCAGTTTCGCGGCAGTCTTGCGGGCCAGCCTGGGTCCCACCATCTGCGATTCGTTCTACTTCCCCTACGCCCGAAAAATCTGGGGGCGCGCACCCTCCGAGCTGTCCGCAATCCAGGCACGCCGGCGCGTCTCCGCAAGCTCCTTCTCGAAGCTGGCCCGCAAACTCCTAGCCCAAGCCCCCGGCCTCAAGCGGCCTGGTGCGGGACGATTCTTTTATCCTCGCCGCGGCTATGGCCAGATCAGCGAGGCCTACGCGGCGGCGGCCCAAGCCGCCGGAGCGGATTTGCGATTCGGGCGGCGGGTCACCCGAATCGGAGCGCCGCGGGCTCCGGAGGAACCCTGGACGATCGAGGCCGAAGCGAACGGCGGCCGGGAGATCACGCAGGCGGACCAGCTCTGGTCGACGATCCCCATCCCGATGCTGGCGCGCCTCCTGGGCGACGCGACGCCCGCCGAGGTGTTCGAAGCCGCCGGCCGACTGGAGTACCGCGCGATGGTGCTGGTCTATCTGGTTCTGCCGGTCGCGCAGTTCAGCGAATACGACGCGCACTACTTCCCCGGGGAAGACGTGCGCATCACCCGGCTGTCCGAGCCGAAGAACTACGCCGAGCTGCGCGAGCCGGCCGACCGGACGGTGCTCTGCGCCGAGCTTCCTTGCAGCGTGGAGGAGGGTGCCTGGAGCATGAGCAACGCTGCGCTCGGGGAGCTGGTCGCGCACGATCTGGCCCGCGCCGGAATTCCGCTGCCGGCGGAGCCGCGCGCGGTCGAAGTTCGCCGGCTGCGGCAGGCCTATCCGATCTACACGATCGGCTACGAGCGCTGGTTCGGTGTGCTCGATGCCTGGGTGGAGAGCGTGCCGCGGCTGCTCAGCTATGGCCGCCAGGGGCTGTTCGCGCACGATAACACGCACCATGCGCTGGCCATGGCGTACGCAGCGGCCGACTGTCTGGTAGGGGGCAGCTTTCAGCGGGATCGCTGGGCGGAGCACCGCCGGGTGTTCGAGACGCACGTCGTGGAAGACTGAGTGTAGTTTCCCTTTTCTCCCTGGCGGATCACAGGACATCGCATGCGGTATCTCGTCACAGGTGCGGCCGGCTTCATCGGGTACCACGTCGCGGCCCGGCTGCTGGGTCAGGGCCATGAGGTCACCGGCATCGACAACCTCAACGCCTACTACGACCCCACGCTGAAAGAGGCGCGGCTGGCGCGGCTGACCGGCACGGCCGGGTTCCGCTTCGAGCGTCTCGACGTGGCCGACCAGCCGGCCATGCAACGACTGTTTGCGGGGGAGCGCTTTCCCCGGGTGATTCATCTCGCGGCGCAGGCCGGCGTGCGTTATTCACTGGAGAATCCGCACGCGTACGTCGAGAGCAACCTTGCCGGGTTCATCAATGTGCTGGAAGGCTGCCGCCACGCCGGCGTGGAGCACCTGGTATTCGCCTCCTCGAGCTCGGTGTATGGAGCCAATACCCGCATGCCGCTCTCGGTGCACGATCACACCGATCATCCGGTTTCGCTTTATGCGGCGACCAAGAAGGCCAACGAGATGATGGCCCATGCCTACAGCCATCTCTTCGCGCTGTCCTGCACCGGGCTGCGCTTCTTCACCGTCTACGGCCCCTGGGGTCGACCGGACATGGCGCTCTTCGCCTTCACCAAGGCCATCCTGGAGGACCGCCCGATCCAGATCTACAACCACGGACGCCTGCGGCGGGACTTCACCTATATCGATGACATCGTGGAGGGCGTGGTACGCATCGCCGAAGTACCGGCGAGCCCCGCCGCCGACTGGTCGGGTGAGCACCCCGATCCGGCGACGAGCCGGGCCCCCTACCGGTTGTACAACATCGGGAACGACGCCCCGATCGACCTGATGGACTTCATCGAGGCGCTCGAGCAGACGCTCGGGAAGCGCGCGGTCAAGGAGTTCCTTCCCATGCAGGCCGGCGACGTCGTGGCGACCCATGCCGAAGTGAGCGAGCTGCGGCAGGCGACCGGGTTTCGTCCCGCGACCAGCGTGCGCGATGGCGTGGCGCGGTTCGTGGAGTGGTACAAAGAGTACTTCCAGGTGCGCTGATGGAGTCGCCCGAGCTCACCGTCGTCGTCCCCTCGGTGAATGGCCTGGGGGATCTGGTCGGCTGTCTCGAGGCGGCCGACCGGCTGCGGCAGTCAGTCCGGGTGGAGATCCTGGTCGTTGACCGACTCGGCGGGGCAGTGGCCGAAACGGTCAAGCGGCGTTTCCCCCACGTCACACTGCTGAGCGTGCCAGCCGCAACCACCATTCCTCAAATGCGCGACCTGGCCTTTCGGCAGGCGCGCGGCGATGCGGTCGCCGTCATCGAAGACCATGTCATTGTGCCGCCCGATTGGGGTACCCGGCTGCTCGGCGCACTCCGGGAGGGCGGCGATGTCGTGGGCGGGCCGATTGAAAACGCCGCGCGGGACCGCCTGCTCGACTGGGCCACCTTTCTCTGCGAATACAGCGCCTGTCTTCCGCCCTTGCCCGCCGGCCCCGCGGAATGGCTGCCCGGTAACAACGTCGTCTACCGGCGCGCGCTACTCGAAAAGTATCGCGCCGTCACCGCGGAAGGCGGCTGGGAAAACCGGCTGCATGACGCGATGAAGGCCGATGGGATTCCGCTGCTGTGTCGTCCGGACATCGTGGTCGGGCACAAAAAACACTTCGGTTTCGCGGAGTACCTGTCACAGCGGTATCTCTACGCCCGATCCTACGCCGGAGCGCGGGTGGCGCGGCAAGGCGGAGCCAAGCGAGCCGGTTACGGCCTCGCCGCTTTCCTGTTGCCACCGCTGCTGCTCTATCGGACCTTGCAGCGGCTCATCGCCAAGCGAGTTGCCCCCGGCCTGGTGCTGCGAACGCTTCCGCTGATCGGCGTGTTCCTGCTGGCCTGGGGGTGGGGCGAGGTCGTCGGCTACTGGTTCGGGGCCGGCGGGTCGCTCGCGAAAGTTCGTTAGCGGCCGGCCGGCGCTGCGGCGGGCATCCTTCCGAGCACCGGCAACCGGACGACCTCGCCGGCGGCGCTGCTGCGGCGGACCGCGGCGGCCACTTCCACGGCTCGCAGGCCGGCATACCCATCGGCGAGGGTTACGCCGACGTTTCCTTCCATCATGGCCAGAAAATCCCGCAACTCCTCCTCGAAGGTGAGCAGGGCCGTCGACTGCCACGAACGGAGCTTTTCCCGCAGCATGATCTCCGGATACAAGTGCCGGCGCCGCTTGCGGGGCCCCCCGGGCCGATCCTGGGTGATCAGCAGATTCTGCATGGGAGCGTAGGAACCCCGCACCATGCCGAGGCTCCCGTACGCTTCGATGGACGACTGGTAGCCCCTCCACTCCGTCCAGGTGGCTTGATAGTGGGCCGGGATGCCGCTGGGACTTCGCAGGACGGCCACCGCATTGTCCTCCGACCCGGGCACCTTCCAGACCGACTCGGAGAGCACGCCACTCACCTCGGTAATCTCGCCGAGGAGGTCGCGCGCCAGGTCGGTCATGTGAATGCCGACATCCATCATCGCCCCGCCGCCGGACACCGGGGCCCTGTACTGCCAATCGGCGCGGAAATTGGCGAGCCCGTCGTGGCCCCCGAAGACACGCAGGTGATCCAGCTCCCCGATCACCCCGCTCGCGACGGTTTCCCGCACGAATCGAAAGGCCGGGTAGTAACGAAGATTGAAGCCCACGGCGAGCACCCGACCCGCCTCGAGGGCCGCCGTGACGATGCGCTGGCAGGACTCCACCGAATTGGACAACGGTTTTTCGCAGAGCACATGGTGACCGCGCCGCAACGCCGCCAGGCAAGCTTCCTCATGCAGCTGGACCGGAGAGGAGACGATCACCGCGTCCATCTCGCGGTCCAGGAATGCCTCCAGCTCCATGAAGGCCGGCGCACCCGAGCCGGCGATGGCTTTCCCGGCCGCGTCCGCGGACGGATCCAGCACGGCCGCCAGTTGCGCGGTGGGATGCTCGCGTACGGTCCGGGCGCGCAGCTGCCCGATCAGACCAGCGCCGACGATGCCGATTTGCATTCCCTGTGCCTGCTCCTGATGGCGAAAGAAGGACCCGCGCTGGAGGATAGGACGCGCCGCCGATGGGCGCAATCATCGCTCGCACGGTGAATTCCGAATCGGCGGCGGAGCCAGTATGTTGGTGCCAATGCCCGCTTCCATCCGCCTGAGGCTGTTTCTCTCCTGCTGGCTCGTCTATGTCCTGCATTTCGCCACGGACTTCGTTCGCGAGCACTACCTGGTCGTCAGCATCGTGGAGCAGCACGCCTACCGGCTCGATCCGTATTACGGGCTGCACGTGGACATTTTCCAGAATCCGCCGGAAGCGCCGGTCCAGGGGGCCCATCATGGCGCCAACCCGGGCATCTCGATGGTAGCGGCGATCCCCTATTTCGTGTTGCGGCCGGCCGTGGACTACCTGGTGCGGCGCGAGCTGGCAACGCGGCCCGCAGAGGGGGACAGCAGCGTCGTGTACCGTGACGACCGGCCCCGCCGGGTCGAGTTCTATCACAAGATCAGGCGGGCGGGACTCGATCTGCGTTTCGGGTTGGTGGCCGCGATCACCATGGTGTTCTGCATGGCCCCGCTCTCTGCCGCGAGCGTGGTGCTGATGCACAGTCTGCTGGGCGCGCTGGGCCTGGGGCGACGAGCCGCGCTCGGCTTTTCCCTGGCCTACGCGTTTGCCACACCGGTGTTCTTCCGTACCGCCTACCTCAATCAGAATCTGGCGCTCGGGATCTTCGCCTTCTTCGCTTTCGTGCTGCTCTGGAATCCCGGCGGACTGGTCGCCTGGAGCGTACGGTCGCGCAGTCTGCTCGCCGGCCTGCTGGGTGGCCTGGCCCTGCTTTGTGATTACAGCGGTGCGGTGCTTTTGCTCCTGCTCGGCCTCTACGCCTGGTGGCGTCACGCCGAGGACCTGGGGTTCCGGGGCGGATTGCGGCAAAGCCTCTGGTACGCGGCGGGCGCGGTTCCGGGGGTCCTGCTGCTGTGGCAGTATCAATGGGCCAGCTTCGGAAATCCCTTCCTGCCGCCCCAAAACTGGATGGCGCCGGTCCCCTGGATCGACGTCGGCTACCGTGGCGTGGGAGGGCTGAGCGCGGAGCTGTTCAAGCTGCTGCTGATCGATCCGCGCTTCGGGCTGCTGCTCGCCATGCCAGTCTCGCTGCTGGCAGTGGCGGCACCGTGGCTCGCCCGGCGAGCGAAGAGTCCGCTTCCCTTCCGGGAAAGCGTCTTCTGCCTGATCCTTGCCGCGGGCTTGATCGCCTTCTTCTCCACGGTGCAATACACCCGGCTCCAGTGGGTCACCGGAATCCGCTATCTGGCTCCGCTATTTCCGTTTCTGTTCCTCGCGGCGGTTCCCGCGCTATTGCGATTGCCGCGGCTCCTGACCGGCGGGCTGCTGCTGCTCTCGCTGGTGATCAACTGGAGCCTGGCCATGGTCCGCGACCAGGGGACCATCTTCGTCAACGTGAAGCGCGTGCTGGTGGAAGGCTTTCAGCTCCCCTGGCTTACCGTGCTCGGCAAGATGTCGGCTCAGTATGTTCCTTGGCTCAAGGGGCCGGTGTCGCCGCTGCCCCTCTTTGTGCTGGGCGGGGCGATTCTCTGGCTCATCTGGGCGCTGCATCACCCGTGGCGGCGACTTCCCGAGGTGGAGTAGCCGTGGTATAGACCTTGCTCTTTCCTCCCGGCAACCGGAGGGATAAAGCATTGTCAAATCGTTACTTGCGAAGACGCGGCGACCCAGTCCTCTGGTGGCGTGTGCCCCTCCTCGCCACAGAAAGTGTTGGCTTCGCGCCGCGCCCGATATTGCTCCCAGACCATATTCCGGGGCGGGCGTTGATGGGGGCTGGCATTATGGCGGCAACAACCAAACCGGTACGTCCTGCGCCCAGAGCCGACTCCCAGATCCTGGTGGATGTGGTGATCCCGGTGCTGAATGAGGCGCACGTGCTCGAGCAGAGCGTCAGCACCGTGCGGACCTTCCTGGCACAGAACGCCAAGTGGGCCTGGCGGGTAGTCATCGTCGACAACGGCTCGGTGGACGGGACGGACAAAGTCGCCCGGCGGCTGGCGGAGGCGCACGCCGACGTACGGTTCCTGCAGCTCCCGCTGCGCGGCCGCGGCCGGGCCTTGCGCCAGGCCTGGAGCCAGAGCGACGCGGACATCCTGTGTTACATGGATGTCGACCTCTCGACCGAACTGGCGGCGCTGCCGCGTCTGGTCGATGGAGTCCTGCACGAGGGCTATGATCTCGGCACGGGCTCCCGGTTACTGCCGCGCTCTCGGACCACGCGCTCCTTCAAGCGCGAAGTGATTTCTCGCATCTACAATCTGATCGTGAAGGCCTCGCTGCGATCCTCGTTCAGCGACGCGCAGTGCGGCTTCAAGGTCATCGCTCGCTACGTGGTGCAGGACGTGGTACCCCGGATCGAGGATGAGTCGTGGTTCTTCGACACCGAGCTGCTGGTGCGTGCGGAACGGCTGGGTTATCGGATCATGGACTTGCCGGTCGAGTGGAAAGAGGATGACGACAGCCGGGTCAAGATCGCCAAGACGGCTTGGGACGATCTCAAGGGCATCGCGCGGTTGCGGCTGGAATTCTGGGGTCTGTCGCGACCGGCCGCACCTCGAGTGGTCCCCGCAGTGTCCGAACCATCCGAGTCCGTGAACCTCACCCCTCCCTGAGCTCTTCGCCCGCAGCTCACATCGCAATGCCTCCGCTCTTCCTGACCGGTGCGAGCGGATTCATCGGGCGGAGGCTGTTGGGCCGGCTCGCCCGGGCAGGCTACCCCGACGTCCGTTTGCTGACCCGGGATCCGACCCGGTTGGCGAGCGCGGCTGGCCTGCCGCCGGCCTGGCGCGTCATCGCGGGGGAGCTCGCTGATCCCTCGCCCTGGTCCGACGCGCTGCGCGGTTGCGATACGGTGGTGCACCTCGCGGCCGCGACCGGGAAGGCCACGCGCCGAACGCACTGGGAGGTGAATCGCGAAGGGACCCGGATGCTGCTCGAGCAGGCGCGAGCCGCATCGGTGCGGCGTTTTCTCTTTGTCAGCAGCATCGCGGTCGTCTATTGCGATCGCCCGCATTACCACTATGCCGCTGCGAAGGCCGCGGCGGAAACGCTGGTAGCTGCCTCCGGCCTCGACTATCTGATCGTGCGCCCAACCCTCGTGCTCGGCCCCGGCAGCCCCATCCTGGCGAGCTTGCGGCGGTTGGCCCTGCTGCCTATTCCGCTGATCTTTGGCGACGGCCACGCCGCGGTACAACCGGTGCACGTGGACGATCTGTCCCTCCTCCTGGAAGCGGCTCTCGGGCTGGCTAAATGGGGCGGGCACGCGGTCGCCGCCGGGGGACCGGAAATCCTCAGCATCCAGGAGCTCTTGCTGCAGATGCGCGCCACCAGGAAGCCGGATCGCCACGGCTTGGTCCATGTCCCGCTGAGGCCGACCAGGCTGCTGTTGTCGCTGCTGGAGCCGGTGCTCTTTCCCCTGCTGCCGTTCACCGCAGGCCAATTGGCCATGTTTGCCAACCCCAGCGTTGTGGAGGCGGACCCGTTTCTGGCCAAGCTACCGGCACCCACCCTGGGCCTCCCAGAAATGCTCGGGGCGCGGCAGCCGGCATGACCCAGGCGGTGCCGGCTGTGGAGCCCCTTGCGGCTGAGTGCCGGGTCTTTTGCCGGTACCTGGCGGATCTGGAGCCTTCCGCCTACGTGCTGGCCTGCTATCAGCGGGCCTGGCCCACGGTGCCCGCGGGGTCCTCGCACTTCCTCATCGATCGCGCCCTGCTGTCGGTGGCTCGATGGGGGAGCTTGGCGACCCGCGTCGCCGATGCGTATGCGAGGATGTTCCGGCCCTATGCTCCGCTGCGTCAGCGGCTCGTCCTGCTGCTCGCCATTCTGGAGAACAGCCCGCCCAGCGACGCTCCGCTCAATTCCGCCGTGGAGGGCTCCCGCCCCGCCATCATGGTCGGGATGGCGCTCACCCTGCTGACGGGCGGGGTCTGTTTGCTGGCCGGAATCCTGTTGCTCGGGCCGCTGCACCTCGCGAGTGTCCTGGGAGGCAAGCGGTGAGCCGCATCCTGCTGGTGGGTTCGGGCGCCTCGGGCGTTCACTTCGCGCTGACCGCCCTGGAGCGCGGCCACCAGGTGACGATGCTGGATGTGGGGAACCAGCGTCCTGCGGCCGTGCTGCCCCAAGCCAGCTTCGAGCAGCTCAAATCCTTGCTGCCCGATCCGGTGGCCTACTTCCTGGGCGAGCGGGGCGAGGGCGTCGTTTATCCCGCTCCCCAGGGCTCCTACTACGGGCATCCGCCGAGCAAACAGTACGTTTTCGATATTCCAGCAGGATTCGCCGCACGCGCCAGCTCGATGGAGCCGTTGTTCAGCTTCGCGCGCGGCGGGTTTGCCGAGGCGTGGACGGCCGGTGCCTACGCCTTCAATTCCGCCGACCTCGAGGAATTCCCCTTCGGCTACGCGGAGCTCGAGCCCTGTTACGCACGCGTGGCCCGCCGCATCGGGGTCGGCGGCATGCCCGACGATCTCGAGCGGTTCATTCCGCTGAACGGCGAGTACCTGACCCCGCTTCCGCTGGATCCCCACTCGCAACTGCTCTGGGATCGCTATCACCTCCGGCGCGAGCAGCTCAACCGTTCCCTGGGCTTCTACCTCGGCCGGTCGCGCGTCGCGACCCTCAGTCAGCCCTATGGCGACCGGCAGGCCTGCACGCAGCTCGGACGTTGTCTGTGGGGCTGCCCGGTCGAGGCGATCTATACCCCGGTGGCCACGCTGCGGGAGTGTCTTGCCCGGCCGGGCTTCCGGTACGTGCCGGGAGTGCTGGCGCGGCATTTCGAGTTTGACGAGCTGGGCCGGATTACCAAGCTGATCGCCCGCCGGACGGCCGACGGGGGCCGAGTGGAATTCGAGAGCGAAGTCGTGGCGCTGGCGGCGGGTGCGCTGGCGAGCTCGAAGATCGTACTCGATTCGATCTTTCGTCGCACCGGCAAGACGAGCGTCCTGCCTGGCCTGATGGACAACCGACAAGTCCATGTGCCGTTCCTCTCGCCCAGGATGATCGGCCTTCCGGTCAGAACGGCCAGTTATCAGTTCCATCACCTAGCGATCGGGATCGAACGCGCGGCGGCGCGGGATTATGTGCACGGTCAGATCACGACTCTCAAAGCGGCGTCGATTCATCCGATCGTGCAAAGCCTCCCGGTGGACCTTCGTGGGGCGCTCGCCCTGTTCCGGGGGATCCGGGCGGGCCTGGGTGTGGTCAACCTCAATCTGTCGGACAGCCGCCGGAGCGACAGCTTCCTTACGCTGCAACCGATCAATGGCAGCGACGAGACCGAGCTCCGGATCCATTATGCGGATGATCCCGCAGAGGCGGGGCAGATCTCCGCGGCCATGCGAAGCCTGAAGCGAGCGCTCAAGGCACTGGGCTGCTTCGTGCCGCCCGGCATGACCCGGATCCGCCCCAAGGGCGCGAGCGTGCATTATGCGGGGACCTTGCCGATGTCGGCCTCCAAGAAGGAGCATACTTGCGATCCGGCGGGCCGGAGCCACGACTTCCAGAATCTCTACATCGTTGATGGGGCGGGTTTCCCGTTCTTGCCGTCGAAGAACCTGACATTTACGCTGATGGCGAACGCCATCCGGATTGCAGAACTGATCTGAGCCCATAGGACGGCGCTCCGGTAGCAGGCCGGCCACGGCTACTGTGGGGCCACCTTCCGCTCGGCCCTGGATTTTCGCCAGGCGGCAAGGAAATTCGGCTGCCAGCTCAGCGGCCAGTTTTCCATCTGCCAGGATCCCTCGACCATGAACCCCTTGGCCAAGTCGGCCGAATCCCGTAGCCGCAGGTTGGGAGCGGGGTTTGGTGTGCAAGGCAGCGCTGCGTCCCAGCACTGGTCCCGGGCCACATTGAGCAGCAAGCCACTGCGGGTCCGGTAGGGCGTCACCTTTGGCCTCCCGTCCATGGGCTGGAACCACAGGTCGCTCCCGGGCCAATTGAAGTTGTTCCGAATGATGCCCAGCAACGGATTCGGTTCGTCCCGGCGCAACGCCTTCGAGGCAATCGGGCTCACCAAGACCGGGGAGATTCCCAGCAGCGCCCCCCCGACCAGGATGGCGCGGACGGACCGCTGTGGGGCCAGCAGCAGTCTGGGGCCGAAGGTCTGGCTGCCAATCAGGGCCACCAGCGACCAGAGATAGGGCAGGACGTAGCGCGGCTCGGGCGCGACGAAGAACCAGGCAGCCACCGCAAGCACGAGGGGCAACAGCAG
>DATCWE010000405.1:0-3642 GCA_036566495.1 Gemmatimonadales bacterium | reverse complement strand
GGCCACCCTCCTGCTCACGCTGCCCGGGCTGCCGTTCGTGTATTACGGCGAAGAAATCGGCATGACGGGCGACAAACCCGATCCACGGCTGCGGACCCCGATGCAGTGGAGCTCGGTGCGCGGGTTAGGCTTCACGTCCGGCGTTCCCTGGGAGCGCGCCCAGCCGGACTCGCTGACGACGACGGTCGAACAGCAGCAGGCCGACCCCGGCTCGCTGCTCAATCTCTACCGCAAGCTGATCCACCTGCGGAAATCCAACCAGGCTCTGGCCCTGGGACGCCTCCTGCCGCTCACAGCGTCGAGTCCCCAGGTCGCGGCGTACCTCCGCCGTGAGGGCGACCACGCCGTGCTGGTGGTGGCGAACCTGGCCGGCAGACCCATCCCGGCCCTCTCGCTCAGTTCCGCGGACAGCGTGTTGCCGCCCGGCCGGTACGAGCTGCCCGCCTTGCTCTCGGGTCCCGCCGGATCCGCGCTCGAGATCGGCCCGGACGGGCGGCTGCGGGGCTACACGCCCCTGGCCGGTCTGCTGGGGGCGGGACAGAGCCTAGTGCTCGAGCTGGTTCGCCATTAGCCGGCAGGCACCACCTACGATAGATCGAGATGTCCGCCAGGAAAGCTTTACGGCCGCCGAGCCAGCACCACCGCGCCATACGCCGGCAGGGCGACCGTGTCGCCGCGCTGGATCCGGTTCGCCAACAGATCGCGCAGGCGATCCACCGGGAAGTCCTTCACGCTCACCCGCACCTGCTGAGCACGGGCGTTCACCAGGACGAGCGCGTCACCCCTCCGGTAGGCAATGACGTCCTGGGGAGCGCTGGTCTCGGCTTCCCGGAAGGCGCCCGCGACAAACGCAGAATCGGTGCGCGCGAGCCGCATGACGCGCCCGTAGAACGCGCGGGCCTGGGCGGCGCCAGGCCGGCTCCACGCGACCGGATCCCGATAGAAAAGGCGCAGCATTTGGGGGCTCTCGACCTCCTGCCCGTTGTAGAGGAGCGGGCGGCCCGGCAGCAGCGCCATGGCCACGAACGCAGCCCGTGCTCCCGCCGCCCCTCCGAACAGCGTCACGGCCGGCTTGTCCCAGGCGGTCTCGTCGTGATTCGTGGTGAAGCGCAGCCGCATGCCGCCCGGCGGCATCGCCTCCTGGTCCGCCTTGATTCGCCGGACGAAGCTGTCCGCCGGCGCGCCCTTCCACACCGCCTTGAGCGCGCTGTACCCGTCCCAGCCATAGGTCAGGTCGAAGCCCAGGCGGTGGAGCTTGAGATCGCCCCACTCCGCCAGGAGGAGGATCGGCCGCGGCACCGCGGCACGCAGCGCCGGCGTCGCCTCGCGCCAGAAAGCGTCGGGGACGAATCCCGCCACATCCATCCGGAACCCGTCAATGCCGAACTCCGTCAGCCACCAGCGCATGGCAGCGATCATCTCGCGCCGCAGGGCGGGATTGCCATAGTCGAGCTGGGCGACGTCGGTCCAATCGGTCAGTTTGCCCTGGTCGTCGCGCGGCACGCTCATCTCGCCCCGCTCGTTGCGCACGTAGAAGTCGGGGTGTTCCCGCATCCAGACGTGGTCCCAGGACGTATGATTGGGAACCCAGTCGAGGATGAGCTTCATGCCCCTCGCGTGCACCGCCCGCACCAGCGCCCGGAAGTCGCCGGGGGTGCCGAAGCTCGGATTGATCGCGCGGTAGTCCCGCGCCGAGTAGGGCGATCCCAGCGGGTCCTTCCGGTTCAGTACGCCGACCGGGTGGATCGGCATCAGCCACACCACGTTGGCCCCGGCGGCCTGGATGCGGCTCAGACCGCGGGTGACGCCCGACAGATTCCCGGTGGCGGAGAAGTCCCGCACGAAGACTTCGTAGATTGCGCTGCGGGGTACCCAGGACGTATCCGGTGCCAGAACCGCCGCCTGCGCGGGCAGGGGCCGGGCCGTCGCAGCGTAACCCGCCAGCAGGAGGCTGGCCGCCAGCGCGGCAAGGCGTTTTGGCATCCTTGTTACTCCCGCACGAAAGGGAACGGTTCCAGGTGAGCCGGAAATCCAATGTAGCCCGCAACACCCACCCGGCAACGGCGCTCGTTCTTGCCCTGGGGCTGCTGTCCCTGGCGGCCACGCCGGCCGCTGCCCAGCGCCGGCGCCTGTCCATGGACCCGGGGTGGCGCTTCAGCCTTGGCGATCCGGCCGGGGCCGAGCGCGCCGGCTTCGATGACCGGAAGTGGCGTCGCGTGGACGTGCCGCACGACTGGAGCATCGAAGGGACCCCGCGGGAAGATGCCCCGGCGGGCGGACGTGGCGGCTACTTCCCCACCGGGGTCGGCTGGTATCGCAAGGCGTTCCACCTGCCGGCCACCGCGCGTGATCGTCGCGCACTGCTGGAATTCGACGGCGTCTATATGAACAGCGAGGTGTGGATCAATGGGGTCCGCCTGGGCGGGCGACCTTACGGCTACATCGGCTTCGTGTACGATGTCACCCGGCACCTCGTGCCCGGCGTGAACGTCGTCGCCGTGCGCGTCGACAACTCGCGGCAACCCAATTCGCGCTGGTACACCGGCAGCGGGATCTACCGTCACGTCTGGCTTACGCTCGCCGATGCCATGCACGTGGCCCATTGGGGCACTTTCGTCACCACCCCTCGAGTGGACTCCGCCGAGGCGGACGTCGTGGCGCGC
Source organism: Gemmatimonadales bacterium (assembly GCA_036566495.1). Taxonomy (GTDB): domain Bacteria; phylum Gemmatimonadota; class Gemmatimonadetes; order Gemmatimonadales; family GWC2-71-9; genus JABFSM01. Next base: position 979 of record DATCWE010000405.1, on the reverse strand, counting down.
ATCCGGGTCGAGAACGCCGGCACCACGCCAGGCCGCGGGGTGCTTCGCTCGGCGGTGCTGGACAGCGCCGGCCGCGAGGTTGCCCGCGTCGACACTCCTTTTGCCCTGGCCGGCGGACAACAGCTCGAGCTCGAGCAGCGCCTGCGGGTTGGGTCGCCGAGGCGCTGGTCGGTAGAGCGACCCTATCTCTATGACCTCCGCTCGGAAATCCTGGTGGGGGACCGCACGACCGATGCAGTGGCCACGCCATTCGGGATCCGTACCATCGCCTACGACAAGGATCTCGGCTTCCTGCTCAACGGCAAACGGGTCAAAATGCGCGGTGTCAACTTGCACCACGATGCTGGAGTCCTCGGGGCGGCCGTGCCGGAGCGGGTCTGGCAGCGTCGCCTGGAGGCGCTCAAGGCGATGGGCGCGAACGCCATCCGCACCTCGCACAATCCGCCCGCGCCCGAATTCCTCGACCTCTGCGACCGCCTCGGTTTCCTGGTCATGGCCGAAGCGTTCGACGAGTGGACCTTCGGCAAGGTGCCCGAGGGCTACCACAAGTATTTCGCCGAGTGGTCCGAGCGCGATGTGGTGGACTTCGTCCAGCGCGACCGGAACCATCCCTCGATCGTTCTGTGGAGTGCCGGCAACGAGATCGGCGAGCAGGGGGCGCCCAACGGCGCGCAGGTCCTCCGCCGGCTCATCGATATCTTCCACCGCGAGGATCCGACCCGGCCGGTGACCACCGGCAACGGCAACATCGTCGCCGACGGGAATCCCGCCACGCTCGGGTTCCTGAATGCGCTGGACATCGTGGGCTACAACTACGTGGACCGCTGGCACGAGCGCCGCGAGCTGTTCGCGGAGCAGGACCGCCACGACCATCCGAACTGGAGGATGATCGGCACCGAGAGCGGCTCCATCTTCCAGTCCTTCGACGAGCGCTATTCACTCGGGGACGACTCGGCGGTCGCACGGCCGAACTACAACA
>DATCWE010000145.1:0-9177 GCA_036566495.1 Gemmatimonadales bacterium | reverse complement strand
AGCGATCGGCGTCGCCCAAGGCCCCGCCGATCCGGCAACCCTCGCCGCGCGAGTGATGGCGCGCGAGTTGGGAGCCATGCAGCTCTTCCTGGGCGGCTCGCGCGACGCCGCTGTGCGGGTATTGCGCGAGGCGGCCAAGCTCGAGGATGCGATGCCGATGGAGTTCGGTCCGCCGGCCATCGTGGAGCCATCCCACGAAGTGCTGGCCACCATGCTGCTCGAGATGGAGCCACGGGAAGCACTGGAGCACTGGCAGCGCGCCCTCGCGATGGCGCCGGGGCGGTCGGTCGCGCTGCGGGGCCTGGCTGGTGCGGCTGTGGCGACCGGCGATAAGGCGGAGGCAGCGCGCGCGCTGGAGCGGCTGATGGCCAACTGGCGCAGCGCGGATCCCAAGGTTCGCGATGCGGTGCTGCCGCTGCGCCGGTCGGTAAGCCGGATGCCTTAGCGGGGCAGGGTCGTCTCCGCGATCTTGGCGGCCTGCTGGGCGCGGAACTCCACCAGTCGGGCAGCCAACCGCGGATCGTGGAGCGCCAGCAGGGCGACGGCGAAGAGCGCGGCGTTGTGGGCGCCGGCTTCGCCGATGGCGAAGGTGGCGACGGGAATTCCGGCCGGCATCTGCACGGTGCTCAGCAGCGAGTCCATCCCCTGCAGGTGGCGGCTGGGCATCGGCACGCCGAGGACGGGGAGAGTCGTCTTGGCCGCGAGCACCCCGGCCAGATGCGCCGCGCCCCCCGCGCCGGCGATGAGGCAGGCCATACCGCGCTCCGCCGCCGACTCGGCGTAGCGGAGTGCGAGGTCGGGGCTCCGGTGGGCGGAGATCACCCTCGCTTCGCAGGCGACCTCGAATTCCTCGAGACGCCGCGCAGCGTGCTGCATCACGTCCCAATCCGAAGCGGATCCCATCACGATGCCGACCAGCGGCTTGGTCATGCCATCCTCGTCTTGGTGGTGCGGGAGAGGCCGGGGGCGGAAAATCGCCTGATCCGGGCACCGTATCAAGCAAGACTTACCCCTCTGCAGCCACACCCGTGCTCCCATCCCCGGGACGTGAGCCCCTCCGGGGGGCGCCGAACCCGTTGTCACGCCTAGGGGTTGCCCGGAGGGAGTCCCGTGGCCTGGGCGTTGCTCTGCGGAAGGGGACGCCGAGCCCGTCCGCTGGTCAACGCCGTTCAGCCGGTACCGATGCCGCAGAGCACAGGGGCACACACCAACTCCGTCGCCTTGCCCCCACGGCTCCTCCGGAGCCGTCTGGGCCGCCGCCTGCTCCTGCTGTTCGTCGGATGTGCGCTGGTGCCTACCTGTGCCGTCGCTCTCCTGTCGTTCTTCAGCGTCACCGGCCAGCTGACCCGAGAGGGCCAGCAGCGGTTGGTCGCCCTCGCGAAGGCAGCGGGGCGGACGCTTTCTGACCGCATCATTTTCTTCGAATCCGATTTGCGGCGTCAGGCACCGCAGCTCCTCGCGTGCGCGGCCGCAGGACGAGACCCCTCCGACTGCGGCGGCGAGCTGCTCTACGCGGCGGAGGAAGTGGCAGCGCTCGGACCCCTTGGCCGCCGAAGCGGCGCCGGATCCAGCGTCTTGGCGGAGTTTTCGCCGGCGCGATTCCCCCGGCTCGCTCCCGGGACCAGTGCGTTGCTGGCACGGAAGGACTCACACGGAGCACCCCGTTTTTACCTGGCGCATCGCCCGGAGGGTCCGGGCCAGACGGCGTTGATTGCCCGCCTCAGCGCCGACTACCTCTGGAGTGAGACGGATTCCGAGGGGCTGCCTGGGCAGGTAACCCTCGCCCTGGTGGATCCGGAGCAGGGCACGCTGCTGGGCCCTGCCTCGCAGGGCGGGCGGCTCCTCTCGGCCGATTGGACGCTGGCTCGCGGCGAGGCCATGCAGGTTCCCGGCTGGCGGGTCGTGCTGACCGAGCCGCGTGGCGAGGTGATTGCCCCGGTAAGGGGCTTCACGCGGACTTTCCCGCTGGTGCTGGTGTTCGCGCTGCTCGGCGTGGTCGGATTGAGCCTGCGGCAGATTCGGCGCAGCCTGGTTCCCCTGGAAGAGTTGCAGCGGGGTACCCGGCGGATCGCCGCGGGGGATTTTCACACCCCGGTGCTGGTGGGCAGTGGAGATGAGCTGGAGGAGCTGGGCGGCGCGTTCAACTCGATGACCGGGAAGCTGGCCCGGCAGTTCCACGCCTTGGAGACGGCGGCGGAGATCGACCGAGCCGTGCTCTCGACGGTGGACACCGGAACCATCGCGCAAACAGTACTGGACCGCATTCCGGAGCTCTGTCCCTGCCGAGCCGTGAGCCTGACGGTGCTGGCGCCGGACGAGAGCACCAATGCAACGACGTGGCTGGAGCTGCGCGGTGCGACGACCGTGCGCAGCATGGCGGCGGCCGGACTCACGGCAGCCGACATCCTGCAGACGCTGCAGCAGCCGGAGTGGTTGATCCTGGGGACGGATGCCGCGCCGGTGCCGGGCTACCTGACCCATCTGGTGGGCGACGGCAAGACCGCAGTGGTGGCCTGTCCGCTGCACCAGGGCGGTGAGCTGCTCGGCATCCTGGCCATCGGCGACGATCCGGGGGAGCGGTCCAACGAGGGTCTCCTCTACATGCGCCGACTGGCGGATCGGGTAGCCGTGGCGCTCTCCAACGCGCGCATGATGGACCAGGTGCGGGTGTTGGCCTTCTACGACAGTCTTACCCGGCTGCCCAACCGTATCCTCTACAAACAGCGGCTGGGACAGGCGATCGGGCGTGCAGGGGAGAGTGGGCGCCGCGTCGCGGTCTGCTCACTCGATCTGGATCATTTCAGCCGCATCAACGACACCATGGGGCACGAGCTGGGCGATCGGCTGCTGCAGGAAGTCGCCGCGCGGGTGCTGCGGGTCTGCCGGCAGGAGAATGGGGTGACGGCGAGCCTCGCTGAAGCGGAAGGTGTCCAGGTTGCGCGCCTGGGCGGCGATGAGTTCAGCATCATCCTGCCGCAGCTGGGCGAGACCGAGGAGGCCTTCTGGCTGGCGCGGCGGGTGCTCGAGACCTTCCAGCATCCCTTCCGGCTGGGGTCCCAGGAGGTGTTCGTGACCGCCTCGATCGGACTGGCGGTGCATCCGCAGGATGGCGCCGATCCGGAAACGCTGCACAAGAACGCCGAAGTCGCGATGTCCCACGCGAAGACCGAGGGACGCAACGGGATCGAGGCCTACTCGGCCTCGATGAACGCCGAGGCGCTGGGTCGCATGCGGCTGGAACACGAGCTGCGCAAGGCGGTCGAGCACGGCGAGTTCCTCATGTGGTACCAGCCGATTGTGGATTTGCGGACGCGCTGGGCCACCGGGGCCGAAGCGCTGGTGCGCTGGGAACATCCGGAGCGCGGGCTCACCCCTCCGGCGGAATTCATCGGGCTGTGCGAGGAATCGGGGCTGATCGTGCCGCTGGGCGAGTGGATCCTCCGCTCCGTCTGCACCCAGCTGCGCCGCTGGGAGGAGGCGGGCCTGGAGCCGTTGCGGATGTCGGTGAATCTCTCGGCGCGGCAGCTGCGCCAGCGCGGCATCGTGCGGACCATCCAGGATATCCTCGACGAGACGGGCGTACGGCCCGGCGCGCTCTCCATCGAGCTGACCGAATCCCTCCTGATGGAGCAGGGCGGCACCACGGAGCGCCGCATTAGGGAGCTGGCCGAGCTCGGCGTGACGCTGGCGATCGACGATTTCGGCACCGGATACTCGTCGCTGAGCTATCTCAAGAACTTCCCCGTCTCGACGCTCAAGATCGACCGCTCCTTCATCGTGGATGTGACCAGCGATCCCGACGCCGCGGCGATCACCACGGCGATCATCGCCCTGGCCAAGGCCATGGACCTGGACGTCGTGGCGGAAGGGGTCGAGAACAAGGCGCAGGCGGCGTTCCTGCGCGAGCGGGGCTGCCAGAAGGTGCAAGGCTACCTGTTCGGCCGGCCCGCGCCCTTGGAGCTCTTCACCGATTATCTGCGAGCGCGGCAGCGGCGCCGGGCGAGCGCGTAGCCAAAAGCGCAGTCCCACCGCTGTGAAATCGGTGGGGGCGGTTGGCGGCTAGACGGTGGCCCGAGTCCGGTTCATGGTGCCGCGCTCGGCCAGGGCCGCCTGGGCCGCGGCCAGCCGGGCGATCGGGACCCGGAAGGGAGAGCAGGAGACGTAGTTCATCTTCTGCGCTTCGCAGAAGGCGATGGCCCCCGGTTCGCCGCCGTGCTCCCCGCAGATTCCCAGTTTGAGGTCCCGCCGGGCGTCGCGGCCCAGCTCCACCGCCATGGCGATCAGCTTGCCGACGCCGCCGATGTCGAGCACGATGAAGGGATCGTTCTCGATGATGTTCCGCTCCAGGTATTCGGGCAGAAACACCCCGGCGTCGTCGCGCGAGAGGCCCCAGGTCGTCTGGGTGAGGTCGTTGGTTCCGAAGGAAAAGAACTGCGCCTCCCGGGCGATTTCGTCGGCGGTGAGGGCGGCGCGGGGCAGCTCGATCATGGTGCCCAGCAGGTAGGGCACGGTGAGCTGGCGCTCGCGAAACACCTCTTCCGCCACCTGGCGCACGATGAGCGCCTGCTTGCGGAACTCCACCACGTGCGCCACCAGGGGGATCATGACCTCGGGCTGCACCCGGCCCTTGCGCGCGGCGACGGTGCAGGCGGCCTCGAAAATCGCGCGGGCCTGCATGGCGGTGATCTCGGGATACATGATCCCCAGCCGGCAGCCCCGCAGGCCAAGCATCGGATTGACCTCGGAGAGCGAGTCGATCTTCTGACGAACGGCCTCCACACTCTTGTCCATCTGCAGGGCAAGCGCTGCGATCTCCGCGGCGTCCTTGGGCAGGAACTCGTGCAGCGGCGGATCCAGCAGCCGGATGGTGACCGGAAAGCCCTCCATCGCGCGGAAGATCCCCTCGAAATCGGTGCGCTGCATCGGAAGCAGCTTGGCCAGGGCGCGCTCCCGGCCGGCTTCATCCGAAGCGAGGATCATCTCCCGCATCGGCGCGATGCGGTCTCCCTCGAAGAACATGTGTTCGGTGCGGCAGAGCCCGATGCCCTCGGCTCCGAAGTCCCGGCCGCGATGCGCGTCGGCGGGCGTGTCGGCATTGACCCGCACGCGCAGGTGCCGGCGACTGTCCGCCCAGCCCATCAAGCGGGAGAAGTGCCCGGACAGCTCCGGAGCGACCAGCCGGGCGCGTCCGGCGAAGACCCGCCCGGTCGCGCCATCCACCGTGATCCAATCGCCCTCGGCCACCGAGCGGCCGTCGACGGTAAAGCCGGCCGGCGACTCGTGCACCTCGATCTCGTGGCAGCCAGCCACGCAGGGCTTCCCCATTCCGCGCGCGACCACCGCGGCGTGGGAAGTCATCCCGCCACGGGCGGTGAGAATGGCCTTGGCGAGCACCATCCCGTGGAAGTCCTCGGGGCTGGTCTCCCGGCGCACCAGGATAACCGCCTCGCCCCGCCGTGCCAGTGCCTCGGCCCGGTCGGCGTCGAAAATGGCCGCGCCGGAGGCGGCTCCCGGTGAGGCGGGGAGGCCGGTGGTGAGCAGATCGAGCGGTGCCTGGGGATCGATGGTCGGATGCAGCAGCTGGTTCAGATCGTTGGGAGGCACCCGGGCGATCGCTTCTTCTTCCGAGATCAGCCCTTCGTCCACCATGTCCACCGCGATGCGCACCGCCGCAGTGCCGGAGCGCTGTCCGCGGCGGGTCTGCAGCATGTAGAGCCGCCCGCGTTCGATGGTGAACTCGAGATCCTGAACGTCACGGAAGTGCCGCTCCATGGTGCGGGCGACGCGCTCCAGCTCGCCGTAGGCCTCCGGAAGCCGCTCGCGCAATTTGCTGATCGGCTCGGGGGTGCGCGCCCCGGAGACCACGTCCTCACCCTGCGCGTTGAGGAGATACTCGCCGTACAGCACCCGCTCTCCGGTGGAGGGATCGCGGGTGAAGGCCACCCCGGTGCTGGAGTCCTCGCCCATGTTGCCGAACACCATCGCCACGATGTTGACCGCGGTGCCCATGGTATCGGGGATCTCGTGCAGCTTGCGATAATCCTGGGCGCGCCGGGTGTTCCAGCTCTCGAAGACCGCCTCGACGGCCCCCCACAGCTGCGCCTGCGGCTCTTCGGGGAAGGGCCTTCCGCTGGCCTCGCGAATCAGATCTTTGTATTCGGCGACCAGCTCGCGCTGTGCCTCGACCGGCAGGTCGATGTCCCGCTGGACACCGGCCTGCTTGCGGCGCCGCTCCAGCACTTCCTCGAACTGCTTCTTGGACACGTCGAACACCACCACGCCGTACATCTGGACGAAGCGGCGATAGGAATCGTAGGCGAACGCGGCGTTCCCGCTCAGCTTCCGCAGGCCCTCGACCGTGGCGTCGTTGAGGCCGAGGTTGAGGATCGTCTCCATCATGCCCGGCATGGAGAGTGCGGCCCCCGAGCGCACCGAGACGAGCAGCGGCGCTTCGGCCCCGCCGAACACGCGCCCGCAGGCGGCCTCGAGCCGGCTCAGCGCGGCCTCGACCTGCGGCCGCAGCCGGGGCGGGAAGCTGTGGGTCTCGAGATAGGTGCCGCAGAGCGAGGCGGAAATCGTGAACCCGGGCGGGACCGGAATGCCCAGGTTGGTCATCTCGGCCAGGCCGGCGCCCTTGCCCCCCAGCACGTCCTTCATGGCGGAAGTGCCGTCGGCCCGGCCTTGTCCGAAGAAGTACACCAGGGGCTGCGGGCCGATGGCGCTCACGTGGTCTCCAGGGCGATCGGATAACGACCCGAGAAGCAGGCGTGGCAGAACTCGTTCCGGGTGCCCGCGGCCTTGAGCATCCCCTCGAGCGACAGGTAGCCAAGCGACTCCACGCCGAGGAAATCGCGGATTTCGTCGGAAGAATGCGAGGACGCGATCAGCTCCTCCTTGGTGGGCGTATCGATGCCGTAGTGACAGGGGCCGATGATGGGCGGCGAGGCGAGCCGGAAATGCACCTCGCGCGCCCCCGCGGAGCGAATCATCTGGACCAGGCCCTTGCTGGTGGTGCCGCGGACCAGGCTGTCGTCGACCACGACCACCGAGCGACCCGCGATCACATCGCGCACGGGATTGAATTTGATCTTGACCTTGGCCACCCGCAGCGCCTGGGTCGGATTGATGAAGGTTCGGCCGACGTAGTGGTTGCGGATCAGGCCGTGCTCCAGCTTGAGGCCGCTCTGCTCCGCGAAGCCCAGCGCCATCGCGTTGCTGGAGTCGGGGACGCTGAAGACCACCTCGGCGCCGGGCGCGGGATGCTCGATGGCCAGCTGCCGGCCCAGCTCGCGGCGCACCCGGTCCACCGATTCGCCGAAGATGGTGCTGTCGGGCCGCGCGAAGTACACCAGCTCGAAGACGCAGCGACTGATCGGCTTGGCGGGGAGCGCTTCGAGATTCTTCACCACGCCGTTGGCGATCCGCACGAACTCGCCCGGCTTGAGCTCCCGGATGAGGGTGGCACCGACCAGATCGAGCGCGCAGGTTTCCGAGGCGACGATCACGCCGTCACCCAGGCGACCCAGCACCAGGGGTCGAAAGCCGCGACCGTCCACCACCGCGTAGAGCGTGCGACCGACCGCAATGACCAGGCTGTAGGCCCCCTCGATGCGGGAGAGCGCCTCGCGGATCTGGCCCTCGGCATCGGCCGCGGCCGAGCGCGCGATGAGGTGGACGATCACTTCGGAATCGGAGGAGGACTGGAAGATGGCCCCCTGCTCGACCAGCTCGCGCTTGAGGCCCACGGCGTTGGTCAGGTTGCCGTTGTGCGCCAGCGCCAAGGGTCCACCGCGATAGTTGGCGACGCAGGGCTGCGCATTGGCCAGCACCGAGCTTCCCGCCGTCGAGTAGCGCGTGTGCCCCACGGCGACGTCGCCGTGCAGGTCGCGGAGGTCGCGTTCCAGGAAGATCTCTCCCACCAGGCCCATGCCGCGATGGCTGTGCGGCCGCCCCTGGGCATCGACGGTGACGATCCCGGCGCTTTCCTGGCCGCGGTGCTGCAGGGCGTAGAGCCCGAGGTAGGCCACCCGGGCCGCGTCCTGGATCGTCGAAACACCGATGATGCCGCACATGGTCAGCCGTCCGTCTTCATGCGGCGGGGAATGGCGTCGAAGTAAACCCGCCGCAGGTCCGGCGTTTGCCATGCGAAGCTCGTGCCGCGGTCCAGCAGGGCGATTTCGAGCCGGCCGCCGGGCGCTCCGACTGCTCCGACGGACGCGACGGGAACGGCGTGCTCGGCCGCGAGCGCCTCGAGCTCCGCGCTGCGTGCCGCTTCGCAGGAGACGACGACGCGCCCCGCATCCTCACCATAGAGCAGGGCCTCGGGCGCCAAGCCCGCGGCATTGGGCAGCTCGATGCTCGCCCCCAGCGTTGCGGCGGCATAGGGCCCTCCAAGGCACGCCTCGGCCAGCGCGACGGCCAGACCGCCATCGGAGCAATCATGCGCCGAGCGGAGCAGCCCCCGACCGGCGGCGGCGACCAGGAGCCGCTGCAGACGGAGCTCGGCGGCGAGATCGACCGGGGGCGGCGGGCCCCCGACAAAATCGTGCAGCACCTCCCAATAACTGGTCCCTCCGAGATGGCCCCGGCTGTTTCCGAGCAGCAGAATGCGATCGCCGGGCGCCGCGAAATGGCTGGGTACCCGCCGGGTTACGTCACGCAACAGGCCGACCATGCCGACGGTCGGCGTGGGATCGATCGCGCCGGTCGGACTCTCGTTGTAGAGGGAAACGTTGCCCCCCGTGACCGGCGTGCCGAAGGCCCGGCAGGCGTCGCCGATGCCCCGGCAGGCCTCGCGGAACTGGAAGAACACTTCCGGCTTGTCGGGATTGCCGAAGTTCAGGCAGTCGGTGATACCGAGCGGCTCGGCACCGCTGCAGGCGACGTTGCGGGCCGCCTCAGCGACCGCCGCCTTGCCGCCCTCGTAGGGATCCAGCGCCACCCAGCGCTGATTGCAGTCGACGGAGACGGCGAGCCCGAAGTCGGCTCCGGGGACCCGCAGCACGCCGGCGTCGCCTCCCGGCGCGAGCACGGTTTCCGCCTGCACGGTCGAGTCGTATTGCTCGTAGACCCAGCGCTTGCTCGCGATGGTGGGGTTGTCGAGCAGGAGCGGCAGCGCGCCGAGGACGTCGGCCTTGGGAGCGCCCCGCGGCGCGGCGGCGCGACGAGCGGCCGCGG
>DATCWE010000062.1:0-5868 GCA_036566495.1 Gemmatimonadales bacterium | reverse complement strand
GGTAGCGGGTTAGCCCGCGGCCGGAGGGCGGCCCTCGCTAGGGCTTCCGCATCAGCACCAGCGAGCCGGACTCCCGGGTCTCCGCCCCCACCCGCTCCAGCCAGGCAATGACCTCGTTGATGCGCTCGGGACCCAGGATCCCCTTGCCCGCCACACGTCGGGTGCGCACGTCGAGCATCCGCCCTTGCTGCGCATAGGTGATCGAGAGCTCTCCGAAGGGCCCCGTCAACGCGACATTCTTGGGCAGCTCCGCGCGCCAGCCTTCGGGCAGCTCGAGTCGGACGTGGTTTTCCTCGTTGCCGGGCGGAGGCACCTCCGAGGCATCGATGGTGAAACGGCGCGGCGGATGCGACTTGAGCTCGGTAATCAGCGACCCCATGTCGCCGGGAAGGCGGATGAACGGCAGGGAAAGAATCGCGACCGGTCCGGCCAAGCGCGCCGCCCGGCCGTGGCGGGCCACGAAACTGACGCGGAAGTCGCCGCCGTTCTCCGTCTTGTCGGTGAAGCCCAGGCTGTCTCCCTCGGCCTCAGGATAGATCCGCCCTGCCAGGCTTCGCAGGAAACGCGAGCGCCCCGCGGAATCGAGCGCCGACCGGGCGATCATGTTGTGGTACATGTCCGCGGTGCCGCCGGTCAGGACCGTTTCCGCCCGGGTGGTCGCGTACCCCGTGGTGTCGAGGCTCCCCGTCAGCTCCAGCCGATTCCATTCAGCGCTGTCATCGCGTTCCGGCAGAGTGGTCTCCTCCGTACGACCGTCGGGATGGACCACCAGGGCGAACTGACCCTGGTCCGCCCCGGGGAGACTGCCCCAGGGAACTCCTGCCGCCGTGAGATCGACGAAGAGCCGGCCGCCGGGGCGTTCCACCGCGGCGATGGCGTGATTGAACTGGGCAATGGTCGGCAGCCGGCGCTCGACCTGGCCGCCGGCCGACAGCAACACCGGATTGGCCTCGATGCCCAGCCGGGTCAGGAAGGTGATGAAGAGGGTCGCTTTGTCCTTGCAGTCGCCGTATCCGGTCGCCACGACGTCCGCCGCGGAGCGGGGTTGATAGCCACCCATGCCGAGCGAAATCGCGACGTAGCGGACGTCCGCGGTGACGTAGCGATGAATGGCCTTGAGGGAATCCTCTAGCGTCCGCGCCCCCGCGACCACGGCACTGAGCTTCTGCTCCACGGAGGGCGTCATGGCATAGCGATCGCGCGCGAGCCCGGCGTACCAGGCGCCGATGTCCTGCCACTGCGCGGGCGCACCGATTTGGATGGTCATCATCACGTCATTCGAATCGGCCGCGAAAAGCTCCGGCTCGATTTTCGGCACCTCCTGGGTGGCCCAGGTCGTCACCCGGCGCCCGTTGGCTTCAACACTCACCGGCTTGAAGTTGAGGTTGCGCTCGACCACCCGCGGCTTGATACCCACGGGAGTATCCAGCACCAGGCGTGAGCGCCGGACTGGCAGCCCGGTGGTCACCCGCCAGGCGGAGAAGAAATCGCTGGCGCGGAAGGGCTTGAGCTCCTCGACCGTGTAGCTGTAGTCGATCAGGGTACCGGGGCGCACGTTGGAGAGCGAGAACCGGCGCACCTTCTGCTCGGCGTAAGTTGGGTCGCCCATGGGCGCCGGAATGTCGGCGTCCTGGGAGACGGCCGGCTTGTCGCTGATGATTTCGCCGCTCAGGGATACCACCCGGATCCAATTGACGGTGAGCTTCTGGTGGCGCGGCTCATACCCGAAAGAGCGCTCCGCCCACTGCTCGATGGCGCCTTCCTTGAGAATCTGGATGACCTGGCGATAGGTGGTGCTGCCGCGCCCGTCCGCCTCGTAGCGGAGCACGCCGTCGTCGAGCAAGTAGACGAAGGACTCGTCGCGGTACCGCATGGAATCCACGGCGAGGGCATAGATCGTATCGACCGCGGCGCGCGGTGGCGCAGCGGCGAGCGTGGGACTGGCAAAAAGGAGGGCGGCGAGCAGCAACGGGCGGCTCCGGTTGGGACGAAGGAAACCTAGTGAGGGGATCAGGTCATCAGGGAATCAGGCAATCAGGGGACGCCTTTTCAACCCCCAGATTGCCTGATTCCCTGATTCCCCGCTAGTGCTGATACCCCGCCGAGAGCGGCTGGACGTCGCGGGGCGACTCCTCCCCGAACAAGAGTCGACCCTCGCGGAAGGAGGCGCCCCGAAGGGTAAGGGCAAGCACCTCCCCCAATTCCTCCACGGGGAAGATCTCCATCTTGTCGAGCACTTCCTTGGGAAGATCCGCCACGTCGGGCTCGTTTTCCTTCGGGATCACCACCCGGGTGATGCCGGCGCGCTCGGCGCCGAGGATCTTTTCCTTCAAACCGCCGATCGGAAGCACGCGTCCGCGCAGGGTGATTTCCCCCGTCATGGCGATATCATGCCGGGCGGTGCGCCCGGACATGGCCGAGATGAGCGCCGTGGCCATGGTGACGCCGGCGGACGGGCCATCCTTCGGGATCGCTCCGGCCGGCACGTGGATGTGAATGTCCCGATCGAACATCTCGTCCGGAATGCGCAGGGCAGCCGCGTGTGAACGCGCATAGGTCCAGGCCGCGCGGGCGCTTTCCTTCATCACATCGCCAAGCTGACCGGTCAGGACCAGCTCGCCTTTGCCGCGCATGGTGGAGGCCTCGACGAACATGATGTCGCCGCCCACCGGCGTATAGTACATCCCGGTCGCCACGCCGATCTCGTCTCCCGCCGCGGCCTTCTCGGGATGGACCTTGGGACGGCCGAGCAGATCCGCCACCATCAGCGCATCGACCTCGACCGCCGCTGTCCCGTCCCCGGCGATGCGCCGGGCCACTTTGCGAGCGACCTTGCCGATCTCCCGCTCGAGCTGGCGCACGCCCGATTCTCTGGTGTATCCGGAAATGATCCGCTCCACGGCCGCGTCGCCGAAGCTGACCGCCTGGCCGACCAGGCCGTTCTCCTCGAGCTGGCGCGGAATCAGATAACGCCGCGCGATCTCCAGCTTCTCCCGCTCGGTGTAGCCCGAGAACTCCACTACTTCCATGCGGTCGAGCAGGGGACCCGGGATGTTCTGCAGGAAGTTGCCTGTGGCGATGAAGAGCACCTGGCTCAGATCGAACGGCACGCCGAGATAATGGTCGGTGAAACTCTCATTCTGGGCCGGGTCGAGCACCTCCAGGAGGGCGGAAGCCGGGTCGCCCTGGAAGGAGACGCCCAGTTTGTCCACTTCGTCGAGCAGGAAGACCGGATTCTTGGTGCCTGCCTGCTTGAGCCCCTGGATGATCCGGCCGGGCATCGCCCCGACGTAGGTCCGGCGATGACCCCGGATATCGGCCTCATCGCGCGCCCCGCCGAGGGAAATCCGGACGTACTTGCGTCCCATCGCACGGGCGATGGACTTGGCCACGGAGGTCTTGCCGACGCCAGGGGGGCCGATGAAAAGGAGAATCGGGCCCTTGGCTTCGCGTTTGGCTTCCGGGTCGGTCGACTTCTCGGTCGGAGCGGTCTCTGAGGACGCCTGGTCGCCTGCCCCACTGTTCTCAGCGACCTCTCCGGCCTCAATGACCGGCTCTTTCGCCGCCTTCAGCTGCCGCACCGCCAGGAACTCCAGCACCCGGTCCTTCACATCGCCCAGCGCATAGTGATCCGCCTCCAGGATATCGGAGGCCAGCTTCAGATCGAGGTGCTCTTCGCTGCGCTGGTTCCAGGGCAGCTCCGCGATGGTCTCCAGGTAATTGCGGATCACCTGGGTCTCCATCGATTCGCGTCCGATGCGGTCGAGCCGGGCCAGCTCGCGATCCGCCTCCTTGCGCGCCTCGGGCGGCAGCTCGAGCGCGGCGAGCTTCTGGCGGAGCTCCTCGAGATCGTCGGCCTCGTCCTCCTCACCCAGCTCCTTGCGGATCTGTTTCATCTGTTCCCGCAGGAACATCTCTCGCTGCCGCTCGCCCAGCTCCTCCTGCACCTGCGACTTGATCTCTTCCTGCGCCTCGAGCACCGAGATCTGCCGCTGCACGTGGACCAGCACGCGGCGCAGGCGCTCCTCTACCGAAAGCGTCTCCAGCAACGCCTGCCGCTGCGGCGAGCCGATGTCGATGTAGCCTGCGACCAAGTCGGCGAAACGGCCCGGCTCGTTGACGCCCTGGAGGACCTGCTGCACGACTTCCTCGGGAAGTCCCGACTTCTGACCCAGCTCGGCAGCCCGCTCGCGCACTTCGCGGTACAGGCCGATGAATGCCGGATCTTCCGGGTTGAGCGGCTGCATCTCCTCCGCCTCGCGAACGATCGCCTCCAGATAGCCGTTCTTTTCCGACACGTGCATCACGATCCCGCGGCGCTCCCCGTGAAGCAGCAGCTGCATGCCGGCCAGACCGCGCTGCAGCTGGCCGACTTTGGCGATGGTCCCGATGGTGTGGAGCCCTTCCGAATTCACCTGCTCGGTATTCTCCCGCTGGCAGATGGCGAAAATCAGGCGGTCGGGCGTGGCGAGGGCGGTTTCAATGGCCCGCACGGTCCCTGGACGCCCGGCGCCGATCGAGGTGGTGACCCCAGGAAGGAGCACCACGTCGCGCAGGGGGAGTACCGGGAGGATGAGTCGCTCGGTCATTTTGGTTTCCTTTTTCGGCCTCCAAGTCCCGTGCGCCAGGTGGCGTGAGGAGGGACGGAGGATCAGGAGCGTAGGCGCACAGAGGGTGCCAAGCCAAGTCGGCTAACAGCCAACGGCTATCAGCCAACGGCGATTGGACTTAGGCAGAGGAGGCCGACCATGGGGAGCATCCGACGAGCGCGGAGTGCCCCGCCAATTCGACGGAACGAGTCGAAAAGGCAGCTAGCCGTTCACGCCGAGCAGCCCGCAGTGTTGGGGGCAGCAAAGGTTGCCGGTTTGCCAGGAAACCGGCAGATTGGTAAGCTGTTGTGTTCCCGGCGTTTCTGACGCGACCCAGGGCGGATGACGACTCCAGCGGACAACACTGAGCGGCCTCTGGCCCAACGTCTGAAGGAGGCGTTAGGCGCGGAGTATACGATCGAAGGTGAGATTGGCCGTGGCGGCATGGGCGTCGTGTACCGCGCCCGTGACGAGCGGCTGCACCGTCGTGTTGCCGTCAAGGTGCTTCCGCCCGAGTTGGCTTTCCAGAAGGAAATCCGCGAGCGCTTTACCCGGGAGGCACAGACCGCCGCCAGGCTGTCGCATCCGCACATCGTCCCGATCCACGACGTCGGCGAGGGATCGGGCGTGGTCTACTTCATCATGGGTCTGGTGGAAGGCGAGTCCCTGGGGGGGAGGCTCAAGCGGCGCGGCAAAC
Organism: Gemmatimonadales bacterium; assembly: GCA_036566495.1. Lineage (GTDB taxonomy): Bacteria > Gemmatimonadota > Gemmatimonadetes > Gemmatimonadales > GWC2-71-9 > JABFSM01. The sequence continues at coordinate 582 of DATCWE010000062.1, read as the reverse complement.
TACCGGCGGATGAAGTCCGGCGGATCATGAAAGAGACGGCGGATGCGCTCTCCGCCGCCCACGCCGTTTCGATCATCCACCGCGACATCAAGCCCGACAACATTCTGCTCGAGGGGACGCGCGGCCGGGTGATGGTGACCGACTTCGGTATCGCGAAAGCGGTGTCGCAGGTTTCGGGGTCGACCCTCACCGGCGTCGGCGTGGCCATCGGAACTCCGCAATACATGAGTCCCGAGCAAGCCGCAGGGGAGCGTGAAATCGATGGACGCTCCGACCTCTATTCGCTCGGCGTGGTGGCGTACCAAATGACGAGCGGCGAGCTGCCGTTCAACGCGCCGACCGTTGCCGGGATCCTGATGAAGCAGATCACCGAGCCGGCGCCGGTGCTGCACGAGACGCTCGACGGGGTTCCCGAGGATCTCTCGTTGGCCATCGCGCGTTGTCTGGAGAAGGATCCGGAGAACCGCTGGCCGACGGCCGATTCCCTGCGACGCTCACTGGAGAGCCGGACCGTGTCGGGTTACCGGCCCACGACGGCGGCGGTCCGGGTCAGCCCGCGTCCCGCAGCCGGCACGCGCCCTC
>DATCWE010000003.1:0-6796 GCA_036566495.1 Gemmatimonadales bacterium | reverse complement strand
CGAGCCGGCGGCCGTGACGGCGCAACGCAGCCGCCGCGGCGCCGGCTCTCGCGTGTTAGGATGGCTGCTTTTGCTCGCCCTGCCCGCGAGCGTCCGCGCGCAGCCCGAGGGCGCGCTCACCGTGCTTTCGCGGGAGGCGCTCCGCTCCACCGGCCGCAGCGAGCTGGCGGAGGCCCTGCAGGCCCTGCTCCCCTCCTTCAATGTCCCCCGCCCCAGTGTCGCCGGCGCCAGCGACCACGTCCGGGGCGCTGCCTTCCGCGGGCTCAACGCCGACCAGGTCCTGGTGCTGGTCAACGGCCGGCGCCGCCATCCGAGCGCGCTACTCAATGTCGATGCCACCATCGGGCGGGGCCAGGGGATGGTGGATCTGAACGCCATTCCGCTGAGCGCGGTCGAGCGGGTCGAGGTGCGGACGGGAGCGAGCAGCGCGCGCTACGGACTCGACGCGGCCGCCGGCGTCATCAATATCGTGCTGCTGAGCGACGGCCCCGACGAGCTGGGCGCCGAGCTGGGCACGACCACCGCGGGGGACGGCCGGGTGCTGCTGGCCGGCGGCAACCACCGGCTCGGCCTGGGCCGCGACGGCTTCGTGCAGCTTGCCGCCGAGCTGCGGAGCCGGGGCGCGACCAACCGGGCGGGGCCGGACCCGCGACCGCAGTATTTCCCGGGCGATCCGCGCAACACCGATCCCGCGTTCGGCAACCGGGTCGACCACCGCTTCGGTGATCCGGAAACCAACCAGGTGGCCGGGTTCCTGAACGCGGCCAAGCGGCTTCGCGGCAACCTCGAGGCGTACGGATTCGCGGGCTGGAGCTACCGCAGCAGCACCGCGGGCGAGCGCTGGCGGACGGCCGGCGATGACCGCACGGTGCGGGTGCTCTACCCCAACGGCTTTCTCCCGCTGATCGCCCCGAAGCTCCAGGACGGCTCGGCGGTCGCCGGCCTGCGGGGGAGCATCCTGGGCTGGAGCTGGGACGCGAGCGTTGGATACGCCCGCAATACCGTGCGGTACGAGCTGGACCAGACCGCCAACGCCTCGCTGGGCGCGGCGAGTCCGACCGAGTTCCACGCGGGGACGCTGCGGGCGGACCAATTCACCACCCAGCTTCAGCTGGCGCGCCGGATCATCCCCGGCGGGATGTTGCCGCCGCTGCTGCTCGAGCTGGGCGGATCGCAGCGTTCCGACGGGTATCAAATCGAGGCGGGCGAGCCCGACAGCTATCGTTACGGTGCGGTCCCGATCCTCGACGGCCCGCATGCCGGCCAGATCGCGCCGATCGGAGCGCAGGGCTTCAACGCCTTTCGCCCTGAGGAGGCGGTGATCGCGCGGCGGGGAATCCTGGGCGCCTCGGGCGCCCTGTCGACCGTCGTCTTCCGGCGGCTGGCATTGGCCGCGGAGGGACGGCTCGAATATTCGCGGGAGCTGGGCCGGATGGACGTGTATGCCCTGCGGGGAGAGCTCGCCCCGGTCCACGGCATCGGCCTGCGCGGCAGCTATGGGACCGGGGTTCGGATTCCTTCCCTGGCCCAGTCGCTGTTTTCCTCCACCTCGACCAGGGTGGTCGGGCAATCCGGCTTCGACGACCGTACCGTGCCGGTGAACAGTCCGCTGGCGGGGTTGCTGGGCGCCAGGTCGCTGCGGCCCGAGCGCTCGCGAGAGCTGGGTATCGGTGCCGTGCTCACCCGAGTGAAGGGGCTCACCCTCAGCGCGGATTACTACCGGATCCGGGTCAGGCACCGGATCATCCTCTCGGGCACCTTCCAGGACGCCGCGATATTGAGCTATCTGGCCCAGAACGGTTTTCCCGGGATCAGCGGCGTGCGCTTCTTCGCCAACGCGCTCGCCACCCGCACCACCGGCGTCGATGCTTCGGCCAGCTACCGGTTCGGGATGCGCAGCGTGGCGGTCCAGCTGAGCGCGGCGTTGAACCACCACAGCACGAGCGCCGTCCTGACGGATTCAGTGACCGGTCCACTGGCACCGTTCAACCGGGTCTTCTTCGACCGGACCGAGCAGGCGCGCTACGAGCTGGGGCAGCCGAAGAACACCCTGCTGGTCTCGGCGCAGGCAACGCGGGGCCGCTGGACTGCGAACGCGAGGACCCAGCGGTTCGACACGGTCGCGAGCTACGGCCAGCCGACGGACGGAGCGCTGGATCAGGTCTACCGTGCCAAGTGGATTGCCGATCTGGGGCTGAGTTATCGCTACCGGCAGCGGCTCACGCTGACGCTCGGCGCAGACAACCTCTTCAACTCCTATCCGGACCGGAACAGATTCGGCGATGGCGATACCGAGGGGAATTCCAACTTCGGAATGTTCCCGTATCCCAACGTCTCGCCGTTCGGATTCAACGGCCGCATGGTGTACCTGCGGGCCGGCTGGAGGTAGCTACCGGAGTGATGGCCGCATGGCGCAGCTACCCGCTCTCCGGCACGGGAGCGCCGGGGAGCATCTCCCTCCAGGTTACCACGCTTCCCCAACGCGACCTGCTGGTGGCGCTGCCTCCCGGCTACGAGCAGGCAAACCGCCGCTACCCGGTGGTGTACCTGCAGGACGGGCAGAACCTGTTCGACCCCGCTACCAGCTTCGCGCACGACTGGGGGCTGGTCGCCACGCTCAATCAACTGGGCGGGGAAGGCACCGAGGCAATCGTGGTGGGCATCCCCAACCGGGGCCGGCGGCGGCGGGCTGAGTACAGTCCGTTTCGCGACCTGCTGCACGGGGGCGGCGGGGGCGACCGCTACCTGGCGTTCGTCGTCGAGACGGTCAAACCGCTGGTGGACGCCTCGTTCCGGACGCTGCCCGGGCGCTCCCATACCGTCATCGGCGGTGCTTCGCTCGGGGGCGTGATCAGCCTCTATGCACTGTACCGCCACGCCGGTATCTTCGGCGCGGCCTCGGTGCAGAGCCCGGCCCTGTGGTTCGCACGCCGGGCCCTGCTCCGGTTCGTGGCCCGGCAGCCCAGGCCAGCGGACAGCCGGATCCATCTCGACAGCGGCACGGCGGAGGGGACGGAGACGCTGCAGGACGCCCGGGAGCTGCGGGAGCTGCTGCTGCGCGCGGGTTATGCGGAGGGCCGCGACCTCTCCTACGTCGAAGAGGAGGGCGGAGGCCACGACGAGCTGGCGTGGGGAAGACGCTTTCGGGACGCGCTGCCGTTTTTGCTCGGCGGCTAGGAGCCGGGGGACGAGGAGATTCATGCGCCACGAGCACCACAGCTGGATGAGCCCCACGCTGGGCCGGGAGATGCATATCGAGGTCTTCGGCCACGGCGGAGCCCGCGTGCTGGTGTTTCCGACCACATTGGGGAGCTGCTATGAGTGGCGCGACCGGCGCATGCATGAGGTGCTGGCGGACCAGCTCGATAACGGCTGGATTCAGCTGTTCTGCCTGGATCACGTCCATGACGAGAGCTGGTACAACAAGCAGCTGCATCCGGGCGCGCGGGCCTGGCGCCATCTGCAGTACGACCATTACCTGCTGACCGAGGCGCTGCCGTTCTCGGCGCAGCTCAACCCGAATCCGTTCGTCATCGCGGTGGGCGCCAGCTTCGGCGCGTACCACGCGGCCTGTTTCGGGCTGCGGCATCCCGAGCGGGTGCACCGGATCCTGGGACTGAGCGGCATGTACGACGTAAAGAGCATGACCGAGGGCTACTCGGACCTGAACGTGTACGCCTGCAATCCGTTCGACTTCATGCAGCACGAGCACGACGCGGCCCGGCTGGCCGAGTTTCGCCGCCAGGACATCATCCTGGTGATCGGCAAGGATGATCCCTCCTATGAGAACAACCGGGAGTTTTCCCGGATTCTCTGGGAGAAGGGCATCGGCAACGCGCTGCGGGAGTGGGACGGGTGGGCACACGACTGGCCGTACTGGGAGAAGATGGCGCGGCTGTATATCGGGGGGCATGATTAGGGGATCAGGCAATCAGGCAATCAGGAGAGCAGACCTGGTCACCTGATAGGCTCGCATTGCGGAGGCCAGCATGGCAGCGAAGATCGGGCTCATCGTCGGGCGGGAATGGAGCTTTCCCCCTGCCTTCATCGAGGAGGTCAACCGCCGCAACGAGGGCGTGGTGGCCGAATTCGTGAGGCTCGGCGCGCCGCGCATGGACGATCCGGCGGAGTATCGCGTCATCATCGACCGGATCTCCCACGAGGTGCCCTTCTACCGGACCTATCTCAAGCACGCGGTGCTGCGCGGCGTCACGGTTGTCAACAATCCCTTCATGTGGAGCGCGGACGACAAGTTCTTCGGCGCCACGCTGGCCACCTCGCTGGGCCTCGCGAGCCCCAAGACGGTGGTGCTGCCCAACAAGGAGTACATCCCCGGCATCATCCACACCGAGTCGCTGCGCAACCTGGCCTTCCCGCTCGACTGGAAGGCCGTGGTGGACTACGTCGGCATGCCGTGCATCCTGAAGGACGCGCACGGCGGGGGCTGGAAAGAGGTCTACGTCTGCCATTCGCTCGAGGAGCTGCTGCACCACTACGACCATTCCGGCCTGCTCACCATGATCGCGCAGGAGTTCATCGAGTGGGATGAGTTCGTGCGCTGCATCTGCCTGGGCCAGGAGGAGATCCGACCGATCAAGTACGACCCCAAGCAGCGGAAATACCATTCGGAGCCGGATTTTCTGCCCCCCGAGGTGATGCAGCGGGTGATCGACGATTCCCGCACGCTGGTGCGGGCGCTGGGCTACGACATGAATTCGATGGAATGGGCCATCCGCGGCGGCATTCCCTACGCGATCGACTTTATGAACCCCGCCCCCGACATGGACGTGTACTCGCTCACGCCGGTGCACTTCGAGTGGGTGGTGAGCCACATGGCCGACATGGCGATCCGCCTGGCCAAGCAGCCGCCGGCGAGCCCGACGCCTTCCTGGGAGAGTTTTCTCAAGGGCCGCAGCCTCAAACCCAGCCGCGCGGCGCCCCGGAAGAAGCAGGCCTGAGCCGCATGGCCGCCCCGGAGGCTCTCCAGCGCGCCATCGGCACCTGGCACGACGGGCTGACGCCCGAACTGGCCGCGGATTCGGAGGGATGGCTCACCGAGAACCTGAGCCGCCGCGGGCTGCTCTTCGGCACCCGCCCGCTCTGCACCGTGCTGCGGCCGCGCTTTCTGACCCCGGAGCAATACGACCGGCTGCGCGAGCGGGTCGCCCTCCTGCTGGGCGCGTTCGCCCATGCGCTGGATGCGGCTCTGACGCGGCCGGAGATTCTCGATCGCTTCGGGCTGCTCGACTGGGAGCGAACCCTCGCGCTGGAGGAGCCCCGCATTCCGGCGAGCCCGGTCTCCCGGCTCGACGCGTTCTTCGATCCCGCGGGGGAGCGGCTGCGCTTTACCGAATACAACGCGGAGACGCCGGCGGGCTCCGCCTACAACGACGCGCTCACGGAGCTGTTCCTCGCGCTGCCCGGCGCACGGCCCTTCCTGCGGACCCACGCGCTGCGGCCGTTGCCGGCCCGGCCGCACGTGCTGCACGCGCTGCTGGCGGCCTACGCCCAGTGGTCGGGCCGGCGCGAGGCGCCGGTGATCGGCATCGTGGACTGGAAAGAGGTGCCGACCTACAGCGAGTTCGTGCTGTACCAGGAGTATTGCTCGGCCATGGGGCTCCGCTGCGTCATCGCCGACGTGCGCGACTGCGAGCTGGTGCACGGCAAGCTGCACGCGGCGGGCACCCCGATCGATCTGATCTACAAGCGGGTGCTGATCGGCGAGCTGATCGCGCGGGAAGGCCTCGAGCACGCCATCGTCCGGGCGGTGCGCAGCGGGAGCGTCTGCATGGTCAACCCGTTCCGCTGCAAGATCCTCCACAAGAAGGCTTCGCTCGCCGTGCTGTCGGATGAGCGCAATGCCCACCTGTTCGACGCCGCCGAGCGGCAGGCCATCGGCGAGCACATTCCCTGGACCCGGCTGGTGGAGGAGCGCAAGACCGAGTTCCAGGGGCAGCCCATCGACCTGGTGCCCTGGATGATGCGGCAACGCGAGCGGCTGGTGCTCAAGCCGAACGACGACTACGGCGGCGCGGGGATCGTGCTGGGGTGGGAGGTGGCCGAGGTGGCGTGGGCCGCCGCGATCAAACGGGCCCTGGCGGAGCCGTTCATCGTGCAGGAACGGATCGGGCTGCCGGAGGAGAGCTTCCCGAGCTACGCCGACGGCGAGCTGTTGTTTGCCAAGCGGATCGTCGACACCGCGCCGTTCGTGTTCGGGGGGCAGTACGCCGACAGCTGCCTGACCCGGGTGAGCACGGCGGCGCTGGTGAACGTGACCGCCGGCGGGGGGAGCACGGTGCCGACGTTCGTGGTGGAGCGCAGGGCCTAGGGACCGGGGATCGCGTACGGCGTGAACACCTTGCGGGCGCTGTCCGGACAGCTCACCACCGGATTGAAGTCCGCAAAGATCCCGTCGGCGTTCGCGGTCCAGGCCCACACGTGCAGGTACCAGATCTTGAGGTTGTCCTCGTGCTTGAGGCGCTGCCCCATGAGCACGGGGACGACCGAATCGCGCGGCCAGACGCGGTAGGGGACGATGAACTCCACCCCGTTCAGGCGATAGCGGCCGTCGGGAAGCCGCTCGTAGAGCAGAATCTGGGGACGCTCGACGGACAGGTTCGCGGTGAGATAGCCGCGGTTGACGTGATGGTATCCCATCGCGCCATGGTGCTCGTGCACCAGGCAGTCGGGGACGTCCCGGGCATAACCCGCGGCCACCGCCGCCTCGAGCGCCTGGAAGGGCCGCGTCGCGGCGCGCAGCTGCTCGAGGCCTTCCACGACGGGCGCGGCGGGGGCG
>DATCWE010000001.1:0-4281 GCA_036566495.1 Gemmatimonadales bacterium | reverse complement strand
CGCCCCCCAGCGCGGCAGCCTCACCGCTTGCTCGCGGCGTCGATCGCGATCGCGGAGCGCGCGGCGAGGCTGAACTGCACCGCGCCGGTCGCGTCCACCACCACCGAGGCGCCGGCACAGGCGGTCGCGACGAGTCCGCCGGTCAGCAGGTCGCAGTACGTCCCGGCCGGGAGCCCCGTGGCCGTGCTGACGGTCACGGCGGCGATCTCATTGTTGAGGGCCACGAAGCCCTTGTCCCCGCGGGAGAAGGCGATGGCGCTGGCGCCGTTGTCCCACCAATGGTTGATGTCGCCGCCCGCGACGACGCGACGGAAGCTCACCATGTTGCGGAGGTAGGGGTCGCGGTGCTCGCAGACCCACTGGCCGATGGTGGCCGTCTCCAGGCTCGCTGCGCAGCTCAGCGCATTGGTGTTGCCGCTGGCGTCGGAAGGCGGGCCCATCGAATTCCCGCTCGGGCAGCTGAACGGGTAGCTCGACAGCACGGAGGGATAGCCGTACGGCTGCGCGAGCATCCACACGTTCGCGAGGCGGAAGACATTCCCGTCGCGATAGCTGATGCCGCAGTCGTGCTGGGTGTCGTGGTTCTGCAGGAACACCACGGCCTTGTTCGAGGGGAGCAGCCCCCAGGCCGCCTCGGAGAACTGGTTTCCGGAGGTGCCGTTGGGATTGAGCTGCGAGATGTGCTGTCCGCCGACGGCGCGGAACTTGTCACCCACCCCCACGAAGGTGAACTCCGTAATGTCGGCGGCGCCGCCGGAGCTGTACCCCTCGCCGAAGTAATCGCGCGCCGAAAGCGCCTCGCCGCCTCCCCCGATGACCTCGAGAAAGAAGTACGGCAGCGGCCGGGACTCCCCGACGAGGGTTGTGTTGACGCGACTGATGATGTCGTCGAGCTCGACCTGCTGGATGTGCTTGGCCGCGTCGATCCGGAATCCTGCCACGCCCAGCCGGGCGAGCATGAGCAGGTACTCGGCGATTTTCTGGCGCACCGACGCGAGTCCGGTGTTGAGGTCGGGGAGCGAGAACAGCTCGCAGTCCTGGACGTTCGCCGCGCTCTGATAATTGTTGATCGCGCAGGGCGAGTGGAAATCGGCCTGCGTGTAAAGCCCGGGATAACTGTACTTCGTGTAGGCGGTGCCGTTGCTGCCCACGCCGGGGCTGGGAAAGTTGGTCATGTGGTTGATCACGGCGTCCACGATGATGTCCACGCCGGCCGCCTTGCAGCGGTTGACCATTTCGGTGAACTCAGCGCCGGTGCCCGAGCGGCTCCGCGCGATGCTGTAGCTCACCGGCTGATAGCGCTCGCTCCAGTCGTAGCTCGGAGTGATGCTGTGCTCCTGCGGCGGCGAGACCTGGACCGCCTTGAAGCCGGCGGGGCCCAGCACGTTCTCGCATTCCGGGGCGATGTCGGTCCACTTCCACTCGAACAGGTGGACGAAAACGTCACCCGCCGCCATGTGGCCGCTGGGGCGATAGGTCTGCGCGAGCGCGGGGCGCTCCGCGGGTGGGGTGCTGTCGGGCGGGGTGGGTAGTGAGCCGCTGCAGGCCGCCAGGCCGAGCAGCGAGGCCAGGGTGAGTCTCATGCGGCTGACACGCTTCGGTGGGAGAAGTGCGGGTGATCGGAGCGCCATCCCGGCTCCGCCGCGGGTGCGGCGGAGTCGGGAGACGCGCAAGATCGGCAGCTCGGCCGCGCTTAGTACCCCGGGTTCTGCTTGAGGTTCGGGTTGGCCACCAGCTCGTTCGCCGGAATCGGGTACAGGTTCAAATGCGCGTCGGTCGAGGTTCCGGCCTGCACGCCACCTTTCCAGGCCCACAGGTAGGCTCCCCCGGTGAACTTGCCGTAGCGTACCAGGTCGTTGCGCCGATGGCCTTCCCACAGCAGCTCGCGGCCCCGCTCGTCCAGAATGAAGTCCAGGGTCAGCTGGCCGCTGGTGATGTTGTGGGTGGCGTCACCGAAGGCGCGCTGCTGCAGCGCGTTCACGTAGCCGAGCGCCGTCGCCGCGCTCCCGCCGCCGCCGCGCAAATTGGCCTCGGCGTAGATCAGGTAAGCATCGGCCAGCCGGAACATGGGGTAATCGGTGTCGACGAATCCCAGATCCGAGCCCAGGGCCCCGCTCGAGGTACGATTGGAGTACTTGGGCGCCTTGATCCCATCATCGAAGGAGCCGATGGCGTTGATCGCGGCCCCATGGCCGGCGGTAGTGACGAAGTAGGCAGCGCGGCCGTCGCCGGCCCCGAAGAGGTTGTAGGCTTCGGGCTTGAGGCGGACTCCCCACCAGCCACCCCCGCTGATCCCGTAATCGAGCGAGTTCATGCCGGAGCCAACGGAAGCGTGGATTATGAAGTTGGTGCTGCCGTAGGTCTGCGTCTTCAGCCCATCCTCCGGGACCGCGAAGATGAGCTCCGGCGAGGTGTGGTTGTCGGCAAGGAACATATGCCGGTAGCTGGGATCCAGGCTGTAGGGGCCGGCGATGACGGCCTGCGCCGCGGTCAGTGCTGCAGGGTAGTTCGTGGTGCCGGTGTAGACGCCGGCGTTCAAGTAGAGCTTGGCCAGCAGCATCGAGGCGGCCGGACCGGTCGCGCGTCCGTAGGTGGTCGGGCCGGGCGCCGGCAGCGCGCTCTGGATCTCGGTCAGCTCGCTGACGATGAAGTTGTAGATGTCCGCGCGCGTGGCCTGCTGCGGCGGGGTGGAAGTGAGCGCATCCGCATCGGTCACCAGCGGAATATCGCCAAACAGATCGATGCCGTGCCAATAGCTCAAGGCACGCAGGAAGCGGGCCTCGGCCCGGTAGGTCGCGATGGTCGCGGCGAACCCGGTGTGGCCCCGCTCGGCCAGCTTCGCATCGGTCGTCTGGCGCAGGAACTCGTTCGTCATCCCGATTTGGAAGTAGATGCGGTAATACATCGCCGACACAAAGACGTTGGTGCTCCCCCACGACGCCTTGTTCAGGTCGGGAAGGCCATCGTCCCCCCACGCGATGATTGCCTCGTCGGTCGGCAGCTCCTGATGCTCCCAGTACAGGCGGAGATACTGTGAAAACCCGCCGTCGATGCCCTGGATGTCCGTCTGGCCGTCACCGCCCTGCTGCCCTCCGACGGCCAGCCCGACGTACGCTTTGGCCAGGAAGGCCCGGTACGAGTTGAGATCGACGAAGATGTTGGCCTCGGTGACCGTGCTCTTCGGCTCCAGTGTGAGGTCGGTGCATCCGACCGCACTCAGGCAGAACAGGGCGGCCGAGGTGGCCAAAAACTTGAAGCGTCTGACGTTCATATGTCCATCCCTTTTGGAATGACCCTTGGCCACCCGATTAGAACCGGAGATTGAGACCCGTGGTAAACGTACGTGACCGCGGATAGATGTTGTTGTCGATGCCAATCAGGCCCGCCGTCGGATCCACCCCGCTGTAGCCGGTGATGGTGAAGGCGTTCTGAACCGTGCCAAAGACCCGCACCGGGTTATTCCGGTACTTGAAAGTGAGGCCCACCGTCACGTTGTCCATCCGCAGGAAGGACGCATCCTCGACGTAATAGCTCGAGAAGTACTGCGGGGTTGCGAAACCCGTCTCCAGCACGGACGCGTGCAGGTTGTAGGGTGACCCGCGGTTGACTTCCGAATAGGTGCCCAGGTTGGACGCCACGTTGTTATAGACGTAATTCCCCAGGTACGATCGCAGCGTAAACGAGAGATCGAAGGCGCGATAGCCCAGGTAGGAGGAGTGGCTCAGCATCCACTTCGGCGCCGGATCGTGGAACGGGATCCGGTCATCCTGGTTGATGACATTGTCGGGCCGATAGAGGCCGACGCAGGTCGGTCCGGCCGGACACCCAACCGGATCCAGGACGGTCGGCTGATTCACGTACATGTCGAGATCGTTGGTCGAGTAAATCGGCTTGCCGTCCGACCCGTACTTCTGGGCATAGACATAGAAGGAGTTGATGGGAACTCCCGGCTGGAACACTTCGATCGTGGAGCCCACGCCTCCCGCGATTCCGCCGGTCCGGATCCGGGACGCCCCGATGGCGCGCGGATTGATGCTGGTGAGCTCGTTAGTGTTGTGCGAAGCGGTGAAGTCGCCGGTCCAGCTCAGACCGCCGCGGCGCGCCTCGATCAAACGGGCGCTGAGGCTCAGCTCGATGCCTCGGTTCTGCATGCTGCCGATGTTGGTGGTGACGAAGTTCGAGAGATTGGTCCCCGCAGCGACGGGCACATTGAAGATCAGGTCATCGGTGTTCTTCTTGTACAAATCCAGCGCGCCGGTCACCCGCTGGTTCAGGAAAGTG
>DATCWE010000094.1:0-5558 GCA_036566495.1 Gemmatimonadales bacterium | reverse complement strand
ACCAGCTCGCCCACATCGTTCATCAGGGCGTCGAGCCGTTCCAGCTCGACCCGCACCTGGCGGCCGGCCGGCTGAGCCACCGGACCGGACACCCGGGGGCGCTCCTGCAGCCGCCGCTCCGGCAGGGGCAGCTCGCCGGTGCGCTCCAGCGGAATCGGCGCGAGCTCATGCAGCTGGTCCAGCAGCGCGCGATTGACCTCGGGCGCTTCGCGCTTGGCCACGGCCTCGACGCCATCCGTGAGGCCATCGACCGCGCGGAAAAGGACGTCGAGCACCTCCGGGGTGCCGGACAGCGCGCCGTCGCGAATCGCCGCCAGCATCTGTTCCCCGGCGTGGGACAGCTCGGCGATGGGAGCGAGGCTCAACGCGGAGGCCGAGCCCTTGATGGAATGAAAGGCCCGAAACAGCTCGGCCACGGGCGCGGCGGCGCCGGGATTCCGCTCCCATTCGAGGAGCAGCTCATTGCAGCGCTGGAGATGATCGCGACTGTCGGAGAGAAAAAGCTTGGTGTAGCGGGCCAGGTCCACCGGGGGTCACCCGAGCAGGCGCTGCACCGCTTCGAGTACCCGGGAGGGCTGGAACGGCTTGACGACGAAGTCTTTCGCGCCCGCCTGAATGGCCTCGACCACCAGCGCCTGCTGTCCCATGGCGCTGCACATCAGAATCTTCGCTTCGGGGTTCTTCTTGCAGATCTCCCGCACGGCCTCGATGCCGCCCATATCGGGCATCACGATATCCATCGTCACGAGGTCCGGCTTGAGCTGGCGGTACTTTTCGACGGCCTGGGCACCGGTCTCGGCCTCGCCTACGACCTCATACCCGGCTTGGGTGAGGATGTCGGTGATCATCGTCCGCATGAAGATCGCGTCGTCGCAGACCAGCACGGTGTGACTCAAGGAAACCTCCCTTAACTGCCCGCTAAGTGGGCTCGCTCAGCAACGGACGAATCAGCGCTTCCAGATCGAGCGTCCGGATGGTCTGGCCGCTCCCCTCCTCCACATCCTCGACCTCGTCCACCTCGATCCCGACTCGCCCTTCGCACAGCGACAGCACGATCAGCCACTCGCTCTTCTCGCCGATCGGAAGGCCGAGCAGGCGTGGGCCGCTGAGGGTCGTGACCAGCGTCCCGTGCACATTGGCAATCCCCTGCACCGCCTCCGGCGCGCCCGGCAGCCGGCTGACCGGGGGGGCGGCGACCACTTGCCGAACAGCAGCGACCGGCAGTGCAAAACGTTGGCTGCCGACGCGACACACCACAACGCGCCCGGCGCCCGGCTCATGCATCGGATCGATACCTGAAGAAACCAAAATACGTAAGCCCTGGAGCCGGATCAACTTGGAGCTCCGCCCCAGCGGCCAGCCTGAGGGCCGGCCGCAGGTCAGCCGGCCATTCAGATGCGAAGACCATGCGCGCGCCCGAGATGGGGTGCAGAAACATCAATTCGGCAGCGTGCAAAGCTTGGCGCGGGGTCGCGCGCTCGAGCTGTTCCGCGGCGACCCGGCCCGGCCCCGTCATTCGGCGGGAGCCCCCAGCCGCATAGACCGGGTCTCCGACGACGGGATGCCCGGCGTGCGCGAGGTGGACCCTGATCTGATGGGTTCGGCCGCTGTGCAGTTCAGCCCGGATCAGATCGCACACCGCGAACTTGGCCAGCAGGTGGATGTCGGTCCGCGCGGCGCGGCCTTCGCTGCGCACCATCATCCGCTTGCGGTCGGTCGGGCTGCGGCCGATCGGCGCCTCGATGATCGTGGGAGAGGCGTCAAAGTGCCCCCAGGACAGCACGGCATAGGCCCGTTTGACCTGCCGCGCTGCGAGCGCGGCGCCCAGCCGGCGGTGCGCCAGGTCGGTTTTCGCGACCAGCATGAGTCCGCTGGTGTCCCGGTCCAATCGGTGCACGATCCCGGGCCGGCCCTCGGCACCCCCGGAGAGCGTGGTGCCGCGCGCGATGAGGGCGTGGACCAGCGTGTCATCCCAGTGCCCCGGGGCCGGATGGACCACCAGACCCGCCGGTTTGTCGATGACCGCGAGGTCCGCATCCTCGTATACGACGGACAGGGACGCCAGCGCCGAGGGCGACGGCGAAAACTGCCGGGCCGCCGCGGCCTCGGGCAATTCGATCTCCACCAGCTCCTTGCGGTCGAGCAGGCGCGACGCACGCGCCACCTTCCCGTTGACCCGCACGCCCCCGGCCGCGACGATGCGGGCGGCCTGGGTGCGCGACAGACTGAGTTGATCGGCGAGAAACCGGTCGAGGCGTTCCGCGGCAGCGGCGCAGACGGAGAAAGCGATCGCGGGCAGGGGCGGCTCAGGCCGAAGGCGCGGCTTCCGCCCGACTGCGGCGCGCATCCTCGAGCCAGAGGGAGAGCGCGAGCACGACGGCGCCACAGCTCACGCCCATATCCGCAAGATTGAAGGTCGGCCAGCGGTGGGCGCCGATACCGACATCGATGAAATCGACCACGCCCTGCGCTCCGCGGATCCGATCGACCAGATTGCCTGCCGCGCCGCCGGTCACCAGGCCGCAGGCGACGTGGCGGAGCGTGTCGCCGGGCCCGCTGCTGCGCGAGAGCCGGCGGAGCAGCACGATCGCTATCAGTGCAATGAGCAGGAAGATCCAGCGCGAAAAGGGCCCCAGGTCGAGCCCGAACGCGGCCCCCTGGTTGTAGACCAGGCGCAGCTGAATCCATTCGCCCAGCACCGGGACCGGAGGGGAGTGGAGCAGCGCGCGCTCGACGACCTGCTTGCTGATCAGATCGCCGATCAGGATGACGACCGCCACTAGCCAGAACAGCCGCCGGGCTTCAGCGGCGCTTCTCATCTTCTTCCTTCTCCTTGCAGGTGATGCAGAGCCGCGCGTGCGGCAGGGCGTCGAGCCGCTCGAAGGAGATCTCCTGGCCGCACTGCTGGCACTTGCCGAAACTGTCCGGCTCCGCGTAGAGCCGCCGCAGCGCCTGGTTGACGTGCCAGAGGTAGCGGCCCTCCTGGGACGCGAAGAGAAACTGCTTCTCCCGCTCCATGGTATCGGTGCCCTGATCCGCCATATGAAACGAATAGGAGGAAAGATCGCCGTCGGACGATTGCAGCGTGCTGTTGAAGGACTCGTCGTAGTAACCGAGCTCCTTCATGACTCGGCCCCGCTCGTCCAACAGTCGCTGTTCGAGATGCTGCAGCTGCTTCTTGTTCATGGCCGTTCCGTGGTGGACAGATCGTTTCCCGGACGCTCCGCCGGATGGCGGGCAACCGCGACGATGATCTGGTGACCGTCGATTTCCGTCGCTTCCTCCCGGTCCACAGCCGTGGCCCGCTCGCCGGCCTGCAGCGTCCGCGCCAGGGTCTCTTCCCGGATATGAACCGCATGCGCCCGGACCGCCTCGAGGACGGGCGGCGGGCCATCCACAAAGAGAGTGATCCGGGTGGTATACGAATAACCGGCTTCCTTGCGAAGGCGCTGCACCCGATTGACCACTTCGCGGGCCAGTCCTTCGCTGCGCAGCTCGGCCGTGAGTACGGGATCCAGCGCGGCGACATAGCTTCCGCTGCTCTGCACCAGCCAGTCGCTGACTACCTCGCGCTCCACCGCGACGTCGTCCGGGCCGAACTCGAACCCCTGCCCTTCCCCGTTCAGTCTCACCGTCTCACCCTGCTCGAGGGCGCGCAGCTGGTCGGCCGACAGGCGCGCCGCGGCTTTGGCCGCGTCGGGCGTCTGCTTCCCGTAACGCTTGCCCAGCTCGCGGAAATTGGGCTTTGCGCGCAGCCGAACCAGATCTGCATCAGACGCCACGACCTCGACTTCGCGCACGTTGACTTCCTGGGCCAGCAACGGGAGCATGGCGCGAAAGCGTTCGCCATCGGCGGAGCGCGGCAGCGCCACGCGCATGCGACTGAGCGGCTGCCGCACTCGCAGATTCTGCTCCTCCCGCGCCGCACGGCCCAGCGAAGCCAGCCGGCGGACCGAGGCCATCGCGGCCTCCAGTTCGAGATCGCGCGGCGCCGAGAGCTCCGGAAAGGGCGCGAGATGCACCGAATCTCCGTCCAGCGCACGGTGCAGCCAGTCGCTCGCGAAGGGGGCGGCGGGAGCCAGCAAGCGCGCGACGGTCACCAGGGTGTCGTGCAGCACCCGCACCGCCGCCGGGTCGGCGTCTCCGTCCGGAGCCCAGAAGCGCCCCCGGCTCTGGCGGATCCACCACTGGGATAGATCGTCGACCACGAACTCCATCAAGGCACGCACTCCCGCGGTGGGGTCGTAGCCGTCCCAGGCCTGCCGCACCGCCGCGACCGTCGCGGCCAGGCGGCTCTCCAGCCAGCGATCCAGAGGCGCCGGCGCGGGGCCCGGCTCCGGCAGGCCCGCCATCGCGTACAGGTGCAGGAAGTTGTAAGCGTTCCTGAGCGTGACCAGGAAACTGCCGGCACTCTCCGCGATCAGCCCGCGATCGAACCGCTTGGGCTTCCAGACATCGCTCGACCCCAGGAAGTAGAGCCGCACCGCATCGGCGCCGAACTCGCGGATCACCTCTCCCGGCTCCACGATGTTGCCGCGGCTCTTCGACATCTTCTGCCCGGCGGGATCCAGCACCTGCTCATTGACCACGACGTTCCGATAGGGCGCGCGTTCGAAGACCGTGGCCCCGATGGCCAGCAGCGAGTAGAACCAGCCGCGGGTCTGATCCACCCCTTCGCAGATGAAATCGGCGGGGAAGTGGCGCTCGAATTTGTCGCGTCCCTCGAACGGGTAGTGCCACTGCGCCGACGGCATCGCTCCCGAATCGAACCAGGTGTCGATGACCTCGGGAACCCGCCGCATGGTCCCCCCCCCCGGCGCCGCCCAGGTCAGCGCGTCGATGCCCGGCTTGTGCGGATCGAACCCGGGAGGAAGCGCCGCGCCGAGCTTCTGGCTCAGCTCCTCGTAGCTCCCGATGACTTCGATGACCGCAGGGTCGCGATCGGAGACCCATACCGGCAGGGGCGTGCCCCAATAGCGGTCGCGCGAGAGCGCCCAGTCGACGTTGTTGGCGAGCCAGTCGCCGAAACGCCCGCTCCCCATCTCGGGGGGGTGCCACTCGATCCCCGCGTTGAGCGCCAGCAGGCGCTGTTTGAGCGCGGAGGTGCGCACGAACCAGGAATCGCGCGCATAGTAGATCAACTTGCTCTGGCAGCGCCAGCAATGCGGGTAGTCGTGCTCGTAGGACTGGATCCCGAGTACGAGTCCCGCCTGCTTCAAGCGCTGGATGATGAGATCGTTGGTTTCCGTGGCGGTGACCAGTCTGCCTTCGAGCTCGGGCCAGCTGGTCCCGCTGAACCTGCCCTCCGAGGTCACCGGCCGCAGCAGGGCCAGCCCGTGCTGCTGTCCCGCAGCGTAGTCATCGGCACCGAAGGCCGGGGCCATGTGCACAATCCCGGTGCCCTCCTGCGAGGTGACGAAGTCGCCGGTAACCACCACCGAATGGGCCTTGTCGGCCGGCAGGGCGACCACTTCCAAGGGGCGACGATAGCGGGCCCCCGCCAAGGTGCTGCCGGGGAAGCCGGGCCCGAGGGGTTCGAGCCGCTTCACGCCCAGGTG
>DATCWE010000402.1:0-4572 GCA_036566495.1 Gemmatimonadales bacterium | reverse complement strand
CCGCCGGGTCCTCGCGGACCCGGCTCGAACCGCAAGCTGGGTCTGGCTGAGCATGATGCTGTAAAGTAAGAAGGAGGCCGGCGTTAGAAAAGCGGCCGGAAGTCCGCCGAGGCGTGGCGGTCACTGCGCCCGCAAGACAATCCCCTTGAGATAACCGGTTTCCGGGATGGTGACGATTTCGGGGTGATCGATTCCCTGTCCCAGGTGCTCAATCACGCTCAGAATCCGGCCGCTGTCGCGTGCCGCGGCGGCGATGGCCTCCAGAAACTCAGCGCGCCGCACGTGAAACGAGCACGAGGCCGAGAGCAGCACCCCGCCAGGATTCAACAGGCGCATCGCGCGCAGGTTGATTTCCTTGTAACCGCGCAGCGCCTGGGCCACCGCGTTCTTGGCCTTGGCGAAGGCGGGTGGATCCACCACGATGGTGTCGAATCGCGTCCGCGCCCGTTCGAGGGCGCGCAGCACCTCGAAGGCATCGCCCGCGTCCCATTGGATGTTGCCGAAGCCGTTGAGAGCCGCATTCCGCGCGCCGCGGGTCAAGGCTTCGGCGCTGCTGTCGAGCGCCATGACGTGGGCGCTCCGCCGCGCCAGGTGCAGGGCGAAGGAGCCGTGATACGCGAAGCAATCGAGCGCATGGCCGCCCGGGATGGCCAGCTCGCCGGCGCGCACCCGGTTGGGGCGCTGGTCGAGAAACGCGCCGGTCTTCTGCCCGGTCCACGGCGCGGCGTAGTAGCGGACCCCCGCTTCGCACACTTCGATTTCCTGGGGCACCGAGCCGGAGGCCAGCTCGACCGTCTCGGGGAGCGCCTCGTGGCGGCGGACGGTCGCATCATTGCGGAGCAGAATGCCTTCCGGGGCGAGGACGCGGCCGAGCGCGTCGAGGATCTCGCCGCGGACCGTCTCGAGCCCGGCCGAGAGCAGCTGCACGACGATCCAGCGATCGTAGCGATCCACGATGAGGCTGGGCAGCCCATCGCCTTCTCCGTGGACGACCCGGTAGGCGGTCGCGTCGATGCCGGCGCGGCGCTGCAGCGCCGCCGCGACGCGTGCCGCCCACCAGCCGGAGTCCAGCAGTTGCTCGCCCGGGTCCAGCAGGCGCAGCCGGATCTCCGAGCGGGGCGAGTAGAGGGCCTGGCCCAGAAACTTGCCGCGCGCATCGCGCACCGAGATGACGCCGGGCTCGGGCGGGCCATGGGCAACATCGCTCGCGTAGATCCAGGGATGGCCGCGAGTCCAGCGCTCGGCGCCGCGGTGGCTCACCACCGCGTGGGGGCGCGGACCGCCGCTCATCGCTGCCGAGGTATGATTCGAGCCATGGTCCCGAATCTAGCGGCAGTGCTTCGGCTGATGCTGGTGACCGACGATGCCTTGCTGAACGATCGCGATCTGGTCGCGATCTGCGAGGCGGCGGTGCGAGGGGGCGTGACCAGCGTCGAGCTCCGGCTCAAGCGAGCCGCCCCCCGGGAGCTGCTCGCACGGGCCAGAGAGCTCGTCGCCGCGCTCGCCGTCCCGGTGCTGGTGAATGACCGGCTGGATGTCGCGCTGGCTGCCGGCGCGGCGGGCGTCCATCTCGGCGCGGACGACCTCCCGGTCCGACTTGCTCGTCGCGCGGCACCCGAAGGATTTCTGATCGGAGCTTCCGTGGGAACAGCCCAGGAGCTGCGCGGCGGGAGCGGAGCGGACTACTGGGGGGTCGGTCCCTGGCGGGCCACGGCCACCAAAGGGGATGCCGGCGCGGCCATCGGACCGGCAGGCTTCGGTGCGATCGTCGCGGCTGCGGCTGGAATTCCCTGCGTGGCGATCGGCGGGCTGCAACCCGAGGATGTCGCCGCGGTGCGGCGCGCGGGAGGGATCGGTATCGCGGTGGCTTCCGGAATCCTGGCTGCCAAGGACATCGCGGCAGCCGCGAGCCGTTACGCCCGGGCCGAGTCGGAGCGCTGAGCCTTCCCGAAGCGCCGTTCGAGCTCGGCCACCAGTTGTCCCAGCTGCACCCGGGTGGAGAGGGACTCCATCGCCGTCGGCGCCGGGGCGGGCCTTCCCGTGAGAGGTCGCTCGAGGAGCTCCCGTAACACGGCGACCACCGGCTCGGGTTCGGCGCCGAAGAACAGCCGGCTTTCCGGGAAGCGCTCCAGAATCCGTGCCGATTCGCCGTGCTGATCGACGAAGGCCAGAATGGGCCGGCGCACGGCGAGGTACTCGTAGAGCTTGTTGGGCACCTGCAGCGGCTGCCCCTGGGCGAACAGCAGCAATGCGTTGGCTTGGAAGAGGCGTTCGCGCACCTGCTCGTGCGGCAGCCAGTCCTCGAACTGCACGAACTCGCGCACCCCCATCCGCTCGACCAGCGCGGCGACCGAGGTTCCCTGGTATTGCCGGCCGATCATTTCGATCTGCAGCCGGGACGGGGTGATGCCGCTGTGCCGGACGTACTGGGCCAGGGCCGCAAAGAACCCAGCCGGATTCCGATCCTGATACAGGGTGCCCGTGTGCACGATCCGGAACGGCGTCGAGCCCTCCTGCAGCGGCGGCGGCTCCCCCCAGTCGGGAATTCCATTGCGCGCCACCAGGACTCGTCCACGCTTTGACGCCGGAAGCCGGTGCGCGACGTGCTCCTTCGCGGACTCGGTTGCCATGACGATCGCGTCGGCGCTGGCCAGCACCCGGCGTTCGAGGAACCGATCGATTCCCGAGGTCAAAGGATGCCGCGCGGGAGGGCGGGTGCTGGCCGGGTGTACCCAGGGATCCCGGAATTCGGCGACCCAGGGAATTCCGCTGCGGCGTCGCAGCCGCCGGGCGCTCAAGTGGAGAGAAAATGGAGGCGCGCTGGAATAGATGAGGTCGGCTCCCTCGCGCAGCGCCGCCTGCCCCGCTCGGGCGAACGGGGCAATGCAGTAATTCGCGTCGTCGGGAATCCCGAGCACCGCGCGGAGCAAGCGGCGCAGCGGTCCCGGGCTGGGAGCGCCGTCCGGCGTCCCGAGGGCTCCGGCGCCGCTCGGAGGCGCCGCTCGAATCAGCCGCAATCGCTGCAAGGCCCGGCCGAGCCGGGCCGTGTACGGCAGCCCCGGCTCGACGCTGATCACGCGGACGTCAGGGCCCGAACCGGGAGGGATGCGGGGGACTTTTCCCGGCAACGGCTCGGTGACCAGGGTCACCTGGTGGCCCGCGTCGCGGAAAGCGGCGAGCAGGCCCGCCGCGCGCAGCGCGCCGACTTCGGGATGAGGCGGAAAGACGTGGGCCAGCAGCAGGACGCGCACGGGCAGGCGCTAACGGGCCGACGGATGCAGGCGGTGACTCACCAGAGCAGGGCAGGCTCAGTGCTGGCCTCGATCTGGCTCTTGCTCCATTCCTCCAGCGTCTCGACCACCTTGAGTCCCTGCGGGGTCACGTCGAGCACACAGCGCTCGGTGATGATGCGGTGGACGCAGCGCTGCCCGGTCAGCGGCAGCGTGCATTGCCGGAGGATCTTGGGACTGCCGTCCCGGGCGCAATGCTCCATGATCACGATGACCCGACGGGCCCCGGCGACCAGGTCCATCGCGCCGCCCATGCCCTTCACCATTTTACCGGGGATCATCCAGTTGGCCAGGTCCCCCTGCTCGGATACCTGCATGCCGCCCAGAATCGTGAGCGAAACATGGCCGCCACGGATCATCGCGAAGGAGGTCGCGCTGTCGAAATAACTCGTGCCGGGCAGCTCGGTCACCGTCTCCTTGCCGGCGTTGATCAGGTCGTGATCTTCTTCGCCTTCGAGGGGATAGGGACCGACCCCGAGCATGCCGTTCTCCGAGTGCAGCACGAAGGGAACGCCCTCCGGGGCGCAATCGGCGATCATGGTCGGCATGCCGATGCCGAGGTTGACGTAATAGCCGGTCTCCTCGCTCAGCGAGAGCAGCTCGCGCGCGGCACGGCGGACGATCACATCCCGACTGTCGCTCATGGGCGCTTGCGCAGCGTGCGGCGCTCGATCATGTGGGAGGGCGCCCGCGCCTGGAAGATCCGCTGCACGAAGATGGCCGGCGTGTGGACCAGATCGGGCTCGATCTGGCCCGGCTCGACCAGGTGCTCGACTTCCGCGATGGTGATGCGCCCGGCCATGGCCATCATCGGATTGAAGTTTCGGGCGGTCTTGCGGTACACCAGATTGCCCAGCCGGTCGCCCTTCCAGGCTTTGACCAGCGCGTAATCACCGCGCAGGGCGCGCTCCATCACATAGTGCCGCCCCTCGAATTCGCGGACCTCCTTCCCCTCCGCCACCTTCGTCCCCACGCCGGTGGGCGTGAAGAACGCGGGGATGCCCGCGCCACCCGCGCGGATCCGCTCCGACAAGGTGCCTTGGGGCGTGAGCTCGACTTGCAGCTCGCCCGAAAGCATCTGCTGCTCGAACACCGTGTTTTCCCCCACGTAGCTCGACACCATCTTGCGGACCTGCCGTTGCTTCAGCAGATGGACCAGGCCGTGGTCGGTAGTGCCCGCGTTGTTGGAGACGATGGTCAAGTTGCGCGAGCCGAGATCGCGCAGGGCGAGGATGCACTCTTCCGGGACGCCGGCGAGCCCGAATCCACCGACAAACAGCAT
>DATCWE010000321.1:0-7996 GCA_036566495.1 Gemmatimonadales bacterium | reverse complement strand
GGTCGCGCTGACGGTGGCGCCGCTCGCCAACCCACCCGGCGCGGCGGGACTGGTCGGCGGGACCGCCTACGACTTCGGGCCGAACGGCACCCAGTTCGCCCAGCCGGTGACGCTCAAGATCAAGTACGACGCCGCGCAGGTCTCCCCGGCCGCCGATCCCACGCTGTTCCGGCTGCACCTGCTCAACGGCGGCGTCTGGGAGGCCGTCCCGGGGAGCAGCGTGGACGTCGCGACACGGACGGTCACCGGGACCACGACCCACTTCAGCAGCTACGCCGTCGCCCAGGTCACGATCCCGGTGGCCTCCGTCGCTCTCTCCCCGGGGAGCCCCTTCAACCTGAGCGCCGGCAGTACCCAGCAGCTCAGCGCCACCCCGCGGGACGCGGGAGGGAACGCGCTCAGCAACCGGCTGGTAACCTGGAACAGCAGCGCCAACCTGATCGCCACGGTGTCGACTTCCGGGTTAGTCACCGGCCTGGCGCCGGGCACCGCCACGATCACCGCGACGTCGGAGACCAAGACGGCGCAGGTTGTGGTGACGGTCGTTCCCGCGGCGCCGCCGAGCTTTACCCAGCTCACGGTGGGCAACGGCGCGCAGGCCTGCGGCTTGACCGCGGCCGGCGAGGCCTGGTGCTGGGGCCGTAACTCGAGCGGCGAGCTGGGCGACGGCACCTTCACGCAGCGCACCCATCCGGTGCGAGTCGCCGGAGGGCACGTTTTTACCAAGCTCAGCGCGGGCGGCGTCCATACCTGCGGCCTGACCGCCGGCGGCCAGGCCTGGTGCTGGGGTAGTAATGGGCAGAGCGCGCTGGGCGATGGCGGCTCCGCGACCACCAACCTGCCGGTCCAGGTTTCCGGCGGCCACAGCTTCGTCGCGATCAGCGCCGGAACGTTCCATACCTGCGCGCTGGTTTCGACCGGGCAGGCCTGGTGCTGGGGTTCCAACACCTACGGCCAGCTCGGGGACGGCACTCAGCTCGGCCGCAAAGTGCCGACCGCGGTGTTCGGCGGGCTGCAGTTCAGCCAGCTGAGCTCGGGGTATTACCACACCTGCGGGCTGACACTGGCGAACTCGGTGTACTGCTGGGGAGACAACGGGATGGCCGACGTCACGGTGCCCAGCAGCACCGGGATCCTGGGCGTGGGCTCCGGCGCCCTGGTCGTCACCCAGCCGCTTCCGGTGACCGGTGGGCTGCAGTGGGCGGAGGTATCGACCGGCCTGGGCTTCACCTGCGCGCGCAATCCGTCGGGCAACGTGTCCTGTTGGGGGGTCAACTTCTACGGCAACCTGGGCGACGGCACCACGGTCAACCGGATCGTGCCGGTCCCAGTGATCGGCGGCGTGACCCTTCAGTCCCTGGAGCTGGGCGCCTTCCACGTCTGCGGCCGCTCGATGGCGAACGCGGGCTGGTGCTGGGGCCGCAACATCGTCGGGCAGCTCGGCGACGCCAGCAACGTCCAGCGGGTTACTCCGGTCGCGGTGAGCGGCGGTATCGTGTTCACCCGGCTCGACCTCGGCGCGTCGAACTCCTGCGGTCTGAACAGCGCGGGGGCGGCCTGGTGCTGGGGCTATAACGGGGAAGGCAGCCTGGGCGACGGGACGCTCACCAACCGCAGCGCCCCGGTGGCGGTCCAGCCCTGATCAGAAGGGCGGCTCGGCCTGGTGCCGCGGGTCATCCAGCACGAGGGCGCTCGCGAGGGCGCCCTCGGGCGTTTCGTGCTGACCTTCCGGAATGATCAGCAGCGCGTTGGCCTTGACCATCGAGGTCAGGATGCCGGAGCCCTGCGGCCCGGTGAGGCGCGCCTCGAGCCCGCCCTCCTGCTCGGTCACCACCGCGCGAAGAAAATGCTGCAGCCTGGGACCCAGCTTGATCGGCTCGGCCACCCGTACCGGCACCGTGCGGCGGAAGGGCAGGCCGTGGCCCATCATCTTGCGGATGGCCGGCCGTACGAAGAGCTCGAAGGTGACCATCGTACTGACCGGATTGCCGGGCAGCCCGATCCATGGCACGCTGCCGAGGACTCCGAAGCCGACCGGAGCACCCGGGCGCATCCGCAGCTTCCAGAACTTGAGCTCGGCGCCCAGGTCCGCCAGCACGGTGCGCAGGTAGTCGTGCTCGCCCACGCTGATCCCGGCCGTCGTGATCAGCAGGTCACAGTCCCGGGCCCGCCCCAGGTGCTCGCGCAGGCTGGCCGGAGTATCAGCGGCCAGGCCCAGGTTGACCGGCTCCCCGCCGGCCTGGCGGACCAGGGCGAGCAGTGTGTGGGTGTTGGAGCTCGCGATCTTCCGGCCGGAGAGAATCTCCTCCGGCTGGTCGATATCCACGATCTCGTCGCCGCCGCCGAGGATGCCAACCCGGGGGCGCCGGTAGACCACCGGGTGCGCCACGGCGAGCGACGCCAGCACGCCGAGCTGCGCGGGGCCGAGCTCGGTGCCGGCCGGGAGCACTTCGGTGCCGCGTTGGATGTCTTCTCCCGCCCGGCGAATGTTGACTCCGCAGTCCCGATCGTTCCGGATCTCCACCGCGCCGTCACCGGAATCCCGACTCAGGGATCCCAGATCCGTGTCTTCCTGGCGGATCACCGAGTCGGCTCCTGCGGGGAGGGGCGCGCCCGTGAAGATCCGCGCGCACTCGCCCGGGGCAAGGGCACGAGTGGGGAAGCTCCCGGCCGGGATGACCTCGATAACCCGCAAGGTCTTCGGTGCGGCGGGAGTGGCGCCGCGCACGTCGTCCGCGCGGGCGGCGTAGCCGTCCATGGCCGAGTTGGTCCAGGGAGGAATGGCGAGGGGACTGCGGACGGATTCGGCGAGGATGCCGCCGAGGGCGTCGTCGAGCGGGATGCGGAGCGGGGGCTGCTGCCGCAGCTCGGCCAGGATGCGGCGCGCGGCTTCGCCGGCCGGGAGCGGCGCGGTCACGGAATCAGCTGCTTGGCCTGCTCCATGATCAGCGCGGTGAGCACGGTGAGCCACATCGTATCGGAGAAGTGCAGCACGCGGCAGGGCGCGGAATAGCGGTGGTCGTCGGTGATGATCGCGAGCCACTCGCTGGCGTTCTCCGCTGCCGGATTGAAGAGCGGGCCGCGGGCGACCTCCTTGCGGAAGACCTCGATCTTGGGAAGCGGAGCGGTCTTGAACCCCTCGACCAGCACCACGTCCATGTCGGAGTAGTAGCGGCGCGCCAGCGCTTCGGGGCCGTCCTCGTCGGTCCGCCGCTCGAAAGTAACCCGCAGGTCGGGTGAGGCGATGACGACCCCGTCGGCCCTGCCCTCGTGGAAGTGCCGCCAGGAATCGGTGCCGAGCTTGTCGACTTCCAGCGGATGGGAGGCATGCTTGATGGTGCCGACGCGGCGCTTCTGACGCTTGAACTCGTGCGCCAGGGCGGCGACCAGCGTGGTCTTGCCGGCGTTCTTGTGTCCGATGATCGAGACGATTTTGATCACAGCGCCATCCCGTTGGCCCGCACCAGGTCGTCTGCGGTGTTCACGTTGAAGAACAGCCGTTCCGGCTCGCCGAATCGCCGGATTACCGCCTCGGGCAGCCGCTCCACCCGCACCGCCTCGTGGAAGGCGATGGCTCGAAGATCGCCCCGATCGAGCGCCGCCGCCATTGCCGGCCCGGTGGCCGGCCCGTACCCGGCGCACAGGGGCTCGACTCCGCGGCGCCCGCCGCTCGCCGGAATGCAGACATCCGCATCGGCCAGGCCGCGGGCCAACTCGCGGATCAGGCCCGCCGCCACGAACGGCATGTCCCACGCCACACACACCACGGGCGCCGGGGCTTCCAGCACCGCCGTGAGCAGGCCTCCCAGAGTGCCGGAGCCGGGCCGGCGGTCGGCCACCACCCGCAGATCGAATCGCCAGGTGGCGGCGTCCTGGGCATTGGCCACGAGCAGCGGCAGGCTTCCCAGCGCGTCCTCGAAGGTACTCACCAACCGATCGAGAATGCGCTGTCCCCCGACTTCGAGCAAGCCCTTGGGTGCGCCGGCCATCCGCCTTGCGTCACCACCCGCGAGGATGGCCCCGCGCACCGGTGCGGTCAGCTGCCGGCCCCTCCCTGACCCCTGCCCCCCGATTCCTGGCTCCTGTGGTAGTGCGGCTCTCCGCTCACCGCGCGGCCCACCAGGACCATGCCGGTTTGCCTCGCGATCTGGACCGCCAGGGTGGACGGCACCGAGGGCGTGGCCACCCAGGCCAGACCCGCCCGCCCCGCCTTGGCGGCGAGCTCGGCGGAAATCCGTCCCGTCACCAGCAGGCCGAGCCCCGAGAGCGGCCGCCGGGCCAGCACCATCGCGCCGATCACCTTGTCGACGGCATTGTGGCGACCGATATCCTCGGCGTGAGCCAGCAGCTCCGTGCCATCGGTCAGCGCGGCGGCGTGAATGCCGCCGGTGTCGCGGTACCGCTCGCCGCGGCCGAACAAGGCCTTGAAGAGCGCGCGCAAGCGCTCCGGCGCCGGAGGCTCACCGCGGAGGGGAATGGGTCGGATGGAATCGGGTTCCGCCAGGAAGACACTCACCGCCCCACACCCCGAGGCCAGCACCGCGCGGCGGCCCTCGGCGCGAACCCGGTCCAGGCGCTCCGCCGGGATCTCCGCCCAGAAGCCCAAATCAGTGGCGCAGGGGCGGAGGTGGAGCTCGTCGATGCTCTCGATGAACCCTTCGCCCGCCAGCCACCCCACGGCCAGCTCTTCCAGCAGGTCGGGCGTGCACATCCAGGTGACCGCCGGACTGCCGTTGACCTCCAGCCAGACGGGGGCTTCCTCCACCGCGGCCTGATCCGCCATCCGTCCCCCGCGTTTCGGAGGCCGAAGCGGAGCGGCCTGATCAGGCGTCACGGGTCACCGGCTCCGGAGCACTCGGCAAACAAGGCGGCGTTCTCCGCGACGCGAACCCGCTGCAGGGTGACCCCTTCGGGCAGCCGGGAGGCGATCCGCATGAACAGGTAGCGCGCGAGGGCCTCGCAGCGGGGCAACATCCCCGCCTCGGCGAACTCCGGGGTATCCCGGTCGAGCTGCTTGTGCTCGAAGCGCAGCAGAACCTCTTCCTGGAGAATGCGGTCCAACGCAGGCAGATCGACGATCATGTCGGTCTCGGGGTCAAACGCGCCCGTCACCGTCACCGCACAGGAATAGTCGTGCGGATGCACTTCGGTCGCGGGGCCGAAACGGGCCCGGTTGGACTCCGCGCTCCATTCCTCGACCCAGTAGCGGTGGGAGGCGTGGAACCCCACGGTGCGCGTCAGGCTCACCCGCAGCTTTGGCTCGCTGGTCACGCGCACCGGTCCTGGGCTAGAACGGCCGGCTGAAGGCGTAGCTCAACCCCACGGTGTACCAGCCGTTGGCCAGCCACTCCTTGTGGGGCGTGGCCAGGACCGGCGGCTCGCTGGGGGCGCTGGAAGGCGAGGTGGCGAACGAGCCCGGATAGGTGACGGACCAGAAGGCGTTGCGGGCCTCCAGCCGCAGGTAGAGCCGGTCGCGCAGGAAGATTCGCGCGCCGAGGCCCGGAGTCAGGACGAACCTCGTCTTGAAGGCGAAGTCGCTGTGGTCCTCGGGCGTATCGCTCGAGAGCAGGATCCCGAAGCCAGCCGATACGAAGGGCGCAATGTGATTCCAGGTCTTCCCGCCGGTCACGTTGAACTGAACGATGCCCTCCCCGATGATGGTGCGCTGCTGGAACGGGCCGCTCACTGCCGTGGCGATCGGCTTGGTGGGATCCACGACGAGGCGTTCGGTGTTGGCCACGCTGCCCGCGAACCCCAGCGAGACGGTGCCGTTGGAGAGAAAGTCGTAGCGCAGCCCGAGCGACGCGCCATGGTGCGGGGCGACGCCCAGCGCGCCGCCGTTGCCGTTGAGCCAGCCCCCGGTGAGGCCGATGAACTGGCTGTAGCGCAGCGTCCGGTAGGGCGAGCTCGCGGGATCGTGCCCCACCTGGGCCTGGGCCGCTGCGGGAAGCAGACAGCGCGCGACGAGGACCGCGACGAGCAGGCGTCCGGAGCGTTCAGGCCGCATGAAGTGCCCGTCCCGTCATTTCCGAGGGTTGCTCGAGGCCCAGCAGCGACAGGATGGTCGGTGCCACATCGCACAACGCGCCGTGCGAGCGCAACCGCTTCACGCCGGTGCCGACGGCGACGAAGGGCACCGGATTCGAGGTATGCGCCGTGTGGGGTCCGCCGCTCTCGGGGTCGATCATCACCTCGCAATTGCCGTGGTCCGCGGTCACCAGCAATCGGGTGCCGCTTTGCTCGCAGGCCGGGAGGATGCGGCTCAGGCAGCGGTCCACCGTCTCGACGGCCTCGATGACGGCCGGGAGCACGCCGGTATGTCCGACCATGTCCGCGTTGGCAAAGTTGCAGAGCAGGAAATCGTGCGAGCGGCGCTGCAGCGCCCAGCACAGGCTGTCGGTCACTCCCGCGGCGCTCATGGCCGGCGCGATGTCGTAGGTTGCCACTTTGGGCGAGGGAACCAGCACCCGCTCTTCTCCCGGATAGGGCGGCTCGTGCCCGCCATTGAAGAAATAGGTGACGTGCGGATACTTCTCGGTTTCCGCGGTGCGATACTGCGTGCGCCCCACGTCGGCCAGCACCTCGGCCAGGATACGGGCCAGGCTGAAGGGCGGGAACGCCGGCGGAAACGGGAAGGTCCGGTCGTACTGGGTCAGGGTGACCAGGGTCAGCTCCGGCCGATCCGGCACCGGGAAGCCGTCGAAGCCCGGCACCGCAAGCGCGCGGACGAGCTGCCGCATCCGGTCGCTGCGATAATTGAAGCAGAGCACGGCATCGCCGTTCTGCAAGCGGGCGCGCGGCTCGCCGCGCGGCTCGGTCAGCACGA
This sequence comes from Gemmatimonadales bacterium, assembly GCA_036566495.1. GTDB lineage: Bacteria > Gemmatimonadota > Gemmatimonadetes > Gemmatimonadales > GWC2-71-9 > JABFSM01. The sequence goes on along the minus strand of DATCWE010000321.1, from coordinate 1,170 downwards.
TCGGCTTCACGAACTCGTCGGTCTCTCCCCGGGCGTAGGCGTCGCGCACGGCCTGGCACGGATCGGTCACGGGCCTGCCGTGTCCGTGCACGAGCAGATCGTACGCCAGGCGGGTGCGCTCCCAGCGCTGGTCGCGGTCCATGGCGAAATAGCGCCCCACCAGGGAGGCGATGGTGCCACGGGCCCCGGCGATGCGTTCCATGTCCTGGTGCAGCCTGGCCACGAACCCCGCCGCCGAGCTCGGCGGTGTGTCGCGCCCGTCCAGGAAGCCGTGCACCGCGATGCGGCGGGCGTCGAGCCGCACGCCCAGCTCGATGCAGGCCAGCAGATGCGTATCGATGGCGTGCACGCCTCCGTTGCCCACCAGACCCAGGAGATGCAGGGTGCCGCCGGTGCGTCGCAGCTGCGCACCCAGCTCGAGGAAGGGGGGCAGCGTGAAGAACTCGCCGCTCGCGATGCTCGCGGAAATCCGCACGATGTCCTGCGGCACCACACGGCCGGCGCCGAGATTCAGATGTCCGACCTCGCTATTGCCCATTTGTCCTTGGGGAAGTCCCACCGAGAGACCGCTCGCATCGAGCAAGGTGCGGGGGGAGGAGCTCCAGAGGCCGTGCCATACTGGTGTGCGGCCGAGCTCGATGGCATTGCCCTCGCGGGCCTCCCGGTATCCCCACCCATCCAGTACTACCAGGGCCACCGGGGCGCCGCTCGCTCGGCCGTTTGACATGGTTCTCCGCGGCGTCTACAATGTCCAGTCGTGACTGTCGTGCCGCAATTTAGTCCGCAGTGGAGCCGCCTACCAGCCTCGTTCTGTATGGGGCTCGCGCTCACGGGAAACCTCGTCGCGCAGGCACCCGTACGGCTCGCGCAGGAAACTCCGTTCCTCAAAGATCCCGGTGGAGTGGTGCTGGGCACGCTGACGCCGGGCACCCGCGTCGTGGCGGGGCGCACGTCGGGCGGGCACCAGGAGGTCACCTTGCGCGGCTGGATTTTCACCGCCTCGACGCGGCCCGACAAGCGCGAGGGGTTCGACCTTTCCCTCGCGACCGACGAGAATCTTCGCGCCGAGCCGGACGGGGCCATTCTGGGCCGCCTGGTGACCGGTGCCCTGGTCGCACGGGTGTCCCGTCGCGGCGGGTGGAGCGAGGTGCGGCGCTCCGGCTGGGTGCA
>DATCWE010000219.1:0-2569 GCA_036566495.1 Gemmatimonadales bacterium | reverse complement strand
GCCCCGGCCGCGTCACCTTGCAGCGCGAGCGCCGCCATCACGGCCCGGGCGACGCGGTCGGAATGGGGATGGAGGGCCTCGGCGCGCCGGGCTGCGGTGAGGGCATCGCTTGCCTGCCCCTGGGCAAGCCTCGCGTCGGAGAGGCCGAGCAGCGCGGTCAGGGCGCGGGCGTTCCAATGCAGCCGCTCCGCGCCGAGCCAGGCTTCGAACGCTTCGGCCCCGGGGACCGAGAACCCTTCGAGAAACTCCCCGGCGACGATCGCGGCGGCGGCTTCCCAGGCCCGGTCCGCGAGCAAGCGATCGAGGGCGTCGGCATCGAGGCGGACCGCGGCGTCGGCAAGGTGGATCTGTCCCGCGGTCGCCTCGATCGCGGCATCACCGGCCGCGCGCCGCAACACCCGCAGCGCTTCGTTGAGCGAATGGCGCGCGGCGCTCTCCTCCTTCTCCGGCCAGAGCAGGCCGGTGAGGTGCTCGCGGGTGCGCGCCCGTTTGGGCGAGCGCGCCAGGTACACGAGCAAGGCGAGATGTTTGCGCCAGAGCAGCTCCGGCGGAGCGGGGGCGCCGTCCACGTCGAGGCTGATGGGACCCAGCACGCGGCAGGTGATCACGGCGCGACCACGCACGCGGGAGCGGCGAGCGCTTTGAGCGCGCTGTCAGCGCGGGGACGAAACGGCGGATCGGCGTCGGCCCAGAGCCGCGCGACGCCGCGGTTGACGCTGCACCACTCTGCCCCGTCGTCTCCGATGGCGGCCAGGAGCTTGGCGCGCTTCCAGCGGGCCAGAGTGCCGAGGGCCCAGGCCATCTCGCCCGCTTGTGGGGCGCCGACCAGGTGGCCAGAGATCTGGGTGTGCTCGTGCCAGCGGAGCGTACGAGACGATTGTGCCAGACTGTCGAGGCGCTCCTGCCACTCCGCTCGCAGCAAGTGGGCCACGGCGTCCTCGAGCAGATCGGCATATTCGGTCTCCTGATCGAGCGCGGGGATTCCGGGCAGCAGCGCGAGCGCACGCCGGGGCGCCTTCCGGCCGAGGGATGCGGCATCGAGGATTCTCCCCAACGGCTCGGGCGCGTCGCGCAGACCCGCCCGGACCGACGCCAGGTTCGCACTGTCGCCATTCTGCAGCGCCAGCAGGCCAAGCGCCCACAGCGCTCGCTGGTGGAGCTTCGGATTTGCCGCCAGCCGACGAGCCTGCCCCGCCAGCTGGACGCGGAGGTCTCCGCCGGAGCGGACCGCCGAATCGGAGTCGAAGGCCCGCAGCACCGCTTCGAGCTCCAGCGCGAGCAACTGGTACGAAGGATCGTGGCTCGCCAGTGCCAGGCGCTGTCCGGTCAGGCGCACCGAGTCGAGCTTTCCCAGCGCCGCGTACCCGAACAGACGCCCCAGCAAGCCCGGCAACATGGCATCCTCGCGTCCGCGCCAGCGGGCGAGCAGCTCCCCGAATTCCACCGCACCGCGCGGGGCATCCATACTCATCAACAGCCGCGCGGCCGCCGCCGCACGCGGATCGCGCCGGACCATCGTGTCGGCGAGCAATGTCAGGGAAAACGCGCGCGCGGTCTCGATCGGCAGAAAGCGCCAGTGGTATCCCAGCCGGCGCAGCAGCGTGAGGGCGCCGGATAACCCGCTGACCACCGGAAGCTGCAGCAACGCGCTCAGCTCGCGCTCCGCCCCGGCACTGTCGCCTTCGGCAATCAGCAGCCAGGTGAGATGCTCTATGCCCGGCTGGAACCCCGGACGGTACAACAGGGCGTTGCGGAACGGCTCGATTGCCTCGGCGCGGAGCCGGCCGAGCAGCGGGCCGCGATGGAACAGCTCATCGCCGTACTCGAAGGGGGCGAGAAAGAACGCCGGATAGGTGTTCGCGGCGTGCTCGAGGGTGTCGAGCTTGTCGCCGGTCGCCAAACCATAGGCGCGAATCAGCGCGCGATACTGCTCGGGAAAGCTGTCGCGGGCGCGCTGGAGCAGCGTGAGCTGGGCCGGATCATGCGGCAGCCCGAACCAGCGTGAGATGTCGAGCGACCGGAAGGTACAGAGGAGGCAGCTGCCCTCAATCAGGGCGTAGGCCTTCCGCGCCTCGTCCCAGCGGCCCAGCGAAAAGAACTGCTCGGCCCGGGCGAGGCGAGCCCGCTCCGCGGGATCTTTGGGGATGGCGTTCACGGGAAGAAACGGGTCGTTGGCGGCGCGCTGCCAGATTTTGTAAATCAGGATGGCCGCCACCGAATCCACCACGTTCCGCCACTCTGCGACCGATCCGGCAGCGCTCGCGATGACACGCTCGCCTCCCTCGGGAACGCTGCCCCGCTCCTGGACCATGAAGTGCAGCTGGCCCGCACTCAGCCGGAGCTCACCGCCGATCCCGAGCGCGCGGGGATCCCGGTGTCGCTGCCCCGGGGGCGGAAGGTAGAAGTCAGGATTGCCGTCGAGCAGTTTGCGCAGATACGCCGCCGCGGAATCTCCCAGGCCCTGCTCGCCGGGTGCCGCTGCGCCCTGGGTCGAGAAGCTGGCCAGCGCGAGCGGGAGCCCGCGGCTCGGCTCCAGTGCCGGGGCGGGCGGGGCCCAGGCGAGCCAGGC
>DATCWE010000210.1:0-9895 GCA_036566495.1 Gemmatimonadales bacterium | reverse complement strand
AACCGCCCCACCGCCCGCGCTTCGCTCACCAGCCACCCCTTCCCGCTCGGAGGTACTGCTCGACCCCGTGAATGCCGTACAGCAACCGGTCCCAGCGCAGGTCCGCACTGATCGGCGCCCGTTCGGCGAGCAGCCAGCGCGAGACGCGGTCCGCCATGGCCTGGGTCTCGGCTCGGGCGGCGGCTTCCACCCGGATCAGCCCGTAAAGCAGGTCCTTGCCGCCCCAGTTCCACAGCCGGAGGCCCCAGGCATGCACCGGGGCGCGCTGGCTCGACGCCGGGCGGAAAACATTGGAGCGATGGCCCACCGGGAGATTCAGGTAGGCCACCAGATCCTCCCCGCTGAACGGCAGGGTCGCATGGCTCTTGGCGACGCCGAGCATGCGGGGATCGCCGGCCCACAAGGGGCTCACGGTGAGCGAGCCGTCCACGACCAGCCAGGCAGCGGAGCCCTTGCGGTAGGCGTTTCCCGCGCGGCGCTCCAGCTCGATGCGCGCGTCGTCGAGCCTGGCACGCGCCGCGTCGAGATCGCAGAGCGGGTGCACCGGCTCAGCGGTCTCGAGCGCGATGGTGTCCACGCCCTGGAACGCGCCCGGGGCCAGTGCGAGCACCTCGGGGCGGCCGATGACGAGCCGCTGGCGCAGGGATATGACGGTGCGGGCCTCCCTGCCCACCCGCTCGCGCACCGCCGCGGCGATTTCGCCGAAGAGCAGCGGTGCGGCCCCGGCATAGCCCAGGACCTCGAAGCGCTGGATCCCGTCGAGAAATGCCACGGTCTCGGGCCAGGGCTCCGGAGGGCCCACCGGCCGCGCGGACACGGGACCGGGCTCGACCAGCTCGGCGGGGATGATTCGGGCTTCCTCGGCGCGGCCCTGGGCCTGCGGCGGGGCCAGCGACGCCGGCACCAGCCCGGGTACGGCCGCGAGGCGGCGCCGCAGATCCTGGAGCGAGGGGACGTTCAGCTCCCGGGTTGCCACGGGCTCAGTCGCCGAGGCAGCCGATAAAGCGGATGATGCGATCGAGGGCCGCGCCCAGCTCGCGCTCGGACACGGCGTAGCTCAGCCGGACCCAGCGATCGTCGCCGAATGCGGCGCCCGCGACCAGCGCGACGCCTTCCTTCTTCATGAGGCGCTCGCAGAAGCTGCTGCCGTTGAGCGTGGGATCGGGACCGAGGCCGTCTACCCGGAAGAAAAAGTAGAAGGCACCATGCGGCTCGACGAACTCGATCCCTGGGGCTTCGTCGCGGAAGCGATGCACCACCAGGTCGCGGCGGCGGCCGAATGCGGCCACCATCTTCTTCACCTCGGTCTCGACCTCGGGGTCGTTGTACGCGGTAACCGCGGCCCACTGGGCCGGGTGACTGGCTCCAGTGGTAATGTGCGACTGCAAGCCCGCTATTGCCTTGGCGACGTGGGCGGGCGCCAGGGCGGCACCGATCCGCCAGCCGGTCATCGCGTAAGCCTTGCTGGCCCCCGTGATCACCACCAGGCGCTCCAGCTCTTCGTCGGGCAGGTCGAGAAAAGAGGGCGCCGAGCCGTCGCCGTAGAAAATCCGGCGGTAGATCTCGTCTGCGATGATCCACACTTCGTGACGCTTGGCCCAGGCGGCGATGGCCTTCAGCTCGCTCAGGGTGTACACCGCGCCGGTGGGGTTGCAGGGCGAGCAGAGAATCAGCCCGCGCACCAGCTTGTCCGTGTGCCTCTCGAGGTCGTCGGCGCTGACCTTGAGGCCCCAGTCTGCCGCGCCAGGGATCATGATGGGCTCGGCGCGCGCCAGGTGCACGATCTGGGGATAGGAGACCCAGGCCGGGGCCGGGATGAGCACCTTGTCCTTGGGGCCGAACAGACTGAAGCAGGCGTTGAAGAGAGCCTGCTTGGAGCCCGAGCTGACCACGATGTTGTCGGCCTGGACGGGACGCCCCCCGGATAAGCGGGAAAGATTCTTCGCGATCGCGTGGCGCAGCTCGCTGAGGCCCGCGTTGGGCGGGTAGTGGGTGTAGCCGTGCTGAATCGCGAGGATGCCGGCCTGCGCCGCGGGAGCCGGAGTGTCGAAGTCGGGCTCGCCGGCGCCGAGGTCGAGGATATCCTCGCCGGCAGCCTTGCGGCGCTTGGCTTCGGCGCTGACCGCGACGGTTTCGGAGGCGCGGAGGTGGGAGAGATTTGCCGAGAGCGGATCCGGCAGCCGAATCACCTTCGTCATGGCGAGAAGAATAACGGGCCGCTACAATTCGCGCCTTGGTATCGAGGGGGCGAGGCCTGCGCGCTGCTCTCGGCTCTCTGACAAAGGAAACCCGTGTCGGACCTGAAGCTCGCCGAGACCGTGGCGTCTCGCGGCAACAATCTCGTATTCATTTCACCGCCCTCGCCCAGCGCGGCACGAGCGGTGCTTGCCGGTGTTCTGGGTGCCCCGGAACCGCGTGGGGGCAAGTGGCTTGCCCTGGCACCGGCCGAGGCGGTCGAGGAATGGGCGAGGGTGGGTGCGCAGCTCGCCGGACGGGGTACGCTGCGGGTTGCGGGAGCCCATACCCCTGCGCGGCTCACCCGCCTGCTGCATGCCGACTCGGTTTCCCTGGTGGTCACTCCGCCGGCCACCGCCCACGAACTGGTGCGGCGGGCCGCGCTCAAGGTGGATGCCCTTGCCGGAGTCCTGCTGCTCTGGCCCGAGGCCTGGGGCGGCGACGAGCTCGCCACGCTGCTGCTGCAGGACCTCCCCAAGGACGCCCAGCGCGTACTGGTTACCGCGGACCCCACCGGGTCGGCGGCACTGATCGAGCGCCATTGCTGGCGCGCCGCAGTCACCGACCTGCTGGGACCCGAGCGGCTGGACGCCGTCCCGCCGGTGCGCAGCGTCCCGGTGCCCTGGGGCCGCCGCCACGCCGCCCTGGTGGACCTGGTGGAACAGCTCGACCCGGAGTCGTTGTCGGTCTGGATTGCAGACAGCGCGGACGCGCCTGCGATCGAGCGAGCCCTGGCCGGGTCGGGAATCCACGCCACGATCGGCACGGCACCGGAGGCCGCAGCCGTGGTGGTCGCCTATGACCTTCCCAGTCCAGCGCTGCTGCGCGACCTGGCCACGATGGGCCAGGTCATCCTGCTGGCCCCTCCGGGCACCGAAGCCTACCTGGCCCGGCTGGCGCCCACCCGGCGCCCCCTGCACCTCACCGGCTCGCTGGAAGCGGCACAAGCTGGGTTATCCCGGTCCCGGCGCAATATTGCCGAGCTGCTGGAACGCGGACCGACCCCTGCGGCCTATTTCGCCATCGCGCCCCTGCTGGAGCGGTTCGAAGCGACCACGGTGGCGGCGGGACTCTACGAGCTGTGGGAGACGGCTGTCGCCGCGAGCTCGGCGCCCGCCCCGGCGCGCAGCGCCCCGAGCGCGGTCAAGCTCTGGATGGCGATCGGAAAGCGCGACGCGGTCACTGCGCACGACCTGGTTGCGGCGCTGATGAAGGAAGGGAAGGTGCCCAAGGAGGCCATCGGCAAGGTGGAAATCAGGGATACCTTTTCGCTCGTCGAGCTAGGCGCCCAGGTGGAGGCAGACCAGGTGGCGGAGCGGATGACGGGGAAGCTGATCCGGAAGCGCAGGCTGGTGGCCCGGGTGGATCGGGGGAGGGAGCAGGGGATCCGGGGATCAGGCAATCGGGGCAGCCGCGGCGGGCCCTGATTGCCGGACCGCCTGATCACCGCTTCTTATTGAGCAGATCTCGTAGAGGCTTCCCCGGCCTGAATACCGGCGCCGTACTCGGTTTGATGGCGATGGTGCGGCCGGTGCGGGGATCGCGGCCGTTGCGGGCCGCACGGCGCTTGGTCTCGAAGTGGCCGAAGCCGGTGATCTGCACGCTGCCGCCGCGGCGCAGCTCGACGGAGAGGATTCCGTCGCTGCCGAAGAGGGTGTCGATCGTCGCGAGCGCTCTGGCGCGCGACACCTCGAGCCGTTTCGCCAGCTCCGTCACCAGCTCGTGCTTCGTCATCGCAGCCTCCGGCCGCTGCTCGAGTCACCCGTCGAGGGGCGGAATATGTGGCGGGCTCCCCAATCCGCAAGAGCGCGGGTCGCTCGCTTGACCGCATCGCGGACGGCCGCTATCGTCGAAGTCCCCAGGAGCGAACTCTTCTCAGCATCGGGATCAACAGATGTACAACCTGGCGCGCCCGGGCACGATCGAGGTCATCGCCGGAGTCATGTTCAGCGGCAAGAGCGAGGAGCTGCTGCGACGGGTGCGTCGTGCGCTGATCGCCCGCCGCAAGGTGCAGGTCTTCAAATCCCACCTCGATGAGCGGTACGGCGGCCTCTACCGGGTTTCCAGCCACAGCGGCATCGAATTCGAGGCCATCCCGGTGGACAGCGCGGCCGAGATCATGCGGCAGACCCGTCCCGACACCGAACTGGTGGCCATCGACGAGGCCCAGTTCCTCGACCAGGACATCGTCGAGGTGGTCACGGCGCTGGCCGGGCGTGGCGTGCGGGTCATGGTCGCCGGCACCGACACGGATTTCCGCGGTGAGCCGTTCGGGATGATGGGGCACCTGATGGCCATCGCCGAGCAGGTGGACAAGCTGAGCGCGATCTGCGTGGTCTGCGGCGACCTGGCCTGCCGCAACCAGCGGCTGGTGGACGGGAAGCCCGCGCGCTACGACTCGCCCACGATTCAGGTCGGCGGAAGTGAGGCGTACGAGGCTCGCTGCCGCCGCTGCCACCGGGTACCGCGCGAGAACGAGGATCAGACGGCCCTGCTCTAGGATCGGAGCTCAGAGCTCAGCGATCAGAACTCAGGAATCCGCCGCGCCCACCCCCTCACCTCTGACCTCTGACCTCTCGCCTCCAATCGCTAACCCGATGCACTCCCCGCTCCACATCGCCCTTACCGGCAACATCGCCGCCGGCAAATCCGCAGTCGCCAGGCACTTTGCAGACTGGGGCGCACGGGTGCTCGATGCCGACGCCATTGTGCGTGGGCTGCAGCAGCCCGGGCAGCCGGTATTCAGCGCCATCGTCGACCATTTCGGCAGCGGAGTCCTCGCGGCCGACGGGCAACTCGATCGCGATGCACTGCGGGCGCGGATCCTGGCCGATCCTGCGGCCAAGGGAGCCCTGGAGCGCATCGTCCACCCTGCGGTGCGGGCCGAGCGTGATCGCCTGCTGCGCCTGGGAGATGGCAGCCTGGTCGGCATCACCGTCAGCGACATCCCGCTGCTCTTCGAGGCCGCCGATCCCGCCGGGTTCGATGCGGTAGTCCTGGTGGACGCGCCCGAGGCTTTGCGGCTCGAGCGCCTGCAGCGCGCTCGCGGACTCGGCCGCGCCGAGGCCGAAGCCTTGCTGCGCCTGCAGCTTCCCGCGGGACCCAAGCGAGCGCGCTCCGATTTCGTGATCGACAACGACGGCTCGCGCGAGGCGCTGCGCGACCGGGCCTGGCTGGTCTGGCGCAAGCTGGTCGCGCGCGCGCGCGAGCGCGCACGTGCACGCACACTCACAAGTGCTTGACCAGGGTAGCACGCCGGGGTATCCTCCACGCGTTCTTTCCCCAAGGAACGCGCAGTGGCGAACGTCCCGGACGACCTCCGCTATACGGCCGAGCACGAATACGTCAAGTCAACCCCCGAAGCAGGCGTCGTCATCGTCGGCATCACCGACTACGCGCAGGGCGAGCTGGGCGACGTAGTGTTCGTGAATCTGCCCAAGCCGGGGCAGCACTTCGACGCCCACCAGGCCTTCGGCACCATCGAGGCCGTCAAGGCCGTTTCCGACCTCTTTTGCCCCGTCGCCGGCGAGGTAACAGCGGTCAACGCCGCGCTTGACGCCGATCCCGCCGTGGTCAATCGCTCTCCCTACGATGAGGGCTGGATGATCCGGCTCAAAGTGAGCAACCCGGCCGACCTCGAGGGCTTGCTTACGCCGGCGGCCTACCGAGCACAGATCGGTTGACGTCCTTCGGCCCATTCGTCTCCCGCCACCTCGGGCCTCGCGCTGCCGACGTGGCCGCGATGCTCGAAACGCTGGGTTATCCCTCGCTCGATGCGCTGATCGATGCGGTAGTTCCCGCCGCCATCCGGCTGCGCCGGCCGCTCGAGCTGCCGGCGGCGCGCAGCGAAGTCGAAGCGCTTGCCGCACTCGCCGAGCTGGCGGGGAAGAACCAGCTCTTCCGCTCCTATCTCGGGCTCGGCTATCACAACTGCCACGTCCCCGGCGTCATCCAGCGCAATGTGCTGGAGAACCCGGGCTGGTACACCGCCTACACGCCTTATCAGCCGGAGATCGCGCAGGGACGCCTGGAGGCGCTGCTCAACTTCCAGACGATGGTCTCCGACCTCACCGCGCTTCCGATCGCCAACGCGTCGCTGCTCGACGAGGGCACCGCGGCCGCGGAGGCCATGGCACTCACGATGGGTGCGGCCCCGCACCACGACGATCCGCTCTTTCTGGTGGACGAGCTGTGCCATCCGCAGACCATCGCCGTGGTGACGACGCGCGCGGAGGCGCGCGGCGTGAAGGTCGTAGTCGGCCCCGCGGACCAATTCCGCTTCGGCCCCGGCGTCGCGGGCTGCCTCCTGCAATACCCCGACACGCTGGGAATTATCCGCGATTATTCGCAGGTCGTGGAACAGGCCCATGCCGCGAAGGCCCTGGTGACGGTGGCCACCGACCTGCTGGCGCTGGCGCTGCTCAAGCCGCCGGGTGAGTGGGGCGCCGACATCGCGGTCGGTAACTCGCAGCGCTTCGGCGTTCCGCTCGGCTACGGCGGGCCGCACGCGGCGTTCCTGGCGACGCGCGACGAGTTCAAGCGGCTGATGCCGGGCCGTCTGATCGGGGTGTCCAAGCACCGGGATGGCCGCCCCGCGCTCCGCATGGCGTTGCAGACCCGCGAGCAACACATCCGGCGCGAGAAGGCCACCAGCAACGTCTGCACCGCGCAAGTCCTGCTGGCCGTGATGGCCAGCATGTACGCTGTGTATCATGGGCCGGAGGGCATCCGGGCCATCGCGGAGCAGGTGCATGGCCACGCCGCCCGGTTGGCCGCCGCGCTCGCGGCGCTGGGTCACAGCGTGGTGAGCGACGCCTTCTTCGATACCATCGCGATCGACGCCGATGCCGCCCTCGCCGAGAAGATCCACGCGGCCGCCAGGGCCCGGCGGATCAACCTCCGCGCCATTTCGCCCTCGCGGATCGGCATCGCGCTGGACGAAACCGTCACCGCCGCCGATCTCGACGACCTGGTCGCGGTGTTCGCCTCGGCGCTGGGCACGCGTTCGGGCGGTCCGGCGGGCGGCAGGGCGGAGCTGCGGGTTCCCGACAAGTTCCGCCGCAGCTCCGAGTATCTCACCCACCCGGTCTTCCGCACCCACCGCTCGGAAACCGAGATGCTGCGCTACCTGCGGCGGCTCGAGGGCAAAGACCTGGCGCTCAACGCGGCGATGATCCCGCTGGGCTCCTGCACCATGAAGCTCAATGCCACCGCCGAGATGGTGCCGGTCACCTGGCCCGGGTTCGGCGCGGTGCATCCGTTCGCCCCGCGCGAGCAGGCGGAAGGATACCGCGAGCTGTTTAGCGATCTCGAGACGTGGCTGGCGGAGATCACCGGGTTCGCCAAGGTCTCGTTGCAGCCCAATGCGGGCTCGCAGGGAGAATTCGCTGGTCTGCTGGTGATCCGCGCCTACCACGCGGCCCGCGGGCAGGCGCACCGCTCGGTTTGCCTGATTCCCCAGTCGGCCCACGGCACCAATCCGGCCAGCGCGGTGATGGCCGGCATGAAGGTGGTGGTGGTAAAGACCGACCCGAGCGGCAACATCGACTTGGCCGACCTCTCGGCCCAGGCGGAAGCCAACCGCACGGACCTCGCAGCTCTGATGGTGACGTATCCGTCCACCCACGGAGTGTTCGAAGACGCGATCAAGGACATCTGCGCCGTGGTGCACCGGCATGGTGGCCAGGTGTATATGGATGGAGCCAACATGAACGCGCAGGTGGGGCTCACCCGGCCGGGCGACATCGGCGCCGACGTGTGCCATCTCAACCTGCACAAGACCTTCTGCATCCCTCACGGCGGCGGCGGGCCCGGGATGGGACCGATCGGCGTGGCCGCCCACCTCGCGTCGCACTTGCCGGGACATCCCCTCGTCGCCAGCCCGGCCGGCGCGAGCGGAACCGTCTCCGCCGCGCCGTGGGGAAGCCCGTCGATTCTGCCGATCTCCTGGGCCTATATCGCGATGATGGGCCCGGACGGCCTGGCCGAGGCGACGCGCTACGCGATCCTCAACGCGAACTACGTGGCCAAACGGCTGGCGGGCCATTACCAGACCCTTTATTCGGGACACGCGGGCCTGATCGCCCACGAATGCATCCTCGATTGCCGCCCGTTCAAGACCTCCGCGGGGGTCGAGGTGGAGGACGTGGCCAAGCGGCTGATCGATTACGGCTTTCATCCGCCCACGGTGTCCTTCCCGGTGGCCGGCACCCTGATGGTCGAGCCGACCGAAAGCGAATCCAAGGAGGAGCTGGATCGTTTCTGCGACGCGATGATCGCGATCCGCGAGGAGATCCGCGAAATCGAGTCGGGCCGCGCGGACCGGAGCGAGAACCTGCTGCACTATGCGCCCCATACGCTGGATCAGGTGGCCGGGGACGAATGGAAGCGGCCCTATTCGCGGGAGCGCGCCGGCTTCCCGACCGCCGCGACGCGCGCGTTCAAGGTGTGGCCGACGGTCACCCGGATCGATCAGGCGTACGGAGACCGCAACCTGATCTGCGTCTGTCCGCCCCTCGAGGAGTACGCGACCGCCAAGGGTGAAAGCTGAAGCGTGAAGGGTGAAGGCTGACCGCTGGACTCTGCTGCTCGACACCGCGCGGCCCGGTTGGGAAAACATGGCGATCGATTGCGCCCTCCTCGACCTCGCGGCCGCGGAGGGCGCGGCGTTTTTGCGGATCTACCGCTGGGAACCCTTCTGCCTCTCCTTCGGCCGCCACGAACCCGCAACCCGGCGCTATGACCGGGAGCGCATTCGCGAGCTGGCGCTCGATTGCGTGCGGCGCCCGACCGGCGGCCGCGCCGTGTGGCACGCGCGAGAGCTGACCTATGCCGTCGCGGCTCCGCTCGCCGTGTTCGGCGGGATGCAGCAGGCGTATCGGCGGATCCATGCCGTCCTCGCCGAGGCCCTTGCGCTGCTGGGCGCCCGCGCGGAGCTGGCGGGGAGCCCGGCTTCGCGCGAGCTGCCCCCGGCGGCAGGCCCCTGCTTCAGCGCCCCGGCGGGTGGCGAGCTGATGCTCGAGCATCGCAAGGTCGCCGGCAGCGCGCAGCTCAGGCAGGGCCAGGCGTTCCTCCAGCACGGCTCGCTGCTGCTCGAGGACGATCAATCGCTGGTTCGCGGCTTGGCCGGCCTTACCGGTCCCGGCGGCGCGGAGACCTCGCTCTCGGTGGCCCTCGGGCGATCGGTGAGCTTCACCGAGGCGGCGGACGCGCTCGCCGCCGCCGCCGGACCCCTGCTCGACTCTCCGCTCCACCGCACCACCCTGCCACCTGCCATCGCCACCCTCGCCGAGCAGCACCGTGACCGGTACCAGGACCCCGCCTGGACCTGGCAGCGGTAGAATCGGCTAACAGCTAGCCGCTAACCGCACTACTTTTCCACTGATCTCCAACAGCCCGTCAGCAGTAATTAGCTGTTGGCTTCCTCCCGGAGGTCCCGCTGACCGCTCCTCGCCTGCTGTTTGCGCTGCTGCTGCTTCCGTGCCCTGCTCTGGCCCAGCAGCGTGCCCCCGATCATGGCTCAGCCGTCATCATTCTGGGCCGGGAGCCCGCCACACCGGTCCCCACGCTAACGAGTTCCAAAGCCAACAGCGACGTGAGCGACCTGCTGTTCTGGCGGCTCGCCCGGCCCGGTCCCGGAATGGTCACCGCCGAAGAAAAA
>DATCWE010000156.1:0-2274 GCA_036566495.1 Gemmatimonadales bacterium | reverse complement strand
ACCCCGGCCGGCCGCTGCCGCCCGGGCCGGCAGCCGGCCGCCGCCAGCAGTACCGCAAGCACGGCGACCATGGGCATGGGCTGCACTCCTACTTCGCCTGTTGCTCGGCCAGGGCTGCCCCTACCGCGACTTCCGCCGACTGAATCAGGTTCCCCGCCGCTGCGCGCACCGCAGTGAGCAGCGTGTCGCGGGTGCTCGATTTCCGCATCCGGATCAGATAGTACAGCTCGGAAGGCTTGCCGTCGTTGGTCACCACTTCGTCGAGCGCCCAGCGCTTGACCTCCGTGTCGAGCACCGGCTCGATGGCCTTCTGGGCCGCGCCGATGTCGTTCGCGGTAATCTCGAGCACGGAGTTGTAGCGCGGCTTCTTCCCGTCGGGTCCGATCAGCGCCCGGACCCGCTCGAAGCGCTCCTCGAGGGCCTCGACGTGCTTGGGGCTGAGTGCCACGACCAGATCGCGGTCCGGCACCTCGCCGCCGGTCTTCTTCCCCGCCAGCTCACCCAGCGGCTCGGCCCATTGGGCGGATGCGGTCGGATCGAGCGCGTTGCGGCCGAAGTCGTACCGCCAGCTGAGCAACAGCACGATGTTGAAGACCAACGAGAGCAGGGCGGCCACGGTGATCACCTGAACCCCAGCGGCGAACCCGACGGCGATGGCCAGGAAGATGAAAACCACATCCCGTGCGTCGCTCAGCGTGGTGCGAAAGCGCACCGCGGCCACCACGCCGGCAAGGCTGAAGGCGAGGGCGAGGCTGTTGCGGACGATTAGCACGATGCCGGCGACCACGATCGGCAGGATGATGAGCGTCTGCACGATCGACTGGTCATGGCCTTTGGTCCGCCGGATCGACATGTAGACCCAGGACACCGGCAGCATCAGCACCAGAGTGCCCACCAGAATGAGCGCAGTGCTGATCGCGAGCTCGAGCCGGGGCGACAGGCCCACTTCCGGCGGCTGGAACTGCCCCTGGGTCAGACCGTCCCGCAGGATCCCCGGGACCTGGGTGATCTCTTCGAGCCGCTCGCCCGAGAACATCAGCCGGTCCGCCACCGGGAAGAGGTAGAGCAGCCCGCCGGTAAGCGCAGCGACCGCAACGTAGTAGGCGATCAGGCGCCGCATCGGCCGGGGCGAGCCCAGCGTGAAGACGTCGATCATGCGCTTGAAGAAGGCCATGGGAACCAGCCCCCAAAGAAGAGACGCCGATGGAGACGAGCCTTAGCGGGTGAGCAGCACGAAGACCAGTCCGGCCACCGCCAGCGCCGCGGTGATGCCGAGGAGGATGATCAGCCGGCGCTGGCTGGCCGGAGCCGTGGCAGCCGGAGCGCCCAGGCCGGGAGCCGGGGCGGCGGCCGCGGGGGTTTCCCGGGTGCTGCTGCCGGGGACGGAGCGCTCCAGGGTTTCCGCAGCGGCCACCAGCCGCAGGGCGCCCAGCATTTCCTCGGCGGTCTGGTAGCGGCCCCCGGGATCCTTGACCAGGGCCTTGCCGAGGATGGGGTCGAGGGTGGCCGGGGCGTCGGGGCGGAACTCTCTTACCAAGGGCGGCGGCGACTGCAGGTGCTGCTGGATGACCTTGCCGATCGATACCCCCACGAAGGGGGGCCTCCCGGCTACCATCTCGAACAGCATGCAGCCCAGCGCGTAGAGGTCGCTGCGGTGATCGATGTTGTCCAGGCCCTGGGCCTGCTCCGGACTCATATACGGCGGCGTGCCCAGCGGGATTCCCACCGCGGTGATGGTGCGCTGGCCCTCGCTCACCGCCCGGGCGATGCCGAAATCCGCCACGATGGCGTGCCCGGCGGAGAACAGGATGTTCTCCGGCTTGATGTCCCGGTGCACCACCCCGCGCGAATGCGCGTAGGCCAGCGCGCTGCACACCTCGATGGCGACGTCCACCGCCGTTTCGACCCCGAGCTGCTTCTCCCACAACAGGCGATCGCGCAGGCTCTCGCCCTCCACGTGGGGCATCACGTAATAGCAGAGCCCGTCCTCCGCCCCGGAATCGAAGAGGCCGAGGATATTGGGGTGCTGCAGCTTGGCCGTGATCTGGATTTCGCGGAGAAAGCGCTCGGCGGTGAGCGAGGTGGTGATCTCCGGCTGCAGCAGCTTGATCGCCACGGTGCGGCCGTGGCGCAGATCGCGCGCCAGGTAGACCGTGGCCATGCCGCCGCGGCCGAGCTCCCGCTCGATGGCGTAGCGGCCTTCGAGCAGCGCTTGAAACCGTTGCAACAGTGGATCGTTCACGCGAGCAACCGGTCGTGGAGGTGGGGACGCTC
>DATCWE010000386.1:0-10627 GCA_036566495.1 Gemmatimonadales bacterium | reverse complement strand
GCTCCGCGGCGTCGCCGACTCAGCCCTCCGGGCCACCGCTTCGGCCGCGGAGGTTGCGGGCCTGGTGCGCGGGCGAAAGAACCAGCTTGACGTGAGCCGGCTCACCGCGCGGACCACCGGCGCCGTGGGATCCCTGAAGCTGTTTGCCGAGTACGAACGGTCCGAGCTCCGAGACGGTGGCGCCGGATTCCGGAGCGAGGGGTACGGCGGGGGGGCGCGGGTGGACTACCGCGGGCTCGCTCTCCTGGCTGCCGGCCGGATGCAGACCGTGCAGGGCCTGGGCACTCGCCAATGGGATGGCTCGCTCAATTTCGGCTGGAGAATCGCCGAGGGAATCTCGCTCGCGGCGGGAGCCACGCGGTCCCCCGTTGAGGAGACCCGGCGCACGGTTCAGGGAGCCCTCGACGGCAGCCAGCTACGCGGCGCCGTGCATGCGAACCTCGCCCAATTCACCCTCGCGCTCGACAACCTTCCCGGCCCCTTCGACGCTGAAGGCATGATCCTGGCCGGCGACTACACCGGTCTTGGTCTCGAGTCGAACCGGCGCGAGGCGGCGGAAGCCCGCATCGGCATGGTGCTGCGCCGCTCGCAACCCTGGATTCGGATCGGATACGGATTTGCCGCCAGTCGCTTCGACTACAACGCGGATCTCGGATTCGCCCAGACTGCCACGCAGCAGGGCGGCTATTTCAGCCCGGCGGAATACTGGCGGCATCAGGGAATCCTGCAGTTCTCGCAGCGCTTCGGATCCCGGGTCCGCTGGGAGGCCGACGCGCGGATGGGGCGGGAGTGGGTGCGTCAGCTCAAAGGCTCGCTATCCGATTCGCGTAACGCGGCGACGGCCAGCAGCAAGCTGACCATGCGGCTCAGCGCGATCCTCGACCTGGAGGCGCGCTTCCTTTACGTCAACGCCTTCGACGCCTTCGAGCTGAAGGAGTTCGCCAGCGCCCTGAAGGTGTACCTGCCCTAAACCGGCGCGCCGCCTCGGCTCAGCGCACGTGCACCACGACTGAGACCGTTGGCGGAAACGCCGGGGGTGGCGGAGCCGGCGGCGCACCGGGCGGCGGCGGCGGCGGGGCCGCCGTCAGAAACGCCGGCAAACCGAAGCTGAGCGTCAGCTCGCCGGCCCGTGCCGGCGTGAACTCGAAGTCGTAGATCTCACCCGGATCGAACAGCAGCATCGCGGGCTTCAGCACCGCCTGCGCCGCGCCGAGCGGATACCCGTCCTTGGCTACGGCACGCCACTCGATCGGCGTGTCACCCTGCTTCAGCGAAACCATGGTCGGGGCGTCGCCGGCGAGATTGAAGAGCCGGAAGCGATAGCGCGTCCCCGCTTTGAGCTCGATCGGCGCGGGCTGGGGGCTGCCGTTCAGGACGAAATTCGGGAAGGGCCCGGCCAGCACGTTTCGGAGGGTCCCCGCGGTGCCGAAGAACAGCAGCCGGTCGGTTTCCGGGTCGAAGCGCTGGCCCGGCTCCAGCACGATGATGGAGCCGTACAGCCCGGAGCCCATCTGCTTGGCCTCGCTGAAGTGCGAGTGGTACATGAACGAGCCGGCCCGCGGCGGGGTCCAGGTCACCGTGAGCGAGTCGTGGGGCGCGATGGCCGGGAGGATGTTGCTGCCCGAGCCGCTCCAGCCGGGAACCCCGTCGGGATAGCTCTCCAGCTCGATGCCGTGCCAGTGCACCGCGGCATGGTCATTCGACTGGTTGACGATGGTCACCTTGACTCGCTTGCCCCGCTCCAGGAACAGCGTCGGTCCCGGCACCGGCATCGCGGCCGGATCGCCCGCGGCGGGCGTCCCGTCCATCACGAACGACATCCCCGGTTGAGTCCCATAGATACCCGCCCGCTCGCGCTGCACGATCCGGATGACCCGGGCCGGCTCCGGCGGTGCCGTCGCGACTCCGTTGGGCGACACCGTGAGCCCCATTACCAGCCCGAACATCTGGTGGGGCCGGTCCGACTGGTGATGCCCGAGCATCGTCGTGTCCATCGCCCCGTTCTCGGTGTCCAGCGAAACCAGCCCGGAGAGGTGCATCGCGTAGTGGCAGTGGTAGATCCAGTTGCCTGGCCGGTCGGCTAGCCAGGAGAGCGCTATGGTCTCGAAAGGCGGGATGACCTCGGTGACCGCCATCCGCTGCGCTGCCGCGGAATACAGGCTGTCGGCGATCCCGTTCCCCTTGGCGTCCATGCGGAAGTAGAACCCGTGCAGATGCATCGGGTGGTCCACTTCGGTGAAGTTGAGCACGCGCCAGTGGATCGAGTCGCCCTGGGCGTAGCTGAGCCGCTCGGTATGGGGCCAGGACAGGCCGTTGATGGCCATGGTTCCACGGCCGAGTCCCGTGGGACTCTTGGGCTCGACGGTGAAGTACCAGGAGATCGCCATGATCCGGTCGGGCGGATCGTTGGGTCCGTCCACCACGATCGCGCCGTGGAGCTGGGTATCCTCCGGGAGCCGGCCGCCGAAGGGACCCACCGCGCTCCGCGCGAAGTAGTAGAAGGTCCCTGGCCCGGCCGCCTTGAAGGCGAACTCGGCCGTGCCACCAGGCGCCACCACGACGCTGTCGGAAGCTCCCCGGGTTTTGCCCAGTCCGAAGACCGTCAGCGGCCGCGCGAGGGTGTTGCGTAGCGTGCCGCGGATCTCGGTCCCCAGTTTCACCCTGAGCAGCGGGCCCGGCGTCGACAGCGGTCCGCCCGACTCGGCAAAGGCCGCGAGACTGTCGAGCGAGCGGCCGTCCTTGCCCTCGGGCTGCCAGCTGCCGCTGCGCGCCTCGAGCGCCACCGTAAGCACACCGTTGCGCAGCGTCCCGGCGGAGTGGCGGTTGTCGTTGGGCTGGATAGTCTCCAGGCGAGCTGGCGAAGGGACATAACCCGTAGCCAGCGCAGCAAGACAGCCAAGGGAGGCAAAGCGAAACGCTCGGGACATGCTGGCCTTGTCGATGAGAGAAGGGTTGCTGCGGGACGCGGCGTCTACCACGCCGGCTCTCCAACTTAGGGCGAAGCGGGCTGCCACGCCAGAATCCCCCGCAGCTCAGCCTCCCCCGGGCTGAACGGATTCCGCGGCGGGGGCCGGCGCCCGCGTCGCGGACCAGTACATCGCCAGGCACACCAGGGTCAGCAAAGCGGCCGCGAGGAACGCCGCGCCGGGCACGTGCACCGGTGCGTTGGGCGCGGTGAACCGGCCGAACAGCTGCGTCATGAGCAGGGGACCAACGATCGCCGCGAGCGAGGCGAGCCCCGCGACGGCGCCCTGCAGCTCACCCTGGGCCTCCGGCGCGATGCGGTGAGACATCAGCGCATTGGTCACCGGAAACACGATGGCCCCGAACAACCAGGTGGAGAGCCAGGCAAACATCATCCAGCCGGCGGTGGCACTCGCGAAGCCGGCGTATCCGACCGCGGCGATGCTGATGCCCAGCAGCGCGACCCGCCGCTCCCCCAGCCGCGGCACGATGAAGCGCAGAAAGGTCACCTGGCTGAGCACCATGACCGCGCCAACCAGCGCCAGCGACGCGCCGATCATCGCCTCCGACCAGCCGAAGCGCAGCTTGGTGTAGAAGCTCCAGGTGGAGGGGAACACCTGGTTGGCCACCATCCAGAGAAAGAGCGCGCCGAGCAGGCCCAGCACGACCGGATGCCGCTTCATCTGACGGAAAGTGCCGAAGGGATTGGCGCGCTTCCAGTCGAACGGACGCCGGCGCTCGGGGGCGAGCGATTCCGGAAGCACCAGAATCCCATAGCAAAAATTGAGCAAACTGAGCGTCGCCGCCGCGAAGAACGGCGCGCGCGGGCCGAAGTGACCCAGCAGGCCACCCAACGCCGGGCCGATAATGAACCCCACTCCGAACATCGCGCTGATGACGCCGAAGTTCTGGGCGCGCCGCTCCGGCGTGCTGATATCCGCCGCGTAGGCATAGGCCGGCGTGAAGGAGGCTCCGGCCATGCCGGAGATCGCCCGTCCCAGGAAGAGCCAGCCCAGGGTCGGTGCAAGCCCCATGATCACGTAATCCACGCCCAGCGAGCCGACGGCGAAGAGCAGCACGGGGCGGCGCCCGAAGCGATCGGACAGGTTGCCCAGCACCGGCGCCCAGAGGAATTGCATGGTGGCGTAGAGGAACGAAAGGAAGCCGCCATGGATGGCGGCGTGGCTCACGTCCTCCCCGGTGATTTGCGCCAGCAGGGTGGGCAGCACCGGAATGATGAGCCCGAAACCGATCGTATCCAGCAGCAGGGTGATCGCGATGAAGACGATCGCCTGCTTGCCGTGGCGCGCCGGCCTCAGCTTGCTCATTCAGTCTTCCAGGGTGGGTCCCGGGAGAACATACCGTCGGGTCCTGCCATCCCCCAAGCCGGTTTCCGGGCTGTCGGCCGTTTTTCGATCTAATTCCAGCCGCAATCCGCGCAGGCGATGGATACCTCGGCGTCGTGTGTGCGTCTGCTACCGTAGTACGTCGAATGCTTGTTGTACATCGAGTGCAAGCGCCCGCTCGGTTTCCCGGAAGTCCGCGCGAACCAGATACCTGATCGGAAAGGAAGCCGGAAATGAAAGTCACCAACCTGAACGAGCTGTTCGTGCACGAGCTCAAGGACCTCTACGACGCCGAGCACCAGCTGGTAGAGGCGCTGCCCAAAATGGCCGAGGCGGCGAGCAATCCTGAGCTGACTGAAGCGTTCGAGAATCATCTGGTCCAGACCCGGAGCCATGTGACCCGCCTCGAGGCCGTGTTTCGGACCTGTGGGGAGGAACCCGAGCGGGAGACCTGCAAGGGCATGAAGGGTTTGATCGCCGAGGGCGAAAAGGCCATCAAGGAGATCGACGACCCCGACACCCGGGATGCCGCCCTGATCAGCGCCGCCCAGCGCGTCGAGCACTACGAGATCGCCGCCTACGGCACCCTGCGGGTCTGGGCGCTCACCGCGGGCATCGAGGACGCCGAGCTGGAGTTACAGGCGATCCTCGGTGAGGAGAAGGCGGCGAACGACAAGCTGACGGGAATCGCCGAAACGAGCGTCAATGCCTCGGCGGAGGACGCCGAGGAGGAGGAGGAGGACGTCAAGCCGGCCCCGCGCCGCCAGAGCACGAGCCGCTCGCGCAGCGCCAAGCCGGCCCGCAGTCACCGGCCCAAGTCAACGCGGTAGCGCGGGAGTTCCCGGGAGACTCATGACCGCCGGCGACCCCCAAGCGGCGCCGGCGGTCCATCGGTTTCAAACCATCTCTATGATTGGGTTTACACGTCGCAGCTAAAGTTGTTGCTTCAGGTTTCTAAGGAGACGTTACAAAGAAAACGTGACTCAGACCGGATCGGATTTGAGCGCCGATTCGTCCAGCGAAGAGAACTGCGTTTCGAGGGCGCTCACGTCCGCCGGCTTGATCAAATGGTGCTCGAGAGCGCAAGGGATATCCCTCTCATTATATAGGAGGGCCGGCCCAGTAACCGCCGTTCACTACCCCTTCATCTGCGCTTCATCCCCCGTCCCTAGACTGCCTCCGTTCGCCCGCGTTTGCCCTCTCCCCCGCCTCGGAGCGCTGATGACGACCGAGCTGGAAACGTTTTCCTACGATGACGTCATCGTCAGGAAGTTCCTCTGGGCCACCTTCATCTGGGGCCTGGTGGGAATGGCGGTGGGCCTGCTCATCGCCGTGCTGCTGGCCAGGCCGGAGCTGACCGCCGGCCTCCCCTGGCTGAGCTTCGGCCGGCTGCGGCCCCTGCACACCAACGCAGTCATCTTCGCCTTCGCGGGGAACGCCTTCTTCACCGGCGCCTACTACTCGACCCAGCGGCTGCTCAAGGCCCGCATGTTCTCCGACCGCCTGAGCAATCTCCATTTCTGGGGCTGGCAGCTCATCATCGTCGCGGCGGCCCTCACCCTGCCGCTGGGCTTCACCCAGGCAAAGGAGTATGCCGAGCTGGAATGGCCCATCGACATCGCGATAGCGGTGGTGTGGGTGATTTTCGCGGTGAATTTCTTCGGCACCATCGCCCGGCGGCGGGAGCGCCACCTGTACGTGGCGATCTGGTTCTACATCGCCAGCATCGTGACCGTTGCGATCCTGCACATCTTCAACAACCTGTCGATCCCCGCCGGCCCGCTGAAGAGTTACTCGATTTACGCCGGCGTGCAGGATGCCTTCATGCAATGGTGGTACGGGCACAACGCCGTGGCCTTCTTCCTCACCACGCCGTTCCTCGGGCTCATGTACTACTTCCTGCCCAAGGCGGCGGATCGCCCGGTGTTCAGCTACCGGCTGTCCATTCTGCATTTCTGGACCATCGTCTTCCTCTACATCTGGGCGGGCCCGCACCACCTGCACTACACCGCCCTGCCGGAATGGGCCTCCACGCTCGGCATGCTGTTCTCCGTGATGCTGTGGATGCCTTCCTGGGGCGGCATGATCAACGGCCTGCTGACCCTGCGGGGGGCGTGGAAGAAGGTGGTGGAAGATCCGATCCTCAAATTCTTCGTCGTGGCCGTCACCGCCTATGGCATGGCGACGTTCGAGGGGCCGATGCTCTCGGTGAAGAGCGTCAACGCCCTCGCCCACTACACCGACTGGATCATCGCCCACGTCCACACCGGCGCCCTGGGGTGGAACGGATTCCTGACCTTCGGCATGATCTACTGGCTGGCCCCCCGGCTCTTTCAGACCAGGCTTCACAGCGTGAAGCTCGCCGAGTGGCACTTCTGGCTCGCCACGTTCGGCATGATCCTCTACGCCACGGCGATCTACAGCGCCGGCCTGACCCAGGGCCTGATGTGGCGCGCGTTCGACGAGACCGGACGACTGCAGTTCCCGGACTTCATCGAGACCACCATGAAGCTCATGCCCATGTACTGGGTGCGGGCTGCGGGCGGAACCATGTACCTGATCGGCATGGTCCTGCTCGGCTACAACGTCTTCCGCACCTGGCGCGCCCGCCCGGCTCGTTACGAGGTGGCGGAGGTGAAGGCCCCGGCTCTCGCCAGGGTCTACGCCGAAACGCCGGGCCATGCCGCCCCGGTTCCGGCGGGCGCCTTCTCCCGTTTCACCCGGGCGGCATGGCACCGCACCTGGGAGCGGCTGCCGGTCACCTTCACCGTCATGGTGGTGGTGGCGGTGGTGGTGGCGTCGCTTTTCGAGATCATTCCGACCTTCCTGATCCGGTCCAACGTCCCGACCATCGCGTCGGTCAAGCCGTACTCGCCGCTCGAGCTGGCCGGGCGCGACCTCTACATCAAGGAGGGTTGCTTCAACTGCCATTCGCAGATGATCCGCCCGTTGCGGCACGAGACCGAGCGCTACGGGGAGTATTCCAAGCCCGGCGAATTTATCTATGACCACCCCTATCTCTGGGGCTCGCGGCGGATCGGGCCCGACCTCGCGCGGGAGGGCGGCAAGTATCCGGATCTGTGGCATGTCCGGCACATGGAGAACCCCCGGGCCATCACGCCCAAGTCCATCATGCCGGCCTACGCCTGGATGCTGAGAAACCGCCTCGACTTCGCAGCGATTCAGAGCCGGGTGGATGCGATGGCGATGCTGGGGGTTCCCTACGGCGATGCGATCCGCCGTGCCCCCGAAATGGCACGCGAGCAGGCCCGCAGCGTCGCGGCCAGCATTCTGTCCCAGGGAGGCCCCAAGGGCCTCGAAGACAAGGAAATCGTCGCGCTGGTCGCCTATCTCCAGCGCCTCGGCACGGACATCCGCTCGGCGCCGCCGGCGGTGGCCCATACCGCTCCGGGAGGGAACTGAAGTGCGCCTCTCGGAAATCATGAGCCATGCCGGCCTTGCCGGCTACGCCGTCGTGGCGCTCGTCATCTTCGTCATCGTCTTCGTGGCCGTCGCGATTCGGGTGCTCTCGCCTTCGCGCAAGCGGGAATACGACGAGGCCGCCCGAATGCCGCTGGACGATGAGCACCCCGTCAATCCGCGCAAGGGACGCAAACCATGACCCCCGATCGCGACGAGGACCGGCTGCTGGAGCACGACTACGACGGCATTCGGGAGTACGACAATCCGATGCCCAAGTGGTGGTTGTACATCTTCTGGGGCTGCATCGCCTACTCGGCGCTGTATCTGCTCAACGTCCCGGGGATCGGAATCGGGGCCGGCCGTCTCGCGGCGTACCGGCGCGACATGGCCATCGCCGACTCGGTGCTGGCCAGCCAGGACCCGCTGCGCGGGGTCACCGAAAGCAGCCTGCTGGCCCTCGCGGCCGACCCGACCCAGCACACTCTCGGCCAGACCACGTTCGGCTCGATGTGCTCGGCTTGCCACCGTGCCGATGCCGGCGGGAACATCGGACCCAACCTCACCGACGACTGGTGGATTCACGGCGGGACTCCGCTCGAAATCCTCAAGACCGTCAATGAAGGGGTGCTGGCCAAGGGCATGCCCGCCTGGGGCAAGATGCTGAAGCCCGACCAGCTGCTCGCCGTGGTCGGCTACGTCACGACCCTGCGAGGGAGTAACCCCAAGGACCCGAAGCCGCCGCAGGGCGTCCAGGCCGACTCCGCCGCCGCCCGATGACCGCGACCGGAGCGCCAGCTTCCGCACCGCAGCGCGTCCTTTCTACGCTCAACGAGGACGGCTCGCGCCGCTACATCCGGCCCAAACCCTCAGCAGGAAAGTTCTTCACGCGGCGGCAGTTGGTGGCATACGGCCTGATGCTGGTCTTCTTTCTGATTCCCTATCTCCGGATGGGCGGCAAGCCCCTCATCCTGCTGGATCTGCCGCATCGCCTGTTCATCCTTTTCGGCACTACGTTCCTCCCGACCGACACGCTGCTCTTCATGCTGCTGTTCGTCAGCGTGGCCATCGCGATCTTTCTGCTCACTGCCCTGCTGGGACGGGTTTGGTGCGGATGGGCCTGCCCGCAGACGGTGTATCTGGAGTTCCTCTTCCGGCCCCTGGAGCGGCTGCTCGAAGGGGGCCGCAGCGGCACCCTCCAGCTCGACCGGGCCAAGCGCGTCTCGCCCCGGCGCTTGCTGAAGTACGCGGTGTACTTCGTCCTGGCGCTGTTCCTCGCCCACACCTTCCTCGCCTATTTCGTCGGTGTGGAGCAGCTGGCGGTCTGGGTCCGCCGCTCCCCGGCCGAGCATCCTACTTCCTTCCTGGTGATGGCCGGGACCAGCGCGCTGATCTTCTTCGACTTCACCTGGTTTCGGGAGCAGACTTGTGTGGTTGCCTGCCCCTACGGACGGCTCCAGTCGGTGCTGCTCGATCGCCAGTCGTTGATCGTCGGATACGATTATCGGCGGGGAGAGCCGCGGGGCAAGCACCTCAAGGATCGCGCTGCTGCCGCGGGCGATTGCATCGATTGTCAGGCCTGCGTCCTCACCTGCCCGACCGGCATCGACATTCGCGACGGCCTCCAGATGGAGTGTATCCACTGCACCCAGTGCGCCGACGCCTGCGATGCCATCATGACCCGGATCGGCAAACCCCCCGGCCTGATCCGTTATGGCAGCCGGGACGGCTTCGACGGCAAAAGCAAGCACCTGCTTCGCCCGCGGGTAGTGCTCTATCCCCTCGCGCTGGCCATCGCGATCGGCCTGCTGGGCTTCAACCTGGCGACCCGGCAGGACGCCGAGGTCACCATCCTCCGGGGAAGCGACCCGTTCACGGTTCAAGCCGACGGCAGCGTGATCAACCAGATCAGGGTCAAGGTGCGCAACCGCAGCGCGGCGGACCAGAGTTATTCCATCGCGCTGCTGGGGGCCGACCAGGCGCGGCTCATCACGCCGAGCAATCCCCTGCCGGTAGCGGCCGGCCGCACCGTCACCGCCACCGTGTTCGTGGTACTGCCGGCCAGCGCCTTCCACAACGGTGAGCGCAAGATTGCGTTCCGGGTTGTCGCCGCGACCGGCTTCAGCGGCGACTTCGCCTATGAGCTGGTCGGGCCCGAGCGCGAGGGCGAGCACGAGGACAGCCACGAGGGTGACCGGCGATGAGAGATCCTCTCGCACACCGGTGGCCGTGGGGTATCGCCGCCGTGCTGGCCCTGACCATCCTGGGAAACGCCGCAGTTTACTGGGCGGCCAACGACGTCAACGCCGCGGCGGTGGAGCCCGACTATTACCGCAAGGGCGTCCAGTGGGACTCCACTCTGGCGCAGGAACGCCGTAATCGCGCGCTGGGCTGGACCGTGGAGGCGGCGCTGGGACCGCGCGGGGCGGACGGTGGTCGGCAGGTCTCGATCCGGATGCGCGATGCCGCAGGCCGGCCGCTGGCGGCGGCGCGCATCGAGCTCACCGCAATCCACAACGCGCTCGCCACCCATCCGGTGCACGCCGTCTCGCTCACCGATGCTGCCGGCGAATCCCGTCTGGATGCGCCGCTGGAGCAGAGTGGACTCTGGGAGCTTCGCTTCGTGGTGACCCACGGGGCCGACCGCTATACCGCGGATCTGCGTCGCGACACCGGCCTGCGGAGCCCGGCGCCATGGTGACGCTGGTCGCCTCCATCCTGGGCTCCAGCCTGCTCGGCAGCCCGCATTGTGCCGCCATGTGCGGCGGCTTCGCGTGCTTCTACGCACAGCGCCCCGGAGCTCGCCGGTCCTGGCTTGTCCCTTTGGCCTATCACGGCGGCCGCTTGGCGTCTTATGCGCTGCTGGGCGCCGTCGCGGGGGCCCTGGGCGCCGGGGT
>DATCWE010000301.1:0-2072 GCA_036566495.1 Gemmatimonadales bacterium | reverse complement strand
GCCCCGGCGCCGCCCGGCGCACATAGGTCCCATCCGGGCCGAGCGTCCAGGCCGAGGGCTCACTCAACAGCGCACTGAGCACGGCGTCGAGCCGGGCGGCAAGGGCGGGTGCCTGCACCGGAGTCACCACTTCGACCCGGCGCCGCAAATTGCGCGGCCGCCAATCCGCCGACCCGATAAGATACTCCGCTTTTCCGCCGTTGCCGAAATGGTAGATCCGGCCGTGCTCCAGCAGGCGTCCCAAGATGCTGCGGACCCGGATCCGCTCCGACAGGCCGGGCACACCCGGCCGCAGCACGCAGAGGGTCCGCACCACCAGGTCCACCTCGACTCCCGCGGCCGAGGCGCGGTACAGGGCGGCCACGATTTCGGGGTCTTCCAGGCCGTTGAGCTGCGCCCGGATCAGTCCGCCCCGGCCGGCCTTGGCATGCTCGATTTCCCGCTCGATCCGCCCCAGCAGCCCGGTGAGCAGGGTGGCGGGCGCCACCAGCAGGCGGCGGTAGCTCGCCCCCGGGGCGCGGGAGGACCCGGTCAGCTGATTGAATAGATCGGTCAAGTCCGCGGCGATGTCCGGATCGGCGGTCAGCAAGCCGTAGTCGGTATAAAATCGCGCGGTCGCCGCGTTGTAGTTCCCGGTGCTGACATGGGCGTAGCGGCGGAGGCCCTGGGGCGTGCGCCGGATCACCAGCGCCACCTTGGCGTGGATCTTGAGACCGACCAGACCGTAAATAACCTGCGCACCGGCGTCCTCCAGCCGGCGCACCCAATCCACGTTGCGGGCCTCGTCGAAGCGCGCCTTGAGCTCGACAAACACCGCGACCTCTTTGCCCTGCTGGGCGGCCTTGAGAAGGGCGTCGACCACCGGGGAGTGGTCTCCCACGCGATACAGGGTCAGCTTGAGGCTCACGACCTCGGGATCCTGTGCCGCTTCGTCCAGAAAGCGACCGATGGTGGCGGTGAAGTCCTCATAGGGATGGTGGAGCAGCAGATCCCCCTCGTCGATCAAGTCGAAGACGCTCCGCCCGACCGGGAAGGGCCGCCGCGGGTGGACCGGGGGATAGTTGTCGCTCGAGGGCAGCCGCGCGGCCAGCTCGCGCAGCGCCGAGAGATCGAGCGAAGGGTCGATCTCGTACACGTCTTCCGGACCGAGCATCGCGGCTACGCCGCGCCGCTCGAAGCGCAGCTCCCGCAGGATCATCTCGCGCACCCGCTCGGGCATGCTCCGCTCCACCTCGACGCGCACCGGCGAGTGCACCGGCCGGCGCTTGACCTCCTCCTCGATGGCCTGCAGCAGATCTCCGGCTTCTTCCTCGTTGACCTCGAGATCTGCGGCCCGGGTGATCCGGAACAGCCAGGCCCCTTCCACCGGCCGGTCGGGGTAGAAGGCCTGCAGATTGGCACGCACCACCTCCTCGAGCGGGATGAGGTCGGTCCCGCCCGGAATAGTCAGGAAACGGTCGAGCCGGCCCTTGAGCGGCAGCGAGGCGAAGTGGACCGGCCCGGTGCGCACATCCTGGACCACCACCCCGAAGGTGAGCACCAGCTGCGGAATCAGCGGAAAGGGGTGACCGGGCGACAGCGTCACGGCGCGGGGCGTGAGTACCGGCAGCAGCTCAGCGGCGAAGTATGCGCTCAGCGCGTCGCGCTCCGGCTCGCCCAGCTCGTCCCAGCGACGCAGGACGACTCCGCGCTCCCGCACTGCCGCAAGGCACTCGCGAGCGCAGCGCGCCTGCCGCTCCTGCATCAGCGGAACCCGCGCCGCCACGATCTCCAGCTCGTCGCGGGCGGAGAGGCCATCGAGGCTGCGCGCCGTGACGCCGGAGAGCATGCCCTGTTTGAGTGCCCCCACGCGCACCGAGAAGAACTCGTCGATGTTCGAGCCGACGATCGCGAGGAAACGGAGCCGCTCAGCGAGGGGAACGCCGGGATCTTCCGCCATCTCGAGGACGCGCTCCTGAAAGGCCAGCTGCGCCAGCTCGGCGTTGAGGTACTGCTCGGGCGGCAAGCTGTTGACGGCGCGCGAAGGAGCGACCCGGTGGGGGCTGGCCGGTGTTGCCCGGGGCGAGGGCGTG
>DATCWE010000237.1:0-3904 GCA_036566495.1 Gemmatimonadales bacterium | reverse complement strand
GGGCTTCTCCACCGCCTCCAGGGCGCGCGGCCCGTCGAGCGGGGTCAGCCGCATGTTGTTGAGGGTGATCGAGGGAATCTTGCCGCCGAGGTCGTGCAGGTGGGCGAGGTAGTCCTCGCGCAGGCTCAGCAACAGCCGGTAGTCCTGCCGGTCGAAGTCGTATTGGGCGACCAGCCGGGGCTCGCGGTCGAAACGCGCTTCCACTCGGTCGGGCGGACGGTTCTCGATCAGCGCGGCCAGCTCCATCACGCAGTCGCGCACGAAGCTGGTGCCCCCGGCGCGCTCCGGTCCCAGCGTGAACAGCTCCTCGAACTGGTCGAAGACCAGCACCGGCACCACGCTCTTTTCCAGCGCGCGCTGGTGGAAATACTCCCACAGCGTCTGGTCCTCCGCGAGCGGCGCGACGACCACGCCCGCCTCCTCCAGCGCGCGGCTCAGTGCGTGCCAGATCTGCTCGCGCGCGCTGGGAGAGCCGCTCGAGTAATCGAGCCGGATCGGCACCGGGAGCAGGCCCGCGCCGCGCAGCCGGGGGAACAGCGCCGCGCGGACCAGCGAGGTCTTGCCCAGGCCCGACTGGCCGTAGAGCACGCCGAGCAGGTTGAGGCGCACCCGCCGGAAGAGGTCCTCCACCTCGCGGGTGCGCCCGTAGAAGAAACCCGCCTGAGCCTCGTCGAACGGCGCGAGCCCCGGCCAGGGGTTCTCCGCGTCGAGCACGGGGATCTGATGCTCCGCGGTGGTCATCGGCCGTCGCCCCGGGTGATCGCGCTGATCCGAGCGTACTCGCGGGCCAGGTGCTCGAGCACACCCCCGGGGAGTTCCCCGGCGTCGGCCCGCTCGATGTGCAGCTTGAGATTGTCGGGAAACTCGCCCTGGGCTTCCTGGCGGGAAAGCTCGTCCACCACCACGGGGGTGATGAACACTTCGCCGGCCTTCATCCGCTGGGTGCGCTCGATCGCGCCGTTCCACTCGACCCGGAAATAGGCGTCGCGGGTCTGGGCGGCGGTGTGGCGCGACATGACCGGCACGAAGAGCGCGCAGCTGCGCACGTTCTCCGCGATCCGGCGCTCCCAGTCCTGCCCGCCCTTGATCTGCTCCATGTCGAACCAGACCGGCATGCCCGCGCGCTCCAGCGCGCTCTTCAGCCGCTTGACCGCCTCGATGTCCTCGCGCGCGTAGCTCAGGAACACGGCCTGCTTGGGGATCTCCCGGGCGGGAGGAACGAACGGCGCCTTGGCGGGCGCGGCCACCGCCGGGTTGCGTTCCCGCCAGCGACGGTGCAGCTCCGCCACGAAGTCGACCGCTCCGCCGCCCGGGAAGATCCGCGTGTGGGTGCTGAAGTGACTCAGGAAGGTGACCAGGCCGGCTTCGCGGGCCGTGCGGGAATCGGCGAGAATCTCGGTGAAATCCTGATACTGCGAGAGCTTGCGCCCCTTGGTGGTGCGCAGAAACAACCGGGCCAGCCAATCCGAGAAGTGTTCCCCGATCACCAGCAGGTGATGCTCCGCCAGCTCCGCGAGCAGATTCTTGGGACGGTACTCCGCCGACTGCAGCGCGTAGAGGAATTCAAGCAGGTCTTCTTCGGTGAGGACATAGGTCGGGGAAGAGGAGACCTGTCCCAGCAGGTGCACCACCGTCGGCTGGCCCCGCTCGCGCAGCTCCGCGACCGTGCCGCTGAGGTCTTCCCGCTTGTTGTAGCGGTAGACGATCGAGCTGGTTCCCCGCTCGCCGCCGAAGCGCACCAGGTTGAGCGCGTCCGCGAGCAGCGTGTCGAACGTAGTGGTCACGAACAGGGTGAAGTCGGTGATCTCGGCGAGCTGCCGCAGCGGAGCCGGCGGCGCGAACTTGGCCTGGCGCAGGATCTCGGGGATGAGCGTGTAGGGCGTGGTGCGGGTTTCCCCGGGCGGGATGTGCTCGAAGTAGCCGCACATCACCTCGTTGAGCGAGGCTTCCCGTCCGACGAACTGCTCCAGGTCGAGCTGGGCGGCCAGCTCCAGGGCGACGTAGCGCTCCAGGGTGAGCGCGACGCCGTCGCGCTCCACGAGCACCAGATCCGGCCCGACGATCGGAACGACCTGGCGATCTTCGATCCG
Source organism: Gemmatimonadales bacterium (assembly GCA_036566495.1). GTDB lineage: Bacteria > Gemmatimonadota > Gemmatimonadetes > Gemmatimonadales > GWC2-71-9 > JABFSM01. Next base: position 1,814 of record DATCWE010000237.1, on the reverse strand, counting down.
CGCCAGGAGCTCATCCCAGGTGCGCTGTCGCCAGGATCCCGCCGCGGCGGGGCTCGGGGTGGGGCTGGACTCCATGTGTGCCGAGCTAGGGCGCGGAGGCCACGATGCGGAACACTTTGCCCTCGGCCGTCATGAGGTACAGCTCGCCGCTGGCATCTTCACCGAAGCTGCTGACCTGCCCGCCGGGGCGCAACGCAGCCCAGTCGGCCGCGTTGCCGGCCCGGGTTCCATCCAGCCGGAAGCTCCTGACCCAGCCCTGGCAATAGTCGGAGTAGAAGTAGTGGCCCTGCAGCGCGGGCAGCGCCGCGCCCCGGTAGACGTATCCTCCGGTTACCGAGCAGCCGTCGGAATGGCCGTAGTCGATCACGGGCAGCGTCAGGCCGGTCCGGTCGCAGTTCCCCGCTGGGCTGTAGCAGGCCGCCCCTTCCATCCGGTTCCAGCCGTAATTGACTCCGCGCCCGAATTGCGCCACGGCGGTGCTGGCATCGATTTCCTCGTGGGCGTTCTGGCCGACATCACCGATGTAGAGATCGTGGGTGACCCGGTCGAAGCTGAACCGCCAGGGGTTGCGGAGCCCGTAACTCCAGATTTCGGGCCGCACTCCAGCCTGGCCCACGAAGGGATTGTCGTTGGGAACCGAGGCCTGGCCGGCACCGTCCACCTCCAGCCGCAGCAGCTTGCCGAGCAGAACCCCGCGATTCTGTCCGTTGCCCTGGGGATCCCCTCCCGAGCCGCCGTCCCCCATGCCGATGTAGAGCTTGCCATCCGGTCCGAAGGCCACCATCCCGCCATTGTGATTGGAGTAGGGCTGATCCACCGACAGGATGACCTGCTCGCTGGCCGGATCCGCGACATCGGGGATGGAGGAGACGTGGAATACGGCAATCCGGGTGTCGCCGCCGGTGTTCGTGTAGTTGACCACGAAGCGCCCGTTGGTCGCATAGTCCGGGTGAAACGCCAGTCCGAGCAGTCCCTGCTCGCTGCCGTTGGAGACCTTGGCGCTCAGATCCAGGAAGGGGACCGGCAACACGATCCCGTTCCGCACGATCCGGATGCGACCGGTCTTCTCGACGACGAAGAGGCGCGCGTTGTCGCCGGGAGGAGCCGTGAGAAAGAGCGGGAAATCGAGCCCGCTCGCGACCTCCTGCAGCCGGACCGCGGCAGTGCCGGGGCCCGGACCGCTGTCGTTCCGGCAACCGGCCAGGGCCAGCAAACAGAGCATTCCGAGGGCGAACATCCTGCAGAACATGCACGCTGGCGGGAGCGGGAGCAAGAATGACCATTCCGGGTTCGAGCTTATGGGTCCCGGGCCCCCCGAAGGCCGCGTCCGGCCGGAGCGGTGTGTTTCGCGAGCAGACGTTGGAGCCGGTCGAGCTGCGTGATGGTCACCGTCACCGCGCCAAACTCTTCCTCCACCGTCCCGCGGAACACGAAGGGACCCTGGTCGAAGAGGACGTGGCCGCGGGTGCGGTGCACCTCCGGAAAGAGGACCGTCTCGATGAGACCCCCTCCATCGTCGAAGGTGGCGAACTGCATCGGCTCATCCTTCGCGGTATGCACCGGCTTGGCGGTCGTGAGCATGCCGGCGCAGAGCACCTGCCGGCCCACGTGGCGCTGCAGCGCGGTCGATTGGACCAGCCGGAAGCGGCGCAGCTCGCGCTGGTGCAGCGTCATGGGGTGGCAGTCGGTGGAGAAGCCCAGGAGCTCGAACTCCATCTCGCGCCGGCGCTCGGGGGTGTACTCGGGCACGCGGACGGACGCTGCGGACGGGGCGGTCAGTGCGGACAGGAATCCGCGGTCCCCACTGTCCGCCC
>DATCWE010000228.1:0-2034 GCA_036566495.1 Gemmatimonadales bacterium | reverse complement strand
CGATCCCGAGACCCTGCCGGCCCGGTTGGCGAGCCGTGGCACCTGGATTCTCGATTGCGCCGCCGCCGCCGCGCTCAGCGGATCGGCACCATGAGGGTCCTGGCGGGCGACATCGGGGGCACCCACGCCCGGCTGGCGATCGTGGAGGTCGACGCCACGGCGCGCATCGTCGCGGAACAGACCGTTCGCAGCCAGCAGGTCGAGGCGTTCACCCCGCTGCTGGCCCGGTTCATCGCCGGCGCCGGGGCGCCTCCCGCACGCGCCTGCCTCGGATTCGCTGGACCGGTGGCCGACGGCCGGGTGAGCGGAACCAACCTTCCCTGGACCGTGAGCGAACGGGAGCTCAGTGCGTCCCTGCGGATCCCGCTGGTGCGTCTGATCAATGATTTCGAGGCCGTGGGATACGGGCTCAGCCGGCTGGCTGAGGCCGATTTCATGGTCCTGCAGGCCGGCACGGCCGACCCCCAGGGCGCGCGCGGCCTGCTCGGAGCAGGGACCGGGCTCGGCGAGGGATTCCTGGTGCGCTCCGGCGAGGGATACAGCGTCCAACCCTCGGAGGGAGGCCACGCCACCTTCACCGTGGAGAGCGAGCGCCAGTGGGGGCTGTTCCGCTTCCTGCGCGGCCGATACGGCCACGTTTCCGCCGAGCGCGTGATCTCGGGACCCGGACTCGTCGACCTGTTCGAATTCGTCGGCGGGTTAGAGAGCGGGCTCGGCGCCGAGCTGGCCCGCGAGGATCCCGCCGCGGTGATTACGCGTCATGCCCTGGCCGGCAGCAATGCGCGCGCGGTGGAGGCGCTGGAGCTCTTTGTCGCAGCCTATGGCGCCGCCGCCGGCAATCTGGCCCTCACCGTCCTCGCCACGGGGGGCATCTATCTCGCCGGCGGCATCGCGCGGCACATCGCACCCAAGTTGGCGGAAGGGGGGTTCATGGCGGCCTTCCTGCGCAAAGGCCGCTTGCAGACTCTGCTCGAGCGGATTCCGGTCCGGGTGATCCTCAATCCGGATGTGGGATTGCTCGGCGCGGCAACGGTGGCGGCAGGAGCGTAACGGCCGCCAGCCCCACCCTGGAGGGGAGGAGTACGGAATGCAGCTCGGGATGATCGGCCTCGGGAGAATGGGCGGCAACATGACGGAACGGCTGCTCCGTGGCGGCCACCAGGTGGTCGCCTACGACCCCAATCCCGGAGCGGTCGCTGCCGCCCGGACCAAAGGGGCGACGGAAGCCTCCGGGCTGGCTGACCTCGTCGGCAAACTCTCCCCTCCTCGGGTGGTCTGGATGATGCTGCCCTCCGGGGCGCCGGTCGACGACAGCATCGCCGCGCTGCTGCCCTTGCTGCAGGAGGGCAGCATCCTGGTCGACGGCGGCAACTCGAATTTCCACGACACGCTGCGCCGGTCCACGCTGCTGCTGGGGCACGGTATCGAGTTGGTGGACTGTGGCACCAGCGGCGGGATCTGGGGACTGGAGAACGGCTATTGCCTCATGGTGGGCGGCTCGGTCGAGGCGCTCCACCGGCTGGACCCCGTCCTGCGCACCCTGGCACCGCCGGACGGCTACGCCCACGTCGGACCCGCCGGGGCCGGCCACTACGTCAAGATGGTGCACAACGGGATCGAATACGCGCTGCTCGAGGCGTACGCCGAGGGCTATGAGATCCTGCATGCCTCGAAACAGTTCGAGCTCGACCTTCAACGCATCGCCGCGGTCTGGAACCGGGGCAGCGTGGTGCGCTCCTGGATCAACGAGCTCGCGGAGCGCGCTTTCGCGCGCGACGCGACGCTGGAGAATCTGAAGGGCTGGGTCGATGACTCGGGGGAGGGTCGCTGGACCATTCAGGAGGCGATCGATCTCGACGTCCCGGTTCCCGCGATCACCCTGGCACTGTTCGCGCGCTTCCGCTCGCGCCAGCAGGAGTCGTTCGGCGCCAAAGTCATCGCCGCGCTGCGCCACGAGTTCGGCGGCCACCCGGTCAAGTCCGCGTGACCGATACTATCTCCCTGCCCATGCAGGTGGATCGGCTCGCGGATACG